>CAZJIS010000072.1:0-7139 GCA_964546125.1 uncultured Clostridium sp.
AGGAAGGAAACAAACGACGAGAGCGCTGCGACGACATAGGTCGCGGCGGCGGCGTTTAAGACCTTGCGCGCGGCATTTTCTTCATCATAGCGGTCGATGTAGCCGCCGGCGGTGAGCATGTCGAGCGCGCGGCGCGAGGCGTTGAGCTCCACGGGCAGCGTCACGAGCTGAAAAAGTAAAATGCCGCCAAAGAGCCATGCGCCAAAGCTTGCAAGGCCAAAGCTGCCCATCATCACACCCAATATCACAAGCCACGGCGCCGCGCCGGAGCCGATGCGCGCCACCGGCAAAAGGGCGTTTCGCAGGCGAATCGGGCCGTAACCATTTTGATACTGCATCACATGGCCGATCTCATGCGCGGCGACCGCGAGCGCCGCGACCGACGTTTCGCGATAAACCGCCTGCGAAAGGCCCACCGTGTTGTTGCGCGGGTCGTAATGGTCGGTCAGTCGGCCCGAAACTTCGGTGAGCTGCGCCTGGCTTCCGCCTTCGAGGAGAAGCCGCTGGGCCACGGCATGGGCGGGCAGGCCGCTTTGCGCGCGCACCTTCGCGTATTTTTGAAACACGCCGTTCACACGCGCCGAGGCAATCGCACCGAGCACGGCCACCGCGATCAGCGCAAAAAACAGGTAGTTACCCGAACCGTAAAATAAAGATTGTAAAGACATATTGGCTCCCTCCCTATGCGGATTATATCAAAACCCGCCGCCGTTGGGAACGGCGTTCACCGTATTGTCGCACGATGTTTGCAGTTTCTATGTATCTAATTCATGAATTTATTGATTTACGATAAAATAATATTGAAACACAATATAGAAGGTGCTATCCTATTAGCAATCCAAACTTCCGGGAGGGTGCTGTATGAACAAAAATCTGCTCGCCGTCATCACGCAGGCGCTGTTGTATGTGCTCGCGGCGTTCGTGCTCTTTTGCATTGCGTCGATCTTCACTTTGGAGTATGTGGCCGCCTATTTTGAGGAGTTTTACGGCATGGGGGAAACGCGCCTGCTCTTTTACGGCTTCTTGCTGCTCGCGGGGCTTGTTGCGCTGTGGATCTTGTTTGAGCTGATGTTCGTCATGCAAACGGTTTCCAAAGACCCGTTTGTCGAGCGCAACGTCTTTGCGTTCGTGCGCATGGGCGCGGCGGCGGAGGTGGCGGGCGCGCTGTTTATTGCCAAATGCTTCATCTTCTTCACGCCGATGACGGCGGTCTGCGCGGTGGTGATGCTTCTCGCGGGCTTATTCGCGCTCGTGCTTGCGGGCGTTTTCCGCAAGGCTGTGGCGTTCAAGCGCGAGAACGACCTCACTATTTAGGAAGGAGGTAAAGCGATGATCAGGGTCAACCTCGATGTGATGCTTGCCCGGCGCAAAATGAGTTCCGGCGAGCTTGCGGATACGCTTGGCATCACCCAGGCAAATCTCTCGATTCTTAAAACCAACAAAGGCAAGGCCATCCGCTTTTCGACGCTCGATGCGATCTGCCGCATTTTAAATTGCCAGGTGGCCGATATTCTTGAATATGTGCCGGAGGAAACAACCGCATGAATGGGAACGAACACGAAAAAAATGGGTTTTATGAAAACCCGCTTGCCAAGGCGAGCGAAAAACGCAGTTACACAAAAGCGCAGCGGCTGTTGATCCTTGCGGTCATCGGCCTTGGCGCGGTGTTTTCGTGGGTGCTTTTTGGGGAGGGGCTTGGGGAATCGTCGCTTCAGCAGGCGGGGCTTCGCTACGCGGCCTTCTGGTTTACCTATGTTGTGGTGTTTTATAGTTTTACGTGGAAAACCTCATCGAAAAAGCCCGTAGGGTGGGCGCTGCTCGCCCTTTCGCTGTGGCTGATGGCGCGCTATCTGCTGTATCGCGAACAGACGCTCAGCTCCATCAACTTCTTCGCCATCCCTTTGGTTTTGATGCTCAACGCCGTGGAATGTACGGCAACCGTGCCGGCCTCGCGGCAGGGTGGTTACATCCTCGCATACCTGGGCGGGTTCTTCGTTGCGCCGTTTGCGAGCCTCGGGCGTTTCTTCGGCGCGGCGGGCAGCGCGTTTTCAAAAAAAGGAAGCAATGAAAACACGCGCGCCGTGCGCCTGGGCCTATTTATCGGGCTGATGCTCGCGCTCATCGTTGTGCCGCTTCTCGTGAGCGCGGACGACGCCCTGCGGGCGCTCCTCGGCAAGGCGTTTGCGAACACCCGCCTCGGGCCGACGATCGCGAGGCTGTTCGGCGCGCTGATCGTCGCCATGCTCTTCTATTCGTTTTTGTTCCATTCCATTTATGAACAAAAACCCTATTCCGATGCGCCTTATGCAAAGCCCATGAACAGCGCGGGCGTCGCGGCGGCGCTCGGGGTGCTGCTCGTGGTGTATGCGCTGTTTGCCGCCGTGCAGTTCACTTACCTCACGGGCCTTGCGGGGCTGCCGCAGGGGCTCACCTATTCAGAATATGCCGTGCGCGGCTTTTCGGAGCTTTGCGTGGTGGCCTCGATCAACTTTGCGGCCTTTGCCCTGTGCCTGACGTTCACGGAGGGCGGAAAGACCCTGCGCGGCGTTCTCGCGGGCCTTCTTGGGGCGACGTTCATGCTGCTTGCAAGCGCCATGGCGCGGCTTATCATGTACATCGGCGCTTATGGGCTGACCATTCACCGCATCCTCCCATTTTGGTTCATGCTCTTCCTCTTTGCGCTGCTCGCGCTGTGCACGGTGAAGCTCTTCGTGCCGCGTTTTCGCTTGCTGCGGTTTGCGGCGGGCACGTTCGCGGCGTTTTACTTCGCGCTTTCGCTCGTGAACCTCGACGCCGTCGTCGCCAAAAGCGTGCTTGCGCGCGCGGCGGCGCGCGGCGCGCTCGGGGCGGGGGACGCGCAATTTTTGCGCTATACGCTCTCGGCGGATGCCGAACATGTGCTGCGCGAGAGCCCGTTTAAATATGAAATTTACGACGATGTTGCATAGGAACGGGAAGGCCCCATCAAAGGGCCTTCCCGTTTGCCGGCGGTTTTTGTTTAGAGGAACGGCTTTGTTTTGGGCAGCGGGCAAGACCCGCCTCCGATCCGTTTTCTCCCCCTTAGGCCGGCATGGGCGTGCAGCTGTTCACGGGGATGTAGAACACTTCGCCCGGATAAATGGCGTTCGGGTTCTTGCGGGGGTTGAACGCCAAAATGTTAGCGACCGTCGTGTTGTGCGCTTTGGCTATGGCCGAAAGCGTGTCGCCCGGGAGCACGGTGTAGGCGGTCACCTTGCCGGTGATGTAGGGCTTGAGCGCGGCCCATGTGCGGGGGCCGACGATGCCGTCCGCCGTGAGGCCCTTTGCCCGCTGGAAAGCGACGACCGCCGCCTGCGTTCGCGGGCCGAACACGCCGTCGATCGTGCCCGGGTTCTGGCAGGCGTTGATCAGCGCACTCTGCAATATCCTCACATACATGCCGGTGCTGCCGCGCCGCAGCATAACGTTTGTATAGTCGATGTAGGGCGCGAGGACGAGCCAGGTGAGCGCGTCCGCAACGCCCGTTTCCGGCAGGCCCGATGCCTTTTGGAAAGCTTTGAGCGCCGTCTCCGTGCGCGTGCCGAACACGCCGTCGATCGAGCCCGGGTCATGGCCCGCGGCCTTGAGCGCCGTTTGCAATGCGCTCACCATGCTGCCCCTGCTTCCCCGGCGCAGCACTTCGGGGTCGGGTTCCAGCGCGAACGGCTCGAGATACGCCCATGTTTTCGGCCCGATAATACCATCCGGCGTCACGCCGACCGTGCGCTGAAACGATTGAACCGCACGCTCCGTTTGCGCGCCGAACACGCCGTCGATCCGGCCGGGGTCATACCCTGCGCGCCTGAGCGCCGTTTGCGCGACCTTGACATCGCTGCCCGTGTCGCCGCGTCTTAACGTTCTCATACTTCATACCTCAGCTCAGCTTTGATTCACGCGGCATGCCGCGCCTTATACCCATAAGTTATGAGGGCGCAAAGCGAAACGTGCGCCGGGAGCGGGTTGTTCGCCGCCTTCATTGTGTGCTACAATGAACCGAAATGCCGCTTTGGAGAGTCCGATGAAATTCAACCGCGCCCAGCTTGCTTTGTTCGCCTTCGTGCTTTTGTTTTTGTTCCTTTTCGGCTGCACCGGGGAGTTTGCGCCCGCCTCGCCGCCGCAGGAGGTGCAGATGATGCTGCCGATTACTTTGGAGCCTGCGCCCGCGCCCACGCCGACCCCCGAGCCTACGCCCACGCCGGAACCGACGCCCGAGCCGACGCCTACGCCCACGCCGACCCCCTACCGCAGCGAAGCGTATCCGCTCGCGCCAAAGAGCCTGCGCACCCGCGAGGGCGGCCGCTACCCCGAGGAGGAGAAGCTCAACCGCGATCCCGATAAATTCCGGGCGGTGGTGGACCTCGTGAACCAGGCCGTGATGATTTACGAAAAAGATGAAAGCGGCGCGCACAGCGTGCTTGTGCGCGAGATGATCTGCTCCTCTGGCATTGAAAAAACCAACCGCAGCCCGCGCGGCACCTTCAAAATGGGCGAGGATAAGAAGCGCTTCGCATATTTTACGAGCTTCTATTGCTATGCCCAATATTGGTCGCAAATTATGAACAGGATCTATTTCCACTCCGTGCCCTACGCCGAGCGGGACGACCGCTCCCTCATCGAGGAGGAATTCTGGAAGCTTGGCGAACCCGCCTCGCATGGCTGCATCCGCCTCGCGCCGGACGATGCGCAGTGGGTCTACCTCTACCTTTGCCCGGGCACGACGGTCGAGATCACCGACCGGCTGCCCGAGGACCCCCTGCTTCGCGCGCGGCTTTTGCCAACGGCCACGCCCGAGCCCGATTGTTACGGAATCGCCCCGCGAGGGCGGTAGGAGATTGCTGCGATGTACGCCGAAGTTTTTGAAAAAGCCCGCCTGTTCATCTACCGCAACGCCCGGCCCCTCGATATTGCCCGCTGGCACTATCATTTTCAAGGGGGCGGCCGCGAAGCGGTGCTCGAAGCGCTTGCCGCCTACCAAAATGAGGACGGCGGCTTTGGCCATGCGCTTGAACCCGATGCGTGGAACCTGAATTCCGCGCCTATCCAAACATGGGCCGCGACCGAACTGCTGCGGGAAATCGGCATGACGGACGCCGCGCACCCGATCATACGGGGCATTTTGCGCTATTTGGCTTCGGGCAAGGATTTTGACGGGCGCTTCTGGTTCAATACCGTGGCAGGCAACAACGATTATCCGCACGCGCCCTGGTGGCATGTCGGAAACCAAAGCGCGCAGGACTTGAGCTACAACCCCACGGCCTGCCTTGCGGGCTTTATTATCCGCTTTGCGGATAAAGAGGGCGAACTGCACCGGCTTGGGCGCCGGCTCGCCAAAGAAGCGGCCGAGTCGTATTTCAGGCAGGATTCGCTCGAAGATATGCACACGGCCGCCTGCTACGTACGGCTGTGGCAGTATTGTGCCGAAGCGGGCGCGGGCGATGTTATTGACCTTGCGGCGTTGCGGGAACGGCTGCGCGGGCAAGTTTCCTATTGCATCACCAAAGACACCGCGCGCTGGGATACGGACTACATCTGCAAGCCCTCGCAGTTTTTCAATGCCCGCAGCAGTTTTTTCTATGCCGACAATCAGGAAACCGCCGATTATGAGTGCGCGTTTATCGTAAATTCCCAACTTGCGGATGGCTCCTGGGATATTCCGTGGAGCTGGGGTGATTATCCCGAGCAGTGGGCAATCAGCAAAAACTGGTGGAAGGGCAACGGCGCGATCTTAAACATGCTCTATCTCAAGGGCTTTGGCAAACTCGACCAGGCGCGCGAAGGACGGGGAAGAATATGACCCACCGGCAGATCATCGAGCGCTGCCTGCAAAAAAAGGGCGCTTATCTCGACCATCCCTTCGGGCTTGATTACCCGGTCGTGCGGGTCAAAGCGCCCTCGCAAGAGAAGGGGCGCATCTTCGCGCAGCTTTTTTACCTTCATGGCGAAGCCAAGGTCAGCCTCAACTGCACGCCCGACGCAGCCGCGTTTTATCGGCTTGTGTACCCCGGCGCGGTCGTGCGTGGCTGGCATTGCCCGCCCGTTCAGCAGCCGCATGTGAATACGGTAAGCCTCGATGGGGCCGTGCCCGATGAGGTGATCCTCTCCATGATCGACCATGCCTATGAGGTCGTGGTCGCAAAATATCCTAGGCACATTCAAGCAAAGATCGGAGAAAGTTAACGCATGGCAAGCTGGATGGCGCATCTGCGCATCGCCGACAGGCTCGTTTGCGAAATTGGCGCGCTGCCGCAGGTTCCCTTCATTGTGGGAAACATTGCGCCCGATTCGGGCGAGCCGAACGCGGATTGGAGCGCGTTCACCCCCCTAAGGGAGGTTTCACATTGGAAAATAGCGGGCGTCGCGCGCATCGAGCGGCCGGAACGGTTTCGCCGAAAGCATTTGGATGCTGCGCAAACGCCCGGGGAGATCGCGTTTCACCTCGGCTACTACACGCATCTTGTCACGGATTTCATTTGGGCAAGGGATGTCTTTTTGCCCCAGCGCGAGCAGTATGCGCAGGCGTTTGCCCAGGACCCGGCGTTCGTTTGGCAGATCAAGCGCGATATGTATGATCTCGATCATTTGTACCTGCGCGAACATCCCGATTTTCGCGCGTTTAAGCTGCTCGCGGGCGTCGCGGTTTTTCCGAACACCTACCTCAGTTATTTTTCGGAATCGGCGTTTGAAAAAAAGATCGCCTACATCGTGGATTTTTACCAAAACTTCAAAGGCGAGCTCGACAGGGACTATCCCTATTTCACCCGGGCCGAGATGGATCGTTTCGTCGAGGGCGCCGTTTGCGAAATTTTGCCAAAACTGCGCGCGACGCTTGCCCGCAAAGAGATTGCGGGCGCCCATGCCTAATTGCGCGCCTGTCGGCGGGCGCAATGAAATGCGCAAAAACACTTGACCCACGCTTCGCGTTGTGATAACATAACTTTTGCCGCAATCCGGCATCGTCGCGGGGTAGAGCAGTTGGTAGCTCGTCGGGCTCATAACCCGGAGGTCGTAGGTTCAAGTCCTTCCCCCGCAACCAATTGATGCGCACACCGTAAGATGTGCGCATCATACATGGCGGCGTAGCTCAGCTGGCCAGAGCAATCGGTTCATACCCGGTGTGTCAC
>CAZJIS010000073.1:0-3537 GCA_964546125.1 uncultured Clostridium sp.
GAGGTCAAAAAAACCATAAGCGACATCGTGCGGGATCTCAAGGACCCGCGCGTGTCGCCGATGACGACCATCATGGCCGCGGAAGTCACCAACGACCAAAAGCTTGCCAAGGTGAAAGTCAGCGTTTACGATGAAAACGAAGAGGTGCGCACCGAAACGGTTGCCGCTCTCACCCAGGCGGCGGGCTTCATCCGCCGCGAGCTGGGCGCGCGCATGAAGCTGCGCCAGCTTCCGCAGCTCAAGTTCACGCTCGACCATTCCATCGAATACAGCGTGCGCATCGCGGGCATTTTACAGGAACTTGCCCGGGAACGCCCGGAGGAATGAGATGGATTCCCTCCGTGCGATTGCCGCGCTCATAAAACAAGAGGACGATTTTTTGCTCATCGCCCATGTGTCGCCCGATGGGGATACGCTGGGTTCCGTCCTCGCACTCGCGCGCGCAATCGAAGCGCTCGGCAAGCGCGTTGAGAGCGTGTGCGCCGACCCCGTGCCGCATATCTATGCGTTTTTGCCGGGCGCGGAAGCGGTGCGCCTGCCCGGCGAAGCGAAGCCCGCGCGCGTCGCGATCGCCGTCGACTGTGCGGACGCGCAGCGCCTCGGGGATGCTTATGCGCTCTTTGAGGCGGCGCAGTTTCGCTGCAACATCGACCACCACATCACGAATACGCAGTATGCGCACATGAACTGCGCGGACGCGCGCGCCGCGGCCACAGGCGAGCTTATCTATGCGCTTATCCGCATGCTCGGCGCGGGGCCGGATGCCGAAGCTTCAGATTGCCTTTACGCGGCGCTCATTTCCGACACGGGCAATTTTGCCTACTCGAACACCACGCCGGAAACGCTGCGCATCGCGGCGGATCTTATGGAACGCGGGGCGGACAACACGCGCGTGAACCGGCTTCTCTATCGAACCATCCCCTACCAAAAGCAGAAATTGCTCGGCGCGGCGCTTGCGGACCTTACCCTCTACGAGGAGGGCAAGATCAGCCTGAGCCTTCTCGAGCGCGCGCAGATCGAAGCCTGCGGCGCCTCCGACGAGGATGCCGAGGGCATCATCGATCACATTCGCGACATCGAGGGGGTGGAGCTTGCGCTTCTCATCCGTGCGGCGGAGCCGGGCGCTTACAGGGTGAGCCTTCGCTCCAAGCTCTATGCCGATGTGGGCGCGATTGCAAAGCTTATGGGCGGCGGCGGACATAAGCACGCCGCGGGCTACACCGCGCACGGCGCGGCGGATGAGGTGCTCCACGAGGCGCTCGCGCACGCGAGGGATGCGGTGCGCGCATGATCGAGGGCGTGGTCAATCTCCTCAAGCCGCCCGGCATGACCTCGAGCGACGCGGTTACGGATATCCGCAGGCTTTTTGATACCCGGCGCGTGGGCCACGCCGGCACGCTCGATCCCGGGGCTTCCGGGGTGCTGCCTATCTGCATAGGCCGCGCGACGCGGCTGTTCGATTACCTTGTGGACAAGCAAAAAGAATACATCGCCGAGGTGTGCTTTGGCGCGGCGACCGACACGCAGGATTCCTACGGCAAAGTCCTTTTGCGCGCGCAAGCTTCCGTTTCGCGCGAGGCGCTTGCGGCGGTTTTGCCGCGCTTCACGGGCGAGGTGGACCAGACCGTGCCGATGTTCAGCGCCGTACGCCTCGGGGGGCGCAAGCTTTATGAGCTTGCGCGCGAGGGCGCGCAGGAAGTCAAAATCACGCGCGGCATCGAAGTTTATGCGCTCGAGCTGCTCGCCCAAACCGGGGAAAATCGCTTTTTGCTCAAAATGGCCTGTTCAAAGGGCACCTATGTGCGCGCCGTGTGCGCGGATATAGGCGCGGCGCTCGGGGTGCCTGCGCATATGTCGTTTTTGCTGCGCACGCGCGCGGGCGATTTTACGATCGAGCGGGCGCACACGCTCGCGGAACTTGCGGCATGGAAGGAAGAGGGCAGGCTTTTTGAGGCGGTGACGTCCATCGAAAACGCGCTCCCGATGCTCGGTGAAGTGCGGCTCGCGCTTTCGGCGCAGGAGGAGCGCCTGCTCGTCAACGGCGCGCAAATTGAAAACAGCGCGCTTGCGTGTTATGAAGAGGAAACGCCGCTTCGCGTTTACGCAAACGGCGCGTTTGTGGGCATCGGCCTCGCGCGGGCGGGCGGGCTTCACATTCGTTTGAATTTGACAAAGGGAGGGGAAGGGGCATGAGCCAAAGGGCCGTTGCGCTCGGCACATTCGATGGCGTGCATTTGGGGCATGCGGCGCTCATCGGGCGCATGCGCGAGCAAGCGTTGGAGAAGGGCCTTTCCCCGCTCATCTATACGTTTACAAACCACCCGATGGCGGCCTTTGGCGCTTGCCCGCCTCTGTTGATGACCAACGCCGCCCGCATCGAGGCGCTCGGCCGACTCGCGGAAGTTGCGGCGGATGAGTTTACGCCTGCGTTCGCGCAAACCACGCCGCGCGCGTTCGTTGAAATGCTCGTCTCCCGCTTTAACATGCGCCACGTCGCGGTCGGTTACAACTACACGTTCGGCAGCCGCGGTGCGGGGAATATCGCTTTGCTTCGCGCGCTCGGGGAGGAGTTCGGCTTCACGCTCGACATCGTGCCGCCCGTGCTCTTTGAGGGCGAGCCGCTCTCGAGCACACGCATCCGCGCAACGCTTGAGGCGGGCGGCGTGAAGGAGGCGCGGGAGATGCTCGGGCGGCCCTATCTGCTCACGGGCACGGTCGTCAAGAACCGCGGCATCGGCAGACAGCTCGGCTTTCCCACGGCGAACCTCGCGGGCATTGAGGGCCTCGTGCTGCCGGCGGATGGCGTTTACGCGACCTATGCGCATGTGCGCGGCACAGACTTTCCCGCCGTGACCAACGTCGGCAGCAACCCGACCGTGGGCGGGGAGAAAGTGAGCGTTGAAACACACCTTATCGGCTTTGCGGATGAGCTTTACGGCGAGACGCTCGGCGTTTCGTTCATGCAGCATCTGCGCGGCGAAGAAGTGCTCGACGGGCTCGAAGCGCTGCGCGCGCGCATTGCGGCCGATGTGCGGGAGACGGTGGAAGTGCTGAAAATACGGTAAAAAACGCGATTTACAAAGCCCTGCATCTATGGTATACTTCGAGAGTCAAGAACCCCTTGCTGAGTTTTGCGACGACTCCGACGCATTACTCGGCTTGGGGCGATGATAACTATTAGAGGAGGAATACCCCATGCCAACCAAACAGGAAATCATCGAAAAATATCAGCTCCACGAGGGAGACACCGGCTCCCCCGAGGTGCAGATCGCGCTGCTCACCGAGCGCATCAACCATCTCAACGAGCACCTCAAGATCCACAAGAAGGACTTCCACTCCCGCCGCGGCCTGCTCAAAATGGTCGGCCAGCGCAGGGGCCTGCTCAACTACCTCAAGGAGACTGAGATCGAGCGTTACCGCAAGATCATCGCGGATCTTGGGCTGCGCAAATAAAGCAAAGCAAAAAGCGCCTCCGCATCGCGGGGGCGTTCTTTTTACCTGAAATCGCTTTTAAATTTGAAAGCGGAACGGATTGGC
>CAZJIS010000073.1:3637-7127 GCA_964546125.1 uncultured Clostridium sp.
GGGGCGTTCTTTTTACCTGAAATCGCTTTTAAATTTGAAAGCGGAACGGATTGGCGATGCCGGCCGCGCCCCAAAACGAAACCGCCGCGCGATACATGGCCTTTGCGTGGATGCGGTCGTGCCAAACGAACCTGCGGCAGACCTTGCGAAGGGTCCACTGCTCATCATAACTCCCCTCGAACACCCGGTTCGAGAGAAACCCGGGCGTTGTTTCCACAAACTCAAACCCCTGCGCGCGGCAGGCGAAAATATCGGGTTCATTGCTAACGGCAACGCCGAGTTCACCGAAGTAATAGGCGTTTACGCCTTTGGTGTGTAGGTACATCGCGCGCGCAGTGTGCGGCGCGTCGCCGTAAAAGGTTTTGCGCGGGGCAATAAGCGCGCGGTCGGGATCGGGAACGGAATCGTAAAGAAGCTGGAAATCCGCCGCCGCTTTGAGCGCGAGCGCCTTGAGCTGTTCATATTCCGCTTGCATGAGGGCGGGCTGCTCGCTCGTGAAGAGCACATCCGAATCCGCGTCGGCAACGGCGAGGGCGCTGCGCTTTTCCTGCACGATACGCACGTCAGTAGGGGAGCCGTCCACGGCTTGGCCCGCCCAAGAGAGATACTGCCGCATTTCAACATCGAACTTGGAAAGCGCCTCGGGCAGCGTCGCGCCACGCACAAACGCGCCGGGGCAGTTGCCCGCATAAACGAGGAAACCGCCGCCGTTATATTCCACGACCGCATCGATGCGCATCGTTTCGCCCTCCTTTTGCCATGTTAAATGATTATACCGCGGCGGCCGACAAAAAAGTAGTATTTTCCCGCCCGGATGCTATAATAAACGGAACAGCATGGAAAGGGGAACCGTTATGGCAAAAATTGTTCCGTATTTTGATTATACGCGCTGCGTCAAGTGCGGACAGTGCGCGCTCTGGTGCCCGATGCACTACCTCTCGATGACCTTGCACGACCCCAAAGCCCCCGCGCGCCCTTTTCCCGAGAAAACGGGCATGGTATGCATCGGCTGCGGCCAGTGCGAAAAGGAATGCAAAGTCAAGGCCATCACAATGGGGCCCGCGTAAGGCACGAATTGCGCGGCGCGCTCTTGAATCTTTCACGCATAAATTGATATAATAAACCAACTATTTCTGTGATTGGAGGACGCACGTATGGCTTTGTTTGACAAGATTGGTGAATTCGCCAAATCCGCCGGTGAAAAGGCGGGCGACAAGATTGAAACCACTAAGCTGCGCGCCAAGATCCACGGCGAACAGCAGGCGATCACGGGTTTCCAAGGCGAGCTTGGCGCGCGCTATTGGGAAAAGATCACCTCCGGCGAGATGGAGGTCGATCCCCTCGTTTCCGACATCATCGATAAGATCCGCGCCTCGTATACGGCCATAGAGGGCTTCGAGGCGGACATCCGCAAAATTGAAGAGGAGCGCGCCGCCGCCGAGGCCGCCGCAAAGGCCGCCGCGGAAGCTGCCGCCGCCGAAGCCGCCGCCGCAAAAGCCGCCGCGGCCGGGGCCGCCGCCGCACAGCCGTATGCCGCACAGCCATGTGCCGCGCAGCCGTATGCCGCACAGCCATGTGCCGCGCAGCCGTATGCCGCACAGTCGTGTGCCGCGCAGCAGGATACGGCGCCTGCTGAAAGTCAGGTGCAGGAAGCTCCGGCCGTGCCCGCGGAAAAAGACCTTGGCGGCATCCCCGTCCAGGGCGAATACACATTCGGCGCGCCCGCGCAGCCACCCGTGCAACAGCCGCCCGTGCAGCAGCCGCCTCAGCCGGCGCAGCAGCCGGCCGGCTCCGCATGCGCCAATTGCGGCGCAACGCTCAATGCCGGCGCGAAGTTCTGCCGGGAATGCGGCACACCCGCGCCCGCGCCCGCGCCTGCGCCCGCCGCGCCGGTGAAGCGCTTCTGCGCCAACTGCGGCCATGAGCTTGCCCTTGGCACGCGCTTTTGCGCGGAATGCGGGACAAAGGCATAACAGGGATGAAAAGCAAAGTTTATTTTGCCAACATGCGCACGAGCCACAGGGAGTCCTTGCCTCAAAAGCTCACACGCCTCATGGAGCGTTCGGGCCTTGGCGCGATCGACATGGCAGGCAAGTACGTCGCCATCAAGCTGCACTTTGGCGAGCCGGGCAACCTCGCTTACCTTCGCCCGAACTACGCCAAAACCGTGGCCGATTACGTCAAGGCGCATGGCGGCAAGCCCTTCTTGACCGATTGCAACACGCTCTACATCGGCGGGCGGCGCAATGCGCTTGACCACATCGAAAGCGCATATGAAAATGGCTTTACGCCGTTTTCCACCGGCTGCCACATTATCATCGCCGATGGGCTTAAAGGCACGGATGAGGCGATCATTCACATCGACGGCGAAGAGGTGCGCGAGGCGAAGATCGGCCGCGCGCTTGCCGACGCGGATATCATCATCAGCCTCAGCCATTTCAAGGGCCACATGTCCACGGGCTTTGGCGGGACGATCAAGAACATCGGCATGGGCGGAGGGTCCCGTGCGGGCAAAATGGAGCAGCACAGCGCCGGCAAGCCCGGCATCCAAAAGGATCTGTGCATCTGCTGCGAGTCCTGCGCCGCTGTGTGCGCGCACGACGCGCTCTCCTTTGACGAAGGTTATGCGGCTATCGACGAAGACCGCTGTGTGGGTTGCCACCGCTGCCTCGGCGTGTGCCCGACGGATGCGGTGCAAACGCTCTGGGATGCCGACAACGCCATTTTGAACCGCCGCATGGTGGAATACACGATGGCGGTTTTGAAGGATAAGCCGAGCTTCCACATCAGCCTCGCGATCGATATTTCCCCCAACTGCGACTGCGAGGATAACAACGACGTGCCCGTGGTGGCGGATGTGGGCATGTTTGCCTCCCTGGACCCCATAGCGCTCGATCTTGCGTGCGTGCGCGCGGTCAACGCCATGCCGGCTAACCCCGGCAGCGTGCTCGGCGGATGCGCGGGCGGGGACCATATGGATGCCATTCATCCCGACACGAATTGGCGTGTGCAGATCGAGCACGGCGTGAAGATGGGCCTCGGGAGCGATGAGTACGAACTGATCGAAATTTGAGCGCATGCGCTCAAGCGGGGGACGGAAATCCCGTTCCCCGCTTTTTATAAAAAGTGATTGACATGTTTCGCGCGCCTTGTGTATAATAGACAACGCCGCAAGAAAACGTGCTCGGTTCGTCTAGTGGCCTAGGACACCGCCCTCTCACGGCGGGAACAGGGGTTCGACTCCCCTACCGGGTACCAAAACCAAATGCTCATCCTTTTGGATGGGCATTTGTGTTTTCTATAATGAAGAGGCAGGGGAGTCGAAGGGTAAGGCCGAGCTGCGCGAGGCAAAAAACAGTCCGGTGGACTGTTTTTTAGTACCCCGGGCTGGCGGCGGCGCTGCCCCAGCGTCGCCGGGACTCCCCTACCGGGTACCAGGTAATGACTCAGTGATTGAGACAACGAAAACCTCCAGAAGTTCTGGGGGTTT
>CAZJIS010000074.1:0-6790 GCA_964546125.1 uncultured Clostridium sp.
CAACGAGCTGCTCCTTTCGGACATCCTCGGCACGGACGGCGACCTCGTGTGCCGCGATATTGAAGATGAGGTCGACCGGCAGCTCCTCGCCATCGCCATGCGCAAGCTGAGCCCGCGCGAGAAGCGCATTATGGAATTGCGCTTTGGCCTCGAGGGCAGGCCGGAATATACGCAAAAGCAGGTAGCCGACATGCTCGGCATTTCGCAAAGCTATATCTCGCGCCTTGAAAAGCACATCCTTGGCACGCTGCGCAAAGAAATAGCCGCGATGCTATGAGCGCGCATTAGCGGCGCCCCGCGCATCCTTTAAGCTGCGGCCCGCGCCTAAGGCGCGGGCCGTATTTTAAAGTGAAAAAATATTGTCGCTCGTCAATCGTTTTTCGGTTGTGCCCAAGGCGCGGCGGCCACCTTTTTGAGGTCGGCGCGGATAACGATGCCCTGCGGGCACATGGGTTCGCACAGCCCGCATTCAACGCAGCGGTCCGCGCGCTCCTCTTCGGGCGTGAAGAGATAGCTGCCGCGGGAGCTCGCGTTGTTTTGGTAGCGCGCGTTGGCGTTCCAAATGCCAAACATGCGCGGGATGTTCACGCCGTGGGGGCAGGGCATGCAATAGCGGCAGGCGGTGCAGGCATTGTTCGTGCGCGCGCCGAGCAGCTCGGCCGCCTCAAGGAGCGCATCGGCTTCCGCATCGCATAGGGGATTGGGCGCGTCAAGGGTGGCGAGGTTCTCTTCAAGCTGCTCCATCGCGCTCATGCCGCTGAGGATGAGTTTGACGTTTTCATAGCCCTCCACAAAACGCAGCGCCCAGGAGGCGGGGGAGGCCTCGGGCAAAAGCGCCCGCAGGGGGGCGGCGACCTCGTCGGGCAAAGTTGCGAGCATGCCGCCCTTGACCGGTTCCATCACGATCACATCGACGCCGAGCTCTTCTGCAAGCTTGAGCCCGCGCTCTCCGGCCTGCTCGAACATATCCATGTAATTGAACTGGATCTGGCAAAAATCCCATTTGCGCGCGCGAAGGATTTCTTCGAACTTCTCGTAAGTGTCGTGGAAGGAAAAACCGAGCTTGCCGATCTTTCCTTCGCGCTGGTATTCTTCAAGCAAGGGGATGATGCCGAGGTTTTTCATCTTCTCCCAGCGCTCGCCGCCAAGCGCGTGGAGCAGATAATAATCGATGCACTCCGTGCGCAGGTTCTTGCGCTGGAATTCGAAAATCTCTTTGGCATCCTCAATCGTTTCGGGCTTCCAGCAGGGGAACTTCGTCGCAAGATAAAAGCTCTCGCGTGGCAGGTTTTCAAAGAATTTGCCGACAAAAGGCTCGCTTTGCATGTCGTGGTAATTGTAAGCCGTGTCAAAATAATTGACGCCCGCTTCATAGGCGCGGCGCAAAAGCGCTCCGGCCCGCTCTTCGTCGATGCGCCCGTCCTTTGTGGGAAAGCGCATGCAGCCATAGCCCAGCAGGGATACGCGTCCGCCCGCGAGTTCGCGATAGATCATCGTTCACCTCATATATGAATTGATGTATTATTCTATCATTTTTGTGCAAAAGAAAAAAGCCCCCGCGCGGGGGCTTTGGGGTGAGGTTTAATAATTTTCGGCTTTAATTTCGAAATAAGCCTGCGGGTGGGAGCAAACGGGGCAAAGCTGCGGGGCGCTCTCGCCGATGTGCAGGTGGCCGCAGTTGGTGCACTTCCAAATATACACGCCGTTGCGGGAGAAAACCTTGCCCTCCTCGATGTTTTCGAGCAGCTTGAGGTAACGCTCTTCGTGGGCCTTTTCAATTTTGGCGACGCCCTCCATCAGGCGGGCGATCTCGTCGAAGCCTTCCTCGCGAGCGATATTGGCGAAGTTCGCGTACATGTCGGTCCACTCGTAATGCTCGCCCGCGGCGGCGTCCTTGAGGTTTTCCACGGTGGAGGGGATGCCGCCGTCGTGCAGAAATTTGAACCAGAGCTTCGCGTGCTCGAACTCGTTGCCCGCGGTCTCCTCAAACAGGGAGGCAATTTGATTATAGCCGTCTTTCTTGGCTCTGGAGGCATAATAAGTGTACTTGGTTCTCGCCTGCGCTTCGCCCGAAAACGCCGCCATCAGGTTCGCTTCGGTCTGGGTTCCTTTGAGATCTTTCTTCATGGTAACTCCTTTCGTATATCTGTGTATAAACTAACCTTATTATAAGCCAAACCCGGCGAATGTCAACCGAACGCGAACCGTCCCGGCCGGAAAAAAGCCCGCGGCAACAGGAAAGAGCGCCAGGGAGGGGTCTGCCCTGGCGCTCGCTTCTTCCTTGCCTTCGCGCCTATTTCGGGCGCGTCAGGAGTACATGCCGTTGGCGGCCATGTACTTGTAAATCTGCTCCCCGTGCTCCTGCTCTTCCGTTTGAATGTGGTTGAGCACGCTGCGGACGTTAGGGTCCTGGAATTCGAAAATGCACGTGTTGTAGGTCGAGGATACGTGCTTTTCGGTGCCCAGGGCATCCTGGCACAAAAAGGCGTCCCTTTGTTTTTCCCCGCCGGAGCAGTTGCTCGGCTGGAACTGCATCGTCTGCTGGTTCCCGCCGCCCTGTTGGTTGCCGCTTTGCGAAGAGCTTTGCTGCATCTGCGGCACGGTGCCGGATGCGATCTGATCCAGCGTTTGCAGGTGCTGCAGCTCATGCGAGCGTATCTGCGTGAACAGGTTTTTAAGCTGCTCGTCGCAGGCGTCGTTGGAGTAGTTCGAGTATTTGTCGACGCACAATTGCTCCTGCGAGCGCAGGTCTTGCAAAAGCATCGACTCTTTCTGGGTCAATGGCATAATCATCACCTCGCGCTTATTATGAAGCGCGGGCGTTCGGGTTATGCCCGCACGCGGCACGCGCGGCGCTTCCAATTGCTGCCGATTTACGGTTTCATGCCCCGGCGCTCGGCGGCGGCCGCTTCCTCTTTGGTTGCGTTGATCTCGCCGCGGGGGTGCTGGGGCGGCGCGTAAACGGTGAAGAGTTTGAGCGGCGCGTTGCCTTCGTTGGTCACATTATGCCACACGCCCGCGGGGATCTGCACCGCAAAACCGGCGGCGGCGCTGCGCGTCATATCGAGCCGGTCTTCGCGGGAGCCAAAGCGTACCATGGCGCGCCCGCACACGATGTAAATGAACTGGTCTGCGTTCGGGTGGACTTCCGCGCCGATGTCGCCGCCGACAGGGATGCTCATGAGCGCCGTTTGGGAATGCTTTCCCGTCCAGGCGACGGTGCGGAAATTCGTGTTGCGCTCGGTCGCTTGCGCGATGTCAAAAACGAGGGGCTCGGGGCCGCGGTCGCAGGATTTAGGCGGAGGGTTGCGGTTGGGATGGTTCATATCGGTACTCCTTTCGGGGTGGCTTGTTGCTTTTAATATATGTCACCCCGAAAACGCCTGTTCCCAAAGGAAAAGGGCCGCCCCAAACCAATGTTGGGGACGGCCCGCTCCGCCCGTTCAGCCTAATAAATTATCGACGAACGCCCGCATTTCCTTTTTGGAACCGATGCCATGCACTTGGTCGATAACCGCCTGCTGCTCCTCGCTCGAAAGGCTTGAGAAATGGCGCATCGCCTGCACGTTCTGCGCCAGCGCCATGCCAAGGCCGAGCGGCAGCTCCGGGCCCTGTGCGTGAGATTTCATGTCGATCACCTCGGTTTAGTGTGCGCGCGAAACGGCAAAAGGATGCGCGGCGCGCACTGCCGTTTTTATAGCCACCCGCCAAAACGCCTGATATAAACCTTTTTTATCCATTGCGCCGCAAGCCCGTAACCGACCAGCAGCAGCACAAGCCAGGGGATGAAAGAGGCGGGCAGCGGCGTCATATCCAGGCCGACCGAAAGATCGGAAAACGCCACCACAAGCGCCGCCGCCGCTACGGCGAACGTGGATACGAGCAGGGGGAACGCGGGTTTGCTTTGCAAAAATGGTTTTTTTGCCGTTCGGATCATGTGGATGATCCATACCTGCGATACCGTGCCAAAGGCGAACCATCCGCTTTGGAACAAGGGTGCAAGCGCCACGTTGTTCGCGCCCACCGCCCACCACAGCACCGCGAAGCACAAAAGGTCGAAGATGGAGCTGAGCGGCCCCAAAAACGCCATGAACGAACGGATGGAACCGGTTTCCCATTTGCGCGGCTGTTGGATATATTCCCGATCGACATTATCGAAGGGAATGCCCATTTGCGAAAAATCGCAAAGTAGGTTCTGCGCGAGGATCTGCACCGGCAGCATCGGCAAAAACGGCAAAAAGATGCTCGCAGCGATCACCGAGATCATGTTGCCAAAGTTGCCGCTCGCCGCCATTTTGATGTATTTCACGATGTTGCCGAACGTGTAGCGGCCTTCGATTACGCCTTCCTCTAAAACCATCAGGTCTTTTTTAAGAAGAATGATATCGGCCGTTTCCTTGGCGATATCCACCGCGCTGTCGACCGAAATGCCCACATCCGCCTGCCGCAGCGCGGGCGCGTCGTTGATGCCGTCGCCCATGTAGCCCACGGTGTGTCCCGCCGTTTGGAAGGCTTTGACCACCCGCTCTTTTTGGGAGGGGGAGAGCTTTGCAAAGAGATCGCAGGTTTTAATTGCCCTAAGAAGCGCCGCTTCGTCCATTTGCTCGACATCGCGTCCGGTGAGCACTTCGGCCGTTTTCACGCCGACCTTGCCGCAAACCTTGATGGCGACGCCCTCGCTGTCGCCCGTGAGCACCACCGTTCGCACGCCGTGCTCAAATAGCGCCGTGATTGCGGCGCCGGCACTCTCCTTGGGCGGGTCGAGGAAGCCGATGAAGCCGAGCAGCACCATGTCCTTTTCATCCGCCACGCTGAAAGCGCCGCTTTCGGGAACTTCGTTCTTCTGCGCAACGGCGAGCATGCGAAGCCCGTCGGCGTTGTGCTTTTCATAGGTTTGAAGCGCCATGATCCGGTTGTGCTCATCAAGGGGCACAACGCGCCCGTGCAGCTCGATGAAAGAAGAAATCGCGAGCATCTCTTCGACGGCGCCCTTGGTGATGAGCTGGCGTTTGCCGTTTTTGTCGCTCAAAACGACGCTCATCCTGCGGCGGGAGAAGTCGAAGGGAATTTCATCCACACGGTTGTAGGAGGGCAGAAGATCGCCCATGCCGTAGCGCGCCGCGCGGTTGATGATGGCGATATCAATCAAATTTTTGAGGCCGGTTTGAAAATAGCTGTTGAGGTAGGCGTGGCGCAACACGCGCGCGTCGTCCTCGCCGTGCACGTCCATGTATTTTTCAAGCACGATGTGGTCTTCGGTCAGCGTGCCGGTCTTGTCGGTGCACAGAACATCCATCTCGCCAAAGGTTTGGATCGCGCCGAGCGTGCGCACGATCACTTTGTGCTTTGCCATCGAAACCGCGCCCTTTGCAAGCGTCGAGGTCATGATCACGGGCAGCATCTCCGGCGTGAGGCCGACGGCGATGCTGATCGCAAACAGGAGGGCGTTGGCCCAATCCTGCTTGGTGATGCCGTTGATTACGAACACCACGGGCACCATCACGAGCATCATCTGCACGAGCAGCCTGCTCACCGAATCGACGCCGCGTTCAAAGCTCGTTTTTGATCTGTCGCCCGAGAGGGACTTTGCCATCGCCCCCAAATAGGTGTCGTTGCCGGTGGCGAGCACCATGGCCGCGGCGCTGCCGCTCACGATGTTCGAGCCCATGAGGCCGATGTTCGAAAGATCCGTCAGCGCATCCCCCGGTTTGCCGCGCGCGTCGCTGAATTTCTCCACCGGCGTAGATTCGCCGGTCAAAGCTGCCTGCGCGACGAACGTATCCTTCGTGCTCAAAAAGCGAAGGTCGGCGGGCAGCATGTCGCCGGCGGAGAGCTGCACGACGTCGCCGGGCACCACCTCGTCCATCGGGATGGAGAGGAGCTTTCCATCGCGCCACACATCGGCTTTATTTTGGATCATGTGGGAGAGCTTCTCGGCGGCGGCGTTCGAGCGCTGGCTCTGCACGAAAGCGACGAGGCTCGAGAGCAGCACAAGGGCCAAGATGATCGTCACGGTCATATAATCGGGCCTTTTTGCAGCCACGACATCGGTGAAATATGTTACGGCCGCGACGATCAGCAAAATCACGTTGAACGGATTGATGAGCGCCTCGCGCAGCCTGTGCCCGAAAGTGTTGCCGCTGCCCGCAAAAATGGCGTTTTTGCCGAATTCATCGAGCAGTGCTTCCGCCTCCTCGCCGCCAAGGCCCATGCGCGAACTGGAAAGATCCGCAAAAAGCTCCTCTTCGCTTAAAAAAGAGGAGGCGCGCAGCCGCTTTTCGGTATCCTGCCGGTTTTTTTGGATTTGCCTCACGGAGGTTTTCCTTTTGATGAAGTTCACCGGAATCATTCCTTTCTTACTTTAGGATTCCCCGTGAAAACACAAAAGGCAATTAAAAATGCCGCCCCAACGGGGCGGCGCATGTGCAAACGGATCAGTCCATCAGCAAAAATGCGCAATGGACGACCGCCCGCGATCAGCACCCGGCCCGCCGGTCTGTGCCTTCCCGTGGGATTTGAAGCCGCCTATTCGACTTCGAGGGTTGCCGTCCATTACCTCACTTCCTTTCAAATGGCAAATTCATTATACCCGTATCGGGAACATGCGTCAATCGAAAGAGGAGGATTTTTGGGGGATCATGCGGAGTCGAAACGCACGTTCGCGCGGGCGTTTTTTAAAGGGCCTTGCGATAGCAGCTTTTTGCAGCCTCGCAATTTTTAAGTGTTTTATAGTACTGTCTTATGCCGTATTCCGATCAGATGGGATTAAGCCAATATTTTCTAACATTGC
>CAZJIS010000075.1:0-6740 GCA_964546125.1 uncultured Clostridium sp.
GCGCAACGTGCCCTGGCACATCTACAACCTCGAGGCATGCGACACCGCCAAGCAGGCGCTTGTGGGCATGGACGGCCTCATGGAGATGGTAGAGCTGAAAAAGGACGGCTACCTGCGCGAGAAGGCGCGCGAGCTCAAAGAGCGCGCGGTCCTGTTCATGGAGGAAATCGTCGAAATGGGCGGCTACTTCGCCGCGGTTGAGGAGGGCATGTTCGTCGACTCAGGCATGTTCCCCGAAAGAAACGGCGACGGCATCGCCCGCAAGATCAACGGCGGCATCGGCGCGGGCACGATCGTCAAGCGCGAAGCGGATTACTGCGCGCCCGTCACCGCGCATTATGGCTACAATAACATCGCCCAGTATGGCGTTGAAAACCCCGCGGATCTCATCGGCGGCTCCACGCTCGAGCATCCGGAAAAAATCGTGTTTATCGACGAACTCGACGAGGAGGATAACTGCAACGTGCGCATGGCCGAGGTGAAGGAATTTGCCCAGCCCGGCGCAAAGCTCATCCGCCCCGAAATGGAGTGGCTTGCCGACGGCACTGTCATGCTCACCATGTTCTTCCCCGCCGAGAAGTGCATCGCCGAAGCCGCGGCGCTCGAATGCGGCAGGCGCATGGGCCTCACTGAGGTGGAGATCATCTCCCGCGAGACCGGCCACCACGCCGAGGGCACGCGCATCGAGATCAAAGGCAAGGTTCCCTTCTCGATTGAAATCGACAAGCTCGTCATTCCCGAAGAGCCCGAAGTGCTCAGCGACGACGAGATCCGCAGCGAGATCGAGCGCCGCCCGATGCGCATCGTGTGCGGCACAGTCGGTGAGGATGAGCACAGCGTGGGCCTTCGCGAGATTATCGACATCAAGCACGGCGGCATTGAAAAATACGGCATCGAGGTGCACTACCTCGGCACGTCCGTGCCGCCGGAGAAGCTCGTGAACGCGGCAATCGAGCTCAACGCGGACGCGGTGCTCGCCTCCACCATCATCAGCCACGACGACATCCACTATAAGAACATCGCAAAGATCAACCGCATCGCCACCGAAATGGGCGTGCGCGAGAAGCTGATCTTCGCTGCGGGCGGCACGCAGGTGACCGCGGCCCTCGCGCGCGCGAACGGCGCGGATGAAGGCTTCGGGCGCGGCAGCCACGGCAACCATGTGGCGACGTTCCTCGTCAAGCACCGCCGCGCGCTCGAAGAGCAGGGCAAGATTTAAGCTTAGGGGAATCCTATGCACATCGACGTATTGGTAGCGGAAATCGGCTCGACCACGACCCTCGTGAACGCCTTCGGCGGCGTTCGCGAGGGTGAGCCGCGTTTTCTTGGGCAGGGCTGCGCGCCCACCTCCGTGCTCGCGGGGGATGTGCGCGTGGGGCTCAAGGAGGCGGTGGACGACCTTGCAAAAAAAATGGGCTGGGGCGAGCTGACCTATCGCGAAATGCTCGCCACAAGCTCCGCCGCGGGCGGCCTTGGCATGTGCGTGCACGGCCTCGTGTACGATATGACTGTGCGTGCAGCCGAAGCCGCGGCGCTTGGCGCGGGGGCCATCATTAAGCTTGCCACGGCGGGCAAGCTTTCGGAATACGACCTTGCGGACATCCGCGCGATCGGCCCGAACCTCATCCTCCTTGCAGGCGGCACGGATTACGGCGAGCGCGAAACGGCGCTCTTTAATGCCAAAGCCCTTGCGGAATCCGGCATCCGCGCGCCCGTCATCTATGCGGGCAACGTGCAGAACCAGCGCGCCGTGGAGGATATTTTCCAAAAAGCCGGCATCCCCTGCAGCGTGACCGAAAACGTGTACCCCAAGCTTGACCGGCTTAACATCGAGCCCGCGCGCAAGATCATCCACCGCGTGTTCGAGGAACATATCATCAAAGCCCCGGGCATGGAGCACATCCGCGATATGGTCACGGGCAGCATCATCCCCACCCCCGGCGCGGTGATGGAGGCCGCGCAGCTCTTATATGAAGACATTGGCGACCTCGTCATGCTCGATATCGGCGGAGCGACAACCGACGTGCACAGCGTCAGCGACGGCAGCGCGGAGATCGCGGGCCTTCTTGTGAACCCCGAGCCGTTTGCCAAGCGCACCGTCGAGGGCGACCTTGGCCTCTATGTCAACGCGCAAAACGTCGTCGATATGATCGGCCCGCAAACCATCGCACGGGAGCTTTCAATCGATGTTGCTGCCGCCATGGCGGACTATAAGCCCATCCCCGAAACCGAGGACCAATTCCGACTCGCCCGGCGCCTTTGCTACGAGGCGGGCGTGCGCGCCGTCGAGCGTCACGCGGGGCAGCTTCGCTATCTCTATACCCCTTCCGGCCGCAAGACCATCGCCGAGGGCAAGGACCTCACCGCTGTGCGTACCATCGTGGGCACGGGCGGCGCGCTTACGCGCCTGCCCGAACGGCAGGCTCTGCTGCGCGCCATCGCTGATTGCAACGTCAACGGCATGATGCTTTTGCCCAAGCCCGGCGAGCTGCGGCTGCTCTTTGATAACGATTACATCATGGCCTCGCTCGGCGTGCTTGCCAAGCACTACCCTGAGGCGGCGCTGGTGCTTTTACGAAAGAGCCTGGGCATTGAGGAAGCTTAATAGGGGAACTTTAGGGGTGAAGCCCGCCGCATCAAAATCATTCATACCAAGGAAATCGGAGGGAAGAGCATGTATCCCCGCATCGTAACGGATCTTGATAAACTCAAACACAACATCATGCGCATCGCGACGCTCTGCCACGGCGCCGGCTGCGCGTGCGCGATCGTCACAAAATGCGTGTGCGCGGATCAACGCATCGCCGCTCTTATTGAAACAAGCGGCGCGGATTACATTGCGGATGCGCGCATCCAAAACCTCGCTTCGCTTCAAACGAAACTGCCGCGCTACCTGCTGCGCATCGCGCAGCCCGCGGAGGCGGCGGAGGTCATCGCGCACAGCGAGGTGAGCCAGCAGAGCGAGCTTTTAACCGTGCGCGCGCTCGGCGCCGAAGCCAAGCGCCAGAACCGCCCGCACAAGATCGTGCTCATGGCGGACATGGGCGACCTGCGCGAGGGCGTGTTCTATGAAAACCGGGCGGAACTGCTCGCGCTTGCAAGGGCCGTCGCTGCGCAGGAGATGCTCGAGCTTTTCGGCCTCGGCGTGAACCTCACCTGCTTTGGCGGCATCGTGCCGGATGAAGCGAACCTTTCCGGCCTCGTAGAACTCGCTTCGTGGCTGCGGCGCGAAACGGGCCTGCCGATCCCGCTCGTTTCGGGCGGCAACTCGAGCACGCTGCCGATGCTGCTTGAGGGCAAGCTCCCCGCGGGCATCAACCACCTGCGCATCGGCGAAGGCTATCTTCTTGGCACCGAAAGCGTTGAAGGCACGCTGATGGAAGGGTTTTACCCCGATTGCTTCACTGTGGAAGCGCAGCTTGTCGAAGTTAAACAAAAGCCGAGCAAACCCGTTGGCACAAGCGGCCGCAACGCCTTTGGTGAGCGGGTCACCTTTGAAGATCACGGCCCCATGCTGCGCGGTATCTGCGCCATCGGCCGGCAGGACATCGTGCCGGATGGGCTCTCCCCCCGCGATGCGGAGGTGAAGCTGCTCGGCGCAAGCTCCGACCACCTCATCGTCGACCTTACGCATGCTGGCACGCGCTACGGCGTGGGCGATGTGCTGTCCTTTACGCCCAATTATGGCGCGCTTTTGCGCGCGTTCACCGGTGCGTATGTAAAAAAGGCCTACCGAGGCTGAAACCGGAAACCTTTGATCCCGCGATCAATCCAAATAACAATAAGGAGAAAAACGAATATGCCAGTCAACCTCAAAGGCCGTTCCTTTCTAACGCTCAAGGACTTCACCCCCGAGGAGATCCGCTACCTGCTCGACCTCGCGCACGACCTCAAGGCCAAGAAGCGCGCGGGCATCCGCGGCGATTTGCTCGCCGGGCGCAACATCGTGCTGCTTTTTGAAAAAACCTCCACCCGCACGCGCTGCGCGTTTGAAGTGGCCGCCTATGACGAGGGCGCTTGCTGCACGTTCCTCTCGAACTCGCAGATGGGCAAAAAGGAATCCCTCGAAGACACCGCGAAGGTCCTCGGCCGCTTCTACGACGGCATCGAATACCGCGGCTTCAAGCAGAGCGACGTGGAGCTTCTCGCCAAGCACTCGGGCGTGCCGGTGTGGAACGGGCTCACCGACCTCTACCACCCCACGCAGATTCTCGCGGACTTCCTCACCATCGAGGAGCATGTCGCAAAACCCCTCTCCAAGGTGAAGTTCTGCTATGTGGGCGACGCGCGCAACAACATGGGCAACTCCCTGATGATCGGCGCCGCGAAGATGGGCATGCACTTTGTGGGCATCGCGCCCAAGTCGCTTTTCCCGGATGAGAAGCTCGTCGCCCAAATGCGCGAAGTCGCTAAAACAACGGGCGCCGTGCTCGAATTCTCCGAGGATATCGCCGCCGTCAAGGGTGCGGATGTGCTCTACACCGACGTGTGGGTGTCGATGGGTGAAGAGGATCAGTTCGAGGAGCGCATCAAGCTGCTTACGCCTTATCGCATCGACCGGAAGATGATGGAGATGACCGACAACCCGGATTGCATCTTCCTCCACTGCCTGCCGAGCTTCCACGACCTTGAAACCAATGTCGGCCGCGAGGTTTATGAAAAATACGGCCTCACGGAAATGGAAGCTTCCGACGAGGTGTTCCGCTCCCCCGCCTCGAAGGTGTTCGACGAGGCCGAAAACCGCATGCACACGATCAAGGCCGTGATGGTCGCTACCATCGGAAGGCAGTAAGATATCGGCCATTGAACAAGCAACGGCCCCCATTTTCAGGGGGCCGTTGTTCGTTATGCAGAGGCGATATTCGCATCCCATTGGGTTCTTAGGGCCTGCGGCCCTAAGCGGAGCCTCCGGCGTTTCCTCGCGGGGATTTCATCCCCGCACCCCAACCAAAGGGTCATGGGCCCTTTGGAATCCCATTTTGTCTTTCATCGGGTTCTTAGGGCCTGCGGCCCTAAGCGGGGTTTGGGGCGGAGCCTCAACGTTCTTCCCGCCCGGAAGTTCTTCCGATCGCTTTAAAGCGTGTAATAAAGAAAACGCAAAACATCGAACCAGTCGTCCGCCTCAAACTCGACCACGCGCGCGTCGGTTTGTTTCGCGCCGGGGTAGAAGCTCGCGCCGCGCGCGCGCATGTGCTCCTTGAAGTTGATTTCAACGTGGAAGTGCTCGGGCAGGGGGAACATGCACTCTTGCTTTCCGTGGGTTTCGATGGCGGTTTTAACGGTCTCGCGGATCGTGCGCACGGCGACATCGGGATGCATGCCAAACGCGCCGCTGCCGGCGCCTTCGACCACGGCGACCGTGGAGATGTTGGGGTTCACGCTGCGCATCCACGCGCAAAGGCCGGCGTCGCCGCACACGCAATAGACCGGCACGCCCACGTAGGCCGCGGTGAGGGAGTTGAGCATCAGTTCGCTTGCAAGCTCGCCGTTGACCTTCACATAGTTGTTGCCGCCGTTCATCGTATGGGAGAGCGGGTTGCCGTCCATCTGCGCCGCGCTGTGGTAACCGGTGAAGACCACGCCGTCAAAGCTTTCATCGAGGCCGAACATCATCGAAAACGGATGGCGCGCCCAGCCGCGGAACACGCGGGCGTATTCGGGCAGCTTGCGCGGGTTGATGTTGCGGCCGGTGTCGTGCGCATCCTTCACAAATATCTCCTGCGCCCCGGCATCGTGCGCGCCCTCGCAGGCCGCGGCGACCTCGCGCGTCATCTGGTCTGCAAAATAGTCGTAGTCGTGGGGTTTACCGCGCTCCGTTTCATCCCAATGGGCAATGCCGCAAGTGCCCTCGATGTCCGCGCTGATGAACAGCTTTTTCATGGTCGTACCTCCTTGATGTTTTGAATTCAGAATCCGCATTCCTCGAGGAATGCGTTGACGAGCGATTCGTAGCGCGCGGGGTCGGCGGCGATGCAGCGCGCATGCCCCGCGCCGGGGAAAAGGGCCAGCCGCTTGAAGCCGCGCTTGCTCTGATAAAGCCGCTCGGCAGCCTCTTTCGGGATGAACGTATCCGACGTGCCGTGGATGAATAAGATCGGGATGTTCGCAAGGCCGCTGTGCTTTTCCATTTCGCGTATCGGCGACACATGGCGGTAGGAAAAGCCTGCGCGCAGGCGCATGGCAAGGCCCGTCATAGGCGCGATGGGCCAGGTCGGCAAGTGCCGCACGTGCCGCACATTATAGGAGAGCTGCTCGCGAAAGTCCGCAAAAGCACAATCGGAAACAACGAAGTCGGGCGGGTTTTCCATGCAGCAGGCAAGCAGCGCCGTCGCCGCGCCCATCGAAACGCCGTGCGCGCCCACGACCGCCTCTTTTCCAAAGCTTGCCTTGTCGCGGCGCGCGAGCGCGAGCATGCCTTGCAGGTCGCGCCGTTCGCGGTGGCCCATCGTCGTATAATCATCCTGCGAAGCGCCGCTGTTGCGGTGGTCGAAGAGCAGCGCGTCGTACCCGCGCGCGAGGTAAATCTTCGCGTAGCGCGCCATGCGCTCCCAGCGGCTGGTGAAGCCGTGCACGAGCACGCACACTTTGCCCGTCGGTTTGCCGCACCTGAACCACAGGTAGCTAAGGCGCACCCCGTCGAAGGTTGTGAACTCTCCTTTTTCGGGCGCGAGCGCCGCAAGTTCCTCTTCACTCACACCGCCCTGGTCATGCTCAAGCGCAAGCACTTCCTCCCGCGAGGA
>CAZJIS010000076.1:0-3829 GCA_964546125.1 uncultured Clostridium sp.
CCAAAGGGTTCTTAGGGCCTGTGGCCCTAAGCGGGGCTTGGGGCGGAGCCCCAACGTTTCTCCCGTTCCCCGCCCCCCCCCAATCCCGTTCCCCGGTTTGACTTGCGCTCCAAAAGCTTTATAATATAAAGGAACAAAGGAGGCGCGCATATGGAGATTGCCCGTTATTTCCCGATATGGAGCCAAATGAGCGCCGAGGAGCAACAAGCGCTCGAGCGCGCGGCGACGGCGCGCAGCGCGCCGCGCGGCACGCTGCTGCACAACGGCACGGCGGATTGCATCGGCCTGATCGTGGTGCGCTCGGGGCAGCTTCGCGCGTTCATGCTCTCGCACGAGGGGCGCGAGGTGACGCTCTACCGCCTGTTTGAGCGGGACATCTGCCTGTTTTCGGCCTCGTGCATGATGGCGAGCATCCAATTCGAAATCACGATTGAAGTTGAAAAAGACGCGGAGCTGATTATCATCCCCGCGGAAGCCTATAAAAAAGCGATGGAGCACTCGGCGCCGCTCGCCAACTATACCAACGAGATTATGGCCGCCCGTTTTTCGGAAGTGATGTGGCTGATCGAACAGATTATGTGGAAGAGCATGGATAAGCGCATTGCGGGCTTTTTGCTTGAGGAGAGCGCGCTCGAACAATCGGACGCGCTGCACATCACGCACGAGCGCATCGCCAACCACATGGGCACGGCGCGCGAGGTGGTCACGCGCATGCTGCGCTATTTTCAGACGGAAGGTTTTGTGGAGCTGACGCGCGGGGAGATCCGCCTTTTGGACCGCGCGCGGCTCGAAAAGATTGCGGAATAAGTTATTGTGCAAAGTGGCCCGGGCTGCTTTACAAAGCAAAGGCCCCCGCTTAAATGCGCGCGGGGGCCTTTGTTATCGTATCTCAAGTTGTCGACTTGACAAAGCTCAGCGGAGGCGCAGCCTCACTTCACAAGGTTGAGGATTTGCTGTTTGGGCATGGCGCCCACGGCCTTGTTGACGACCTTGCCGCCTTTGATGGCAAGGAGTGTGGGGATGCTCATGACGTTGAAGTTCGCGGCAAGCTCATGCTGCTCATCCACATTGACCTTGCCGACCTTGATGTCGGCGTTCTCCGCGGCGATCTCATCGACCACGGGGGAAACCATCCTGCACGGGCCGCACCAGCTCGCCCAGAAATCCAGCAGCACGGGCTTCGTGCTCTTGAGCACCTCGGCCTCGAAATTCTCTTTGGTTATAGTGATGACGGACATGGTTTTTTCCTCCTTCAAATAATTCCTGCAATGGTTGTAGCCTTATCATAGCGCAAAACGGGGGCCGCATCCGTGATAAACTCACCATAGCCGGCATTTTTTAGCTGAGCGCGCGGCAGAGGCGGTCGATCTCGCCCGCATTCCCGCGCACGGCTTTCTCCGCAAGCTTTTCAAGGCGCAGCAGGTTTTCAGGGGAAGCGTCGTCCATTGCCCGCGCGTTTTCGGGAAGCGCAATCTGGAAGCGCCGGTAGCTTTTGCCGAGGATGGCGCGAAGCTGATAGTCGACCGTGGCGCTCGCAGCGTTGAGCATCACATCGCTGATGGGCACGGCCCAGTTGGCGATGCCCCATGTTTCGACCTGCGCGCAAGGCAGCCCGTTTTCATAAAGGCCCGTGCCAAGCGACACGAGAAGCATTTCCCGTTCCAGGGGAAACATGTTGCGCGCCTGCGCGTAGGCACAAAGCGCAGGGTTGCTCGCGAACACGCCGCCATCAACAAGGCAGAGCTTCCCGAGGCTCAGCGGCGGAAAATAGGTGGGCGCCGAGGCCGTCGCGCGCGCGACCTGCCAGAGGAAGGGATCGTCCGCCGGCCGCCTGTTGTGCCGCGCGAAGGAGGTTTTGAAAAACCACGGCGTGGCGCTTGCCATATCGTAGGCTGTGACGAGGATTTCGGAGGTGGTTTCGTGCAGGCGCGCCTCGCCCATATATTGTTGAAGCGCGCAATCGAGCGCATCGGGCGCGTAGCGCGGGCGCGCAAGGCCGCCAAGCGTCGCCGCCTTTCGAACGAAGCTTCGGCGGAAGATCTCCCCGCCGTGCTCGAAATAGAGCGCGCGCACTTCGGCGGCGGAATACTTAGGCCGCCCGTGCGCATCCGGCACGGTGAGCGCCGCGGCGAGGATGCCGCCCGTTGACGTGCCGGCGATGAGGTCAAACAGGTCGGAAATGGATTTGCCCGCGCACGCCTCAATCGCCACGAGGAACGCCGCCGGGATGATGCCGCGGATGCCGCCGCCATCGATAGAAAGAATGGAGATCATGCTGCCGCCCGCCTTTCATGAACGTTCGCTCCAAGATATGGCGGGCAGATCAAAAAGGCGACGATTCTCCCGATTTTGGTTTATTTTTTGCGCTTTCGCGTAAACGTCCTTTGCGCAAGCGAAGGAAATTTGACGTTTTGCCGGTTGAAATGGTATAGTTGTGTTACGAAGTGACCGACCCCCGCATTGCCATCGCTTGATGAAAGGAATGATATTTCTATGATTCAATTCATAGCCTTTGCGGTGATTTACGGCGCCATGATGTTCATCTGGACCTATGTTTACCTGAACCAGAGCAAGGATAAAGTCAACCAAACATTTTTATATTTTATCAGCCTCATTATCCTGTGGATGGTGCTCGACCTGTGCAATGTTTACCAGAACAGTTCCGTGCTGGGCCTCGCGCTCAAAACCGTGTATTGGATCAGCATGATGAACCTTGCGGTGCTGTTTTTGCTGTTCGCCTACCGGCTCGTGGGCCGCAAATTGGACGCCGCGTTCTATGCTTTTCTTGCCATCAATACCCTCACGATCGCAGCGCGCTACTTCTTCCCCATGGATTACGCGGCCCCCGCGTTCTGGCGGCTCTCGCAGCCCGTTATCGCGCCGCTGATGTCCGCCATTTTCACTTTGCCCGCGGTCTATGCGATGATCCTCATCATCCGCCGTGCCTTTTTAACCAAGGATCCGCGGGAGAGGGCGCAGCTCGCGTGCATGTTCTGGGGCATGGGGGCCGCGGGCGCGGTGAGCGTCGTTTCCGAATATATTTTGCCGAGCGTGATCCACCTTCACGCCCGCTTCCCGCTGATGTATGTGGCAATTTTGATCTTCGTCACCTTCACATTCGTTTCGATCAGGCGGTATAAGCTCCTCTACATCCGGTGGGAGTATGTTTACCGCACGCTGCTCTTAAGCTCCCCGGACGGGGTGGTGCTCGTCGATAAAAACCGCAAGGTCGCCTGCATCAACGATGCCGCAAGGCGCGCGCTGCACAATGAGCGCATCGAAATCGGCGATTCAATCTCCGACTATATCCCCGATTATGCCTTTGAGACAAACTACAAGCAGCGCGAAGCGAGCCTTGTGACGGCTTCCGGCGAAACCATTCAGCTTTCCCTCACGCAGTTCGCGATCGACCCTGAAGACCCGAGATCCGCGCGCATGATCACGGTGAGCGATGTGACGCTGCTTAAAAAGGAGAAGGATATCCTCGTTGAAAAATCGCGGACGGACCCGCTGACCGGCTTTTACACCAAGCAGTTTTTTGCCGAGCTCTATGATGACGCGCCTGCCGAGGCCGGCGAGGACTTTTCCATTTTGTTTATCGACATCGACAACTTCAAAGCCATCAACAATACTTACGGGCACCTAACGGGCGACCGTGTGCTCAAGGAAACCACAGATTGCATCAAAAAAAGCCTGCGAAGCGGCTCCAAGATCGTGCGCTTTGGCGGGGATGAGTTCATCGTTCTACTCGAGAACACATCCGCCGGGAACGCCTTTTTGGTGGCCGAGCGCATCCGCGACAATGTGCTGCGCATGGAAATGGCCGAAA
>CAZJIS010000076.1:3929-6709 GCA_964546125.1 uncultured Clostridium sp.
TGGTATCCGGCGGCTACCTGTTTTCCCCGCCCCAAGCGCCCGGCCGGCCCATTCCATATTCCCGATGTTCCCGCATGGTATGAAATGATATAACATGGTTATTGACTCTAACGTATCGTAATAGTCTATAATGAAAACCGGGAGGCAGAACGATGAAAACTGTGCACGAAATCGCCCGAATTACAGGTGTTAGCCCGAGAACCATACACTTTTATGATGAAATAGGGCTGTTAAAGCCAAGCAGGTTAACTACAGCAGGTTACAGACTTTATAATGAAGATGATTTGGAAGCATTGCAGCAAATTCTTTTATTCAAAATATTGGGTTTTTCATTATGCGAAATAAAAAATATAATGCTAAATCCAGACTTTGATAAGAACCGAGTCGTTGAATGTCAAAAAAGACTATTGATCTTAAAACGAAACCACTTGAATAAATTGATAGCCCAAATAGATAGCTTCGAGAAAGGAACCGGGAAAATGAGTTTACAGGATTTAGATATAAACGAAACGGAATGGGAACTGATGTGGAACGAAATATATAAAACCCAGGGCGAAGTACAGCACGATGTTTTGCCAACGGTCCTAACCGCCGTTGAGTTGTTTCATAAAGAACATGTGAAAAAAGTTTTGGATTTGGGCTGTGGAACAGGAAGGCATTCTGTTTTTCTTGCGCAAAAAGGGTTCGAAGTCACTGCTACTGATATATCCGAAAAAGGAATCGAAGTAACAAAACATAAAGCAAAAAAGTTTGGGCTTGAAATTTCGACCGCCTGTCACGATATGCGTGACATTCCATTTACGAATGATACCTTTGATGCTGTTTTATGCACATGGGTAACTGGTCATGGCAACTACGAAGATATGAAAAGGCATGCAAATGAAATGCTGCGCGTACTAAAAGTGGGCGGGATTCTTTTTGTCGATTATCAATCAAAAGCTGATGCGCATTATGGAAGCGGCATTGAAATTGAAAAAGATACATTCATTAACAATATGCCAGGAGAAGAAAAGATACCTCACCATTATTCTAACGAACAGGAACTACAGGAAATTTATAGCGGGCAAGCGCTGGCGATTCAACCTTTTACATATACATACACAAGCGAAATCGGAAAAAAAGAAAGTATTGAGGCACTTGTAGTAATTTGTAAAAAGACTGGAAATGTATAGGGCGGGGTTTAGCCGATATTATCGTTGGCTACACGCGCTTCATCTGCGGTTTCGACGAGGGCGCGGCGCTTTATTTCGTGGAGATCGCCGTCAAAAACGCTCACCACGCAGGTGGCCGCCTTGGGCCGCCGATAATTTATTTTCAGGCTTTCCCTCTAAACCCTACATGGCTTCTCGCCGGCTTTCGCGGGCGAGGATAAGGTACAATAAGTTTCGCACAATTGAAAAGGCGGCCGGAAAAAGGGAGGACATGGCCGCCCTCGCTTGGTAGAATGTAAGTTACCACACAAGACATCAAACCGAGCGAAGGAGAAAGCCATGTCCGAGAAGATTATACAGCTTAATGAGGCGGTTATAAAGCAGGAACTTGGGGAATTGGTGCGGGAGAGCGTGGAAAAGACGCTCAACGAGCTGCTGGATCAGGAAGCCGACCGGCTGACAAACGCAAGGCGGTACGAGCGCAGCGAGGATCGCGTGGATGCCCGTGCCGGCAGCTACAACAGAAAGCTTTTGACGAAGGCCGGAGAGGTCACGCTCAAGGTGCCGAAACTGCGGACGCTGACATTCGAAACGGCAATCATCCAGCGGTACCAGAAGCGGGAAATCAGCGTGGAAGAGGCGCTGGTGGAGATGTATCTGGCCGGAGTCTCGGTACGCCGGGTGGAGGACATTACCGAGGCGCTGTGGGGATCGCGAGTCTCGGCGGGAACAGTCAGCGAGCTGAACAAGAAGGTATATGTCCGTATAGAGGAATGGCGGCAGCGGCCCTTGCAGGGCAAGTACCCGTATGTCTACCTGGACGGCATCTACCTGAAGCGGAACTGGGGCGGCGAATATGAAAATGTGGCCGTCTTGGTAGCCATGGCTGTCAATCAGGACGGTTATCGGGAGGTCATTGGCGCGGCGGAAGGCATGAAAGAAGATAAGGAGAGCTGGCTGAACTTCCTCAAAAGCCTGAAACAGCGCGGGCTGGACGGGACGCAGCTTTTCATTGGCGACAAATGTCTGGGTCTGCTGGAAGCGGTCCGCGAGGTCTTCCCTGAGGCCAGGTTCCAGCATTGCACGGTGCACTTTTACCGCAATGTCTTTTCGGTGACGCCTCGTTCCAAGGTGAAGCTGGTGGCTGCCATGCTCAAAGCGATCTATGCCCAGGAGGACAAGACCAGCGCCTTGGAGAAGGCAAAGGCAGTTGTTGAGAAGCTGCGGGAGATGAAGCTCAAAGAGGCGGCGGATAAGGTCGAAAAGGGCGTTCTGGAAACGTTGACCTACATGCATTTCCCACGGGAGCACTGGACGAAGATCCACAGCAACAACGCCATCGAGCGGCTGAACCGGGAGATACGAAGACGCACAAGGGTGGTTGGCACGTTCCCCGACGGCCATTCGGCGCTCATGCTGGTCTGCGCACGCCTCCGGCATATGGAGGGCTCCAAATGGGGTTCCATTCCCTATATGAGCATGAAGCATCTTGAGAGTCGGGAGGATGATGCCTTGCAGATCAGTTGATCCAAACACCATGCGAGGCAATTGTGCGAAAAATGGTTGACAGTACCCGGGCGAGCGATCCGCTTCCCCTATATTTATAGCGCTTCGCAGCCGGGATATCCC
>CAZJIS010000077.1:0-6678 GCA_964546125.1 uncultured Clostridium sp.
TATCGCAGAACAAGGGCTTTGCCTCCGCCATCGCGCTTATCGCCATTGTCATCACAACCGCGATCTTTCTTGCCCAGAAGTATGTCACAAACAGGAAATCCTTCTCCATGAGCGCGCTCAACCACATTGAACCCGTGAAGGCGAAGGGCCTCGCAAACGTGCTCGTGCATGTGTTTTCCTACTCCGTTGTGGGCATCGCCATCCTGCCGCAGTTGTATGTATTCTACACTTCCTTCTTCAAGACCCGCGGCGTGCTTTTTATCGACGGCTACTCTTTGGACAGCTACAGGAACATGTTTGACAAGCTCGGCAAAAGCGTCTCAAACACGCTGATAATACCCGGCCTCGCTTTGGTCTGCGTAGTTGCGCTGGCCGTCATGATCGCCTATACGACCGTGCGCCGGCGCAATGTGCTGACCGGCGCCGTCGACATGCTCTCGATGATCCCCTATATCATCCCCGGCACGGTGCTGGGCATTGCCCTGCTGACCTCGTTTAACCGCAAGCCGCTGTTCTTATCCGGCGGGATATTCATCATGGTGCTGGCGCTTATTATCCGGCGGCTTCCGTATACCATCCGCTCCTCCGCCGGCATACTGCACCAACTGCCGATAAGCACGGAGGAGGCCTCCATTTCCCTCGGTGCGAGCAAGATGAAAACCTTCTGGCGCATCACGATCCCCATGATGTCCTCCGGCATCATCTCGGGTGCGATTTTAAGCTGGGTGACCATGATAACCGAGCTCTCCACCGCGATGATTCTCTATACCGGGAACACAAAGACGCTCACCGTCGCCATCTACGAACAGATTATCCGCGGGAATTATGGCATTGCCGCCGCGCTCTCTACGGTGCTGACCGTCTTCACCATTGTTTCCCTGCTCATCTTCAATAAGATCAGCGGGGGCGATGATATTACAATGTAGGAGGAAGTGCGCGATGAGGTTTATGGACATTTTCCCCGGGCCTTTGCCCATTTTAGGCATGCTGCACTTGAAGGGCGACAGCCCCGCGGACATTTTGGAGCGCGCCATGCGCGAGAGCGATATAATGTATGAAGCAGGCGTGGACGCCGTCATCGTGGAGGACTATTTCGGCAGCGCGGACGACGCGGAGCGCGTCCTCGGATGGCTCAGCGCAAACCGCCGCGATAAAATCTACGGCGTCAACATACTGGACGATTTCCCGAGGAGCTATGAACTCGCGCGGCGTTACGGCGCGCGCTTCATGCAGGTCGACTCCGTTGCCGGCCACCTTAGGCCGCAGGACGATCCGCCCTATGGCGAGATGATTGCCGGATACCGCGCCGATGGGAGCGTTTTTGTGCTGGGCGGCGTGCGTTTTAAGTACCAGCCTTATCTCTCGGGCCGTACGCTCGCGCAGGATCTTGAAATCGGCCGCACGCGCTGCGACGCGATTGTCGTCACCGGCGAGGGCACAGGCATGGTTACGGACACGCAGAAAATCCGCGATTTTCGGGAGATTCTGGGCTCCTTCCCGCTGATTGTGGGCGCGGGCGTCACCGCGCAAAACGCGGCCGAAACGCTCTTGGCTGCCGACGGCGCCATCGTGGGCAGCGCCTTCAAGGCCGGCGGTCTCGCCAAAAATGAGCTGGACGCCGCGAATGTTGCAGCGTTTATGACCGCTGTGCGGGCGCTGCGCAAAACCATAGGCTAAGCTGCGCGCAATAGCCTGAAATAAGAGCACTCCCCCGCCGGCCGGCGGGGGAGTTTTCATAGCCTTTTATGTTTCAATATGCCGCCAGTCCGCCATAGTAGCGGCGTTCATCGGGGTTGTGGTCCTTCCCGATGGCGAGGTAATAAAAGTAGTATTCCAGCGGCACGAAGAGAATAAACGGCGCGAGCATCGGATGCAGCCCCCCGGCGTAGTCGAAAACATCGAAGACGATCACGTTTTCAGTGTAGCGCTTTATAAACTCCGCCGCGCGCACACCCGTATGGCGGGAGGCGTCGTTCCCGAGCAGAATCAGATAACAGGCGTTCTCGTCCACGACCTCGAGCGGCCCGTGGCGGAACTCCGCGGCATTGATGCAGCTGCCATGGGTCCAGGTAAATTCCAGCATCGTAATAATGCCCTCTTTATAGGCCAGCGGCAGCAACGGGCCGGCTGCGACGCTGTAAATGAGGTTCCAATCCAGTGAGCCAAGCGCCAGGGCTTTTGATTTCTCCTCCGTTTCGGCGACAAGGCGGAAGAGAATCGCGGGGAGCTTTCGCATATCGGCTTCCAGCGCGTCAAGCTCGGCAGAAGGCCTGGCGGTGCGTATCAGCTGCATGGCAAAGCGGAAGCTAAGCAGCAGATGCGCCTCCCAGATGCACTCGGCGTCGTAACCGATCACGCGCCCGGCTGCCTGCGCAAGAGGGTTGCCCGAGGCGCTCTTGGCGAGTGCGACGGTAAAGGCTCCCCTCGCCCGCGCGAGCCTGATGCTGTCCACGACTTCCTCAGTCGCGCCGGACTGCGACACGCCGATGACGAGGCAATGCCCATCAAGCTTCGCGGGCGTCTGGTCGAGAAAATCCCAGCCGCTGTAAGCCTCGCAGGGGATATCGGAATACAGGGAAAAGAGCTGCTTGGCCGTCTGACAGGCGCAAAGCGGCGAGCCGCAGGCGACGAAATAGACCCGCTCAATCCCGCTAAGCGAAGCGACAATCTCATCCACAAGCGGAAAATCGCGGGTCATGATAGTTTCCACTTCGTCGACCATATTCCCGGTGACGAGAAAATCCACGTCCTTCTTATCTATATTGAGCATTTGAATCTCTCCTCCTTGCTATATAAGCTTTAAGTATTTTGTACCACCGTTGATACAATACCACGCCACCCGGCTAACGTCAAGGCATGCGGGAAATTATTTGTTGAGAACGCGCGTATCCTGCATCATTTTGCGCAGGTTTTCTATCGCGCGCTGTGCATAGAGCCTGGGTTCGTGCATGTAGTGGGTGACGAGCTCAATCGTAGCCGTCCCGTTGTAGCCGGCCGACCCAAGCTGACCAATCAGCTCCCTCATAGGGATTGCGCCCTCCCCGGGCACGAGGTGTGTTGCGCTCACGCCGTCGCTGTCCACAAGGTGCAGGTGGCGAAGCCTCGGCCCCAGCTTAGCGATATACGAGAGTATGCCCTCGTGCTGCACAAAGGGCGGCACTGTGTCGCACATAGCCATCAGATTAGGGGAAGGCACCGCATCGAGCAGGCGGCAGAGGTCATTCGCGGTGGTAAGGGTGTTCGATTCATAGGGCGTAAGCGCCTCAATAAGCACGGTATGGCCCGCTTTCTGCGCATATTCGGCAACCTCGGCAACGCTTTTTACAAGGCGGTTCCATATCTCATTGTAGGGCGTATCATAGCCCGCATGCCCGGGCGAAATGGCGGTAAACTCCGCGCCGAGCTCCAGCGCCGCATCAATGGCGCACTTTATATAGTCAAGCGATTCGCGGCGCATCTTTTCATTTCCGAGCATGAAATTATACGGATACGAGTTGAGCGCCGGCGTATAGCAAAGAACGGGGATGCCAAAGCTGCGGGAAAGACCCCGTATCCGCGCAAGCGTTTCGGCGTCCATATCGGGCGGATAAGCATGCGGCCGCTCGCCGAGAAGTTCGATGTAGTCATAGCCAAAGCGCGCGGCGTCCTCAAAGGCATCGCGCAGCGCATTGCGCCGGTAACCCGCTGTAAACAGCCCTACTCTCATACCCCGCTAAATCCCCTTTTGCCAAAGTGTATGCTGTAGCTGCACATGTCGCCGCGCGTATAGGTGCTCGCATACTCAAGCGCCTCACCCGCCCCATCGCGGCTCAGGCACCGGAAATGCAGCACGGCCTGCCCCGGCTGCGTGCCCATCAGGCGCGCCTGCGAGACATCCGGAACCGCAATGTCAAGCTGCTGCACCGCCTCGGCGACGGTGACGTGCAGCATATCGTAAATTTCATAAATTGAGAACACGCCCAGGTCAAACTCCGCGAATTCGGGTACGGCAGATTGTTTGATGAACACCTCTTCAAGTGAAACAGGCTCATCGTCAGCGCTCAGCAGGCGGCGCACGTAGAAGAGCTCCTCCTTTTCATCCATGCCGAAAAGCCGCGCATAATAAGGTCCGGCCGGACGCAGGTTCCTCTCGAGTATCCGGGTGGAGGCGCTGCGGTTTTGGGCGGTCATGGTCTGCTTAAAGCCGCCAAGCGTCTCCATATCGCGCGGGATTTTCGGCCCCGTCACGAAAACGCCCTTGCCCTGAACACCCCTCACAAGCCCCTCAAGCGCCAGCGCGGACAGGGCGCTGCGAACGGTGAGCCTGCCTATTTTATAAAGCGCCGCAAGCTCGTTTTCCGAGGGGAGTTTCGCCCCGGGCGGATATTCGCCGCTTTCGATTTGCGCGCGCAAAATCTCGCGCAGTTGGAGGTAAACCGGCTGCCTATCCATGAAGCGCCTATCCATGAAGCGCCTATCCATGCCCGCCTCCGCGCAGAACGCTGCGCATGGTCACCTTGTCCGGCCGGATGACGGCCTGGCAATATTCAATCAGCCTGCCTTCGCCGTCCCGCGCCTTACTCTCGACCCAGAAAAGCGGAGCTCCGGGCTTCACCTCGAGCAGGCGGCCCTCCTCCCCGCTCGCGTAGGTGATGCCGATGCGCTGCTCTCCATCCCGCAGGGCGATGGCGTACTCATTCTCGAGAACCCCATAGAGGGACACGTCGTCCCCCATCCTGCACGCAAGCCCCGGAGCAAAAGCAAGGGGCACATAGGCCGTCTCGATGAACGAGGGGCAACCGTCTATGCGGCGCAGGCGGATCATCTGCGTCATTCCCGCGCCTTCCGGCAGCGAAAAGGCAGCGCAAAACGCAGCGTCGCGTGAAACCTCCCTCGCGGACAGCAGCGAGGTCGAAAGCCTGCGCCCGCCCTTAGCGACGCTCTCCGAGAGCGATTCGAGCCCCTGCAAACTCCGCTCAAATCTGGGCACCGCCACGAAGGTGCCCACCCCATGAAGCGCGTATAGTTTCCCCTCGCGCACGAGGGCGGCAACGGCGCTGCGCAGCGTGCCCCGGCTGAAGCCCCAGCGTTCGCTCAGCTCCCGCTCCGGCGGCAGCCTGTCGCCGGGCCGCAGCTCCTGCTCTGCAATCAGGGCAAGGAGGTTTTCCCATGCGCCCTGGCGTGACAGATATCCCGCGTTTCCCATGCGATCCCCCCAAGAATAGTTTTGAATATTGTACCATAGGGCGTGCCTTGCTGCAACAAGTATGGCATATTTTATACCACCTGGAGTGCGGGACTATAATTTTTCGCTAAAAGGTTTGAACCCGCAATTGACAGCACATCGCGCTTGCCGCTATACTTGAGCTGTAATTTTGTGGGTAAAGGAGCGCGCGATGCCCTATAGGCTGTTGCGGAAACATCATACGGGAGCTCTGCGGCAAGCTGCGCGCCCCTGGCGGGGGCGGGCGTGCGAAATGCGTTTTATGCGCCGAAAAACCATAGCAGTTTCCGGGGTTTCCCCTATGATGGTGTTGAGATGCGTCATAGGGGCTTTTTATGCCCTTCACCCACACAAGATGCCCGCGCTGCCGGCATAGACATGTATGACCTCGGCAGCGATAGCGGGGAAGGTAACGAGGATTCAAGTTACGACGGCGGCCGCGCAGGCGCCAAAGGCAAAAAGGCAGACAATCAACACCTCAAGCGGTTCTTAAATTAAATGATAAGGGGTACCGATACGATGAAAAAACTTCTGGCAATAACCCTTGCGCTGATGAGCGCGCTATTCATCGCCGCTTGCGGCGGCAACGGCGCCGGCGGCATGATGGGGGGCGCCGCAACGCCCACCCCCACCGCCGTGCTTGGCGGTGCAAACACGGATAACGGCGATAAAGGCGAAGCGCCCGTTCCAACGCCTACGGTTCCGCCTATCCCGCCGGACAGTATTTGGACATTAAAGGGTGAGTTTGAGTATCGGCAGGTTTTAGAGGAAGGATATTATGCGGATTATACGGTCGAGTTGGATTTTGTGAAACTCGACGGCGCTTATCCGTCCGGGCAGTACACCGGCGACATCTACATGTCGCTCAAACTCGACGCGGACGATTATATCAAGGATATGCTCAAGAACCTGCCTGAAGGCATGGCAAGCATCAACTTTGACGCGGAAGGCTACGGCCTTCGCAACGCAATCCCTATCAATGTGTTCAGCTTTACGGAATTCCAAAAAGAAGGCACACCCTGGCCTTCCACGCACACGAAAAACGCGGACGGCGAGCAGATAAGCCCGGGGGCGGAGGAATATTTGGCGGACACGTCCTTCGCCATGGGCTTTCAGGCCCTTATCACTGCGGGAGCCCAGGGCAACACCGGCGGCGGAGAGTTCAAGCTGGGTGATTTTAGCTTTAGCGGAAATAACGACGAGGACGTCAAGCTGAGCATTATCATCGAACCGGATGCGGTATGGGGCAACGATTTCTACGCGGGTACGGGCGGCACGCGCAAAGTGCGCATATTTATTGGTATTCGCGGCGCCGGGCTTTACGGAGAAGGTACGCTTGAAAGACTGCTCCGAGGCGAGGAGAACCAGCGCACGCAAATAAACCGCGAGCGGCTTGGCGAAAAGCATGGAGTCGGTGAGACACCGTGAAACATTTTATGATAGGGCCATCTTTCGGACTGTTTTTTGCCTCGCGC
>CAZJIS010000078.1:0-6586 GCA_964546125.1 uncultured Clostridium sp.
ACATACGCGCCCATTTCGATGTTTTCCATCACGCTCATGCGCGCGAACACCCGCCGCCCTTCGGGCACATGGGCGATGCCGCGGCGCACGATGGCGTGCGGCTCGGCCTTTGAAATATCCTGCCCGAGGAATTCGATGTTGCCGGATTTCGGGCGGATGAGGCCGGAAATGGTTTTGAGGACCGTAGACTTGCCCGCGCCGTTGGCGCCGATGAGGGAGACGATCTCCCCCTCGTTCACCTCGAACGAAACGCCTTTGACGGCGCGGATTCTGCCGTAATACACCTCAATGTTGCTGACGCGCAGCATGGCGCTCATGCTTCCCCCTCCTCTTTGCCCAGGTAGGCTTCGATCACCAGCGGGTTTGCCTTGATTTCATCCGGCGTGCCCTTGGCGATGATTCGGCCGTAGTTGAGCACCGCGATGCCCTCGCAAATGCCCATCACGAGGTTCATGTCATGCTCGATGAGCATGACGGCGATGTTGAACGAATCCCGCACCTTGCGGATGGTCTGCATCAACTCCGCCGTCTCCGAGGGGTTCATGCCGGCGGCCGGCTCATCGAGCAAGAGGATGCCCGGGGCCGTCGCCAGAGCGCGCGCCATCTCAAGCCTTCGCTGCGCGCCGTAGGGGAGGCTCCCCGCCTGCCAGGAGGCCATGTCCTGCATATCGAAGATCGCGAGAAGCTCCATCGCCTTTTCGTGCGCGTTTTTCTCCTCTCTCCAATAGGCGGGCAAACGCAGAACGCTCGACATGAGGCTGTATTTCATCGTGTTGTGCAGGCCGATGCATACGTTCTCCTCCACGGTGAGGTCGCGGAACAGGCGGATGTTTTGGAATGTGCGCGCCACGCCGAGTTTATTGACCTGATAGGTGCTCATGCCGAGCGTGTCGTATCCATCCACGAGCACCGTGCCGCGCGTGGGGCGGTACACATTGGTCAACAGGTTGAAAATCGTGGTCTTGCCCGCGCCGTTGGGGCCGATGAGACCGCAGATTTCCGTGCGGCCCACGGCGATGGTAAAGTCATCCACCGCGTTGAGCCCGCCAAAGTCGATGCCCAAGTGCCGCGTTTCAAGGATGGGGAGCTTGTCGAGGTCGCGCTCGGGCAAGAGGTTGCGGCTGGGCTGGGGAACGAGCTTGTTCATGATGCGTCACCTGCCCCTTGCTTTTTGGAAGAGCGCTTTTTAATCCATGCACGCGGCCCGTCGTTCAATAGCTTTTCAAGCGTGCGGCCGAGCGAGAAGTCATAGGTCCCCATGAGGCCCGAGGGCTTGAAGATCATCACCACGATCAGCAGCAGCGAGTAGACGATCATGCGGTAATCATTAAAGGCGCGAAGGAATTCCGGCACGGCCGTGAGGATGGAGGCCGAGAGCACGGAGCCGATCATCGAGCCCATGCCGCCGAGCACCACCATCACGAGGATCTCGATCGATTTCATAAACCCAAAGCCGCTCGGGTTCAAAATGCCAAGGTACCCCGCGTACAGCGCGCCGGCCACGCCCGCAAAGCACGCGGACGCCGTGAAGCCGAGCGTTTTATAATACGTTGCGTTGATGCCGCAGGAGTCGGCCGCGATCTCATTGTCGCGAAGCGCAAGGATCGCCCTGCCGTGGCGGGATTTCATCATCGTGTGGATCACAAAGCACGCGATCCCCACGCACACGAAGGTGTTGAGAAACGTCGTGGTCTTTGGGATGTTCTGCAAGCCCGCCGCGCCGTTTGTGAGCGTGAAGCCGAGCACCCCGTCGATGTTGAGCAGCACCACGCGGATGATTTCGCCAAACCCGAGCGTGATAATCGCGAGATAATCGCCTTTCAGGCGCAGCGCCGGGATGCCGATGAGCATGCCGATGAGCGCCGCCGCCGCCCCGCCGATGACGATGCCGATGGGAAACGCGACCGCCGGCGGGATGGACGTGCGCGTCATAAAGATGGCGCTCGCGTAAGCGCCCACCGCCATAAAGCCCGCGTGGCCGAGCGGCAGCTGCCCGAGGTAGCCCGTGGCGACGTTGAGCGACACCGCGAGGATGATGTACACGCCGATAAGCATGATGACCTTGGCGTAATAGTTCGGGATGACCCGCGCGCCGATGAGCGCGTTACCCACAAAAAGGAACGCCGCAAAGAGCGCGAAGTTGATCGCGTAGCGCAGGGCAATGGGGAGTTTTTTATATTTTTTCGCCATAGCACGCCTCAAACTTTCTCGTTGACGGGTTTGCCAAGAATCCCCGTGGGCCGCACGAGCAGCACGATGATGAGGATTGCGAACACCACGCCGTCTTTCCAGGCGGAAAGGCGCGCCGCCGAAACCAGAGCTTCGGCGAGGCCGATCGCAAAGCCGCCGACCATCGCCCCCGGTATGGAGCCGATGCCGCCGAGCACCGCCGCGACGAACGCCTTGAGGCCGAGCATGGAGCCCATGGTCGGGTTTGCCTGCGGGTAAGCGCAGCTATAAAGCACGCTGCCGATGCCCGCGAGCGCGGAGCCAAGGGCGAAGGTAAAGGAAATGGTGTTCGAGAGGTTGACGCCCATGAGCTGCGCGGCGCCCGTATCCTCGCTCACGGCGCGCATCGCGCGGCCCATGCGCGTGTGGCCGACAAGAAGCGTGAGCGCCGCCATCGACACGCCCGCCGTCACGAGGGTGACCAGCGCCGTGCCCGGGATTTGGATGCCGCCGAGGCGGATGGCCTTGAGCGTGATAATCGCGGGGATGGGCTGCGCGCCCGCGCCAAAGATGAGCTGCGCCGCGTTTTCGAGGAAATAGGAAACGCCGATGGCCGTGATCAGAAGCGATATGCGCGGAGAACCGCGCAGGGGCTTGTAAGCGACTTTCTCAATGCCGATGCCGAGCGCCACGCACCCGAGCACCGACACGATCACCGCGAGAACGGGGTTGAGCGCAAGGCGCGCCATCATAAACCAAACAAGGTAAGCGCCCACCATGATAATGTCCCCGTGGGCGAAGTTGAGCAGCGTGATGATGCCATACACCATGCTGTAACCGAGCGCCACAAGGGCATAAATGGAGCCTGCCTCGAGGCCGTTGATGATTTGGCGGATGATGGTTTCAAAAACGGACATGAAAAACCGTTCCTTTCACAGGGCGTGGGTCCGGGCGGAAACCGTTCCGCCCGGACCCCGCGGGAAGCGGGGGAATTAATACATCTGTTTGTAAACTTCCTCGCCGTTCTCAACGGTCATGATGACCGCATCCTTCACGGGGTTGTTGTATTCATCGAACGTGTAGCCTCCGGCGCTCGTGACGCCCGCAACGGAGGGGCCTTCGCTGCGCATGCCGTCGATGATCGCCTGCTTATAGGCGTCGCTCGCGGGCTTCGCGCCGGTCTTTTCGGCCTTTTCGAGGGCCGCGACGAGCACCATCGCCGCATCGTAGCCAAGCGCCGCGAACATGTTGAGCGTATCCTCGCCGTATTTTGCCACATAGCTCGCTTCGAATGCCTGCACGGCTTCGCTCGAGCCGGGCGCATAGGCGGAGCAGTAGAAGCTGCCTTCGAGATCCGCGGCCGAAGCGTATTCCGCAACGCTCGCCCAGCCGTCGCCGCCGAGGAACGGGGCGTTGAGGCCCAGGCCGCGCGCCTGGGTGACGATAAGCCCGTCGTCCTCATAATAGTTGGGGCAGAACACCACATCGGGCGCGGCGGCGGCGATGTTCGTGAGCTGGCTCTTGAAATCCTTATCGCCCTTGGAGTAGCCTTCATCGGCAACGACGGCTACACCCAATTCTGCGCACTTTGCGCGGAACGCATCCGCAAGGCCCACGGAATAGTCGTTCCCGGTCTGGCAGATGACGGCGGCGCTCTTTGCGCCGAGCACCTTGGCGGCGTAATCGGCCATCTTCTCGCCCTGGAACGGATCGATGAAGCAGGTGCGGAACACGTTTTTATAAACGGTGTCCGTGGCTTCGTTGTAGGTGACGGAGGCCGCCGTCGCGGAAGCGGTGATCATGGGCATGTTGATCGGGTACGCTTCACCCACGACCGCGATCGTGTTGCTGGTGAGCACATCGCCCACGAGCGCGGTAATGCCCTCATCCACGAGTTTCGTGAACGCTGTGACAGCCTCCGCATCGTCGGCCTTGTTGTCGTAAGCGATGATTTCGATTTTTTTGCCGTTGACGCCGCCCGCTTCATTGACCTTGTCGATGTAGAGCGTGGCGCCGTTGCGAACGGCAAGGCCGTATTGCGCGGCGTCGCCCGTATAGGGGCCGAGCATGCCGACCTTGATCGTGTCCCCGCCGCCCTTGGCTCCACAGCCCGCAAACGTCATCGCGGCCATGCAGGCGACCAGTATCAGTGCGAATGCCTTTTTCATGTGTCCCTCCCAAATAAGCTTAATTAAATTAAAAGCGGCCCCCCTGTTGTTTGGGGAACCGCTTTCGAGCACGTTTTCGCGCCGCTATGCTTGACCGGTTCCCCCTATGCCGTGACGTACAATAATAATGACGGCAAGGCTAATAACGATGCCAACAAGCACCGTAAGCGAGAGGGCGCCGGCGAGAGCGGCCACCGCGGAAAGGGGAACAAAGCCCGACAGCAAAGCGGCTGCGCGCGCGCTGAAAATGAATCCGTTTGCCATGGCCTGCTCCCTTCCGACTGTCTTCACAGCCAAGTCACAATTTAGTGCTTAATATAACCCCCTTCGGGGGCCCTGTCAAGCCTTTTGCGCAAAATAATATATTATATTTTTTTAGGAGGGTTTAGATATCACCCCCCGCGCACCCTTAAAAGCTTAATTTTCGGGCAAAGACTCGAGATAAAAGCGTTCGAGCGTGATATCGCGGCGGTATAGGTAAGCGGCGAGGGGTTTGCCCACATAGCGGAAGTGCCATGGCTCAAATACGATGCCGGTTTCCTCCTGCGCGTGTTCGGGGTAGCGCAAAATGAAGCCGAACCGCCAGGAATTCGCATAAAGCCACTTGCCCTGCACGGTCTTTGCAAAGCTTTGCGAAAGCGCGCGCGCGTCGGCGGCGCTGATGTCAAAGGCAAGGCCCGCTTGATGCTCGCTTGCGCCGGGATAGGCCGTGACGATCGGCACCGACGGGTCGCTTCCGTAGCTTGCGTCCGCGGCGAGTTTGTTGTTCCACAGCGACTGCTGGTGCTGATAGCTCCGATAAACGCTCACGAGGTAAAAGCCCGAAACGCCCGCCTCGCCGGCGGCAGCAATCATCTCTTCGAACGCGGCGACGGCCTCGCCGTAACCGAGCATGCCCTCTTGTTTGAGGGTGAGCCCGGGCATCGGCCCGATCTCCACAAGGCCCTCGGGTACATAATCGGCCGCAAGCAAATGGGCGCGGTTGATCAGCTGCGCATAAAAGGAGGCCGCAAGGCCCGCGGCCTCGGCGCGCGGGCGAAAGCCCGGGTCGCTCACTTCGATTTCTTCCCCCGAAAAGTCGAGATGAACGCCCACTTCAAAATGCTCGGTCACATAACAATCCGCCCCCGCGAGCGCGTTTAATACGCGCGGGTTCGCGGAGTCCGTGTCGATAAGCGTATTCGTGCTCACAACGGCAATCTTGGGATCGACCGCCGCCGCGAACGCCTCGCCCGTGGCGTCGGGGTTGCCGTGATTGCCGACCTTGAGCACATCGGCTTTGAGGGTTTTGTCCATCAGCGTTCGTTCCTGCGCAAATTGCATGTCGCCCGTGAAAAGCACGCTGCGCCCGTTCATCACGAGACGGAACACCAGCGAATTGTCGTTGTCGTCCTCCCCATTATAGATGGTGGGGCCGAGCACCTCGAGCCGCGCGCCGTTCAAATCAAGCGCATCGCCGGCCACAAGTTTGGTTTCGGGCACGCCTGCATCCGCCGCGATTTCCGAAAGCTCGTCCTTGCCCTTTTTCGTCGGCGTGGTGATCGCCGCGCGGTAAAACATATGAACGGGCAGGGCCTTGGCGATCTTCTTCGCACCGCCCGTGTGGTCGTTGTGCGTGTGGGTGAAGAAAATGCCCGCAAGTTCGGCGACGCCAAGCTTGTGCAGCGTTTCGGCCAGCGCCTCCGCGCCGCCCTTGGCGCCCGTATCCACAAGGTAGTAAAGGCCGTTGGCGCAAAGGAGCGCGCAGTCGGCCTTGCCTACGTTGAGAAAGGTGATCCAATATTCCCCGGCGCCGCCGGGATCGGGCGCGGGGCTGCCCGCCGGGGTCGGCGACAGGCCCGGCGCATCGCCGGACTTCGGGGAAGGCGTGATCTCGACCATGGGGCCGCGCGCACAGGCCGAAAGGCAGAGCGCGAACAGCAGCGCGGCCGCAAGGACTCGTTTGTTCATGCTGTTATTATACCAGTTTTGCGCCCAAAAGTGGCGGAAAAACAAAGGAAGCGGCGGAAATGGGAAACTGTTGAAATCTTTCGTATTCGATAAAATAAATCCATTATTTTTCTCTTTTGTAACTCTTGTGTAACCGGCGCATGGTATGATGAACTCATCAAAGGGCATGTTAAGAGCATACCAATAGAATTAAAGCAAAGCAAGGAGGATACGACCATGAGAACAACTGTGACAAAGCTCATTTCGCTGGCCGCCGCGTTAATGCTTGCGCTGGCCATCGCGAGCGCATCGGCACTGGC
>CAZJIS010000079.1:0-6543 GCA_964546125.1 uncultured Clostridium sp.
AGATACCCTTGGAACCTGTCCGGGTAATGCCGACGAAGGGAAGCGGAGGACAAATCGCCAAAACGGCCGCGAAACGCCTTTTGCCTGTCCCCGCAACGCGCGGGGACTTTTTGTTCGGAAAGGGGTTTTTACATGAAATTCGTGCTGTTTCAAAAGCTCGCCAAACTCTCCCCCGCCGAATGGGCGATGCTCGCGGGCGCTGTTTTGCTGTGCGCCGCGCTGATCGCGCTGCTTGCGCGCGGCGCAAAACGCCGCCGTGAGGAAGGCCCGGCCCGCCGCGCGGACACGCGCACCCTCGTGCAGGGCGCGCTGTGCGTCGCTTTGGCGTTTGTGTTAAGTTACATCAAGCTTTTCTCCATGCCGCTGGGCGGCTCGTTCACGCTGTGCTCGATGCTGCCGATCGTCGCCTTTGCTTACCTCTACGGCCCGGCCTATGGCTTTGGCGCGGCGTTTGCCTACAGCCTGCTCCAAATCGTGCAGGGCGCATACGTCGTGCACCCGGTTCAGTTCGTGCTCGACTATTTCGTTGCTTTCACGGTGCTGGGCCTCGGTTCCCTCTTCCCCAGGCGTTTGCCCCTTGGCATGGCCGTTTCCGGCCTTGCGCGGCTTGCGGCAAGCGTTCTCTCCGGCGTGGTGTTCTTTGCGGCATCCGCCGCCGAGGCCGGCTACGCGAGCGCGTTCTGGTACTCCCTTTCCTACAACGGCGCAACCATAGGCACGGAAACGGCGCTGTGCGTCATCGTCGCCGCGCTGCCGCCCGTGGCGAAAATGCTTGAACGGGTAAAAAAGGGCAATTAACGGCGTAAAAATTGGAATGCGGGGGCGAATGCCCCCGCAACCGCTCCCCCGATCATCAGTTTTCAATTAATTCACTCGCATGAAACGCATTCGCGCGGTATAATCAAAGCCATGAGGAAACATGCACAGGAGCCTTTTGATGAGGTAGAAGCGCTCGAACGCGAGGAGCGGCGCCGCAGGGCGCTGCGCCGCACGCTGTTACTCGCTTTTGCGCTGCTGCTCGCGGGCGGCATCGCGGGCGCGGGCGCAGTGCGAAACGCGGCGTTTCTGCCCGCTTGGGCCATGCCTACGCCCACGCCCTCGGCCGCGCCGCGCGCGACGCCCTCCCCCGCCCCGCAGCAGGGGGCGGCGGAGCCTTCCCCCACGCCGGGCGGGACGGAAACGTTTTCGGCGACGGCCATCGTCATCGACGGGACGCTTGCCGGGGTTGTGGCCAGCCGCGAAGCTGCCCAAGCTTTACTCGACGACGCGGCGGCGCATTTCGAGCGCCTGATCGCGGACGTCGGGTTGCCTGTGACGAGCATCGAAAACGAAATTGAGCTGCGCGAGGCGACGGCGGAAGAAACCGCGGGCCTTGCAAGCTATGAATCGATGTTCGAGGTTTTGACGGGGGGCTCCACGCCGCTTCGCGTTATCACGACGCTCACGACGGAAACCTTCGACATTGTTCCATGTGAAACAACCAAAGAAGGCACGAAATACCTGGTGAAGGGCACGCAGCTGATCGTGCGCATGGGCCAGGACGGCAGCGTGCACGACGTGCGCACCGCGCGCTACGTCAATGGCCGCGCAAGCGGCAAGCCTGCCGCCAACTCGGCGAGCACCGAACCCATCGGCGGCGCGGTGCTCTACGGCACGCAGGCCGTGGACCGGCACGCGGACCCGGGCAGAAGCGAAGGCCAGCGCGGGCCGAACGCCGGGGAGCTGACGTTCATCAAGCCCCTTGCAGACGGCAGCGTGCAGCGCAACTTCGGCCAATATCGGGGCGTGCTGCACCTTGGGCTTGATTATAAAGCAAAGGCGGGCGAACCGGTGCTCGCCTCGGCCGCGGGCACGGTGGTGTGCGCGATGGAGCGCGGCGGTTACGGACTGATGGTAGAAATCGACCACGGGGGCGGCTTTGTAACGCGCTACGCGCATTTGGAGAGTGCGGGCGTCGCCCTCGGGCAGAGCCTCGCGCAGGGGGAAACCCTCGGGGCGGCGGGCGCTTCGGGCAACGCCGCGGGCGTGATGCTGCACTTCGAGCTGCGCGTGGACGGCATTGCCTATAACCCGCGCTTTTACCTGAAGTAGCGCCCCCGGCGCGGCTTGCCAAAGAGGGCGATTGATGTTAATATACTTAAACTGGCCAAAAAGGAGACTTTTGCGATGCCCCTGCTGAAATTTCGCTGCAAATCCTGCGGCAAAGTGTTCGATGAACTCATTGCCCTCTCGCGCATCGAAGGGGTACTCTGCCCCGCGTGCGGGGGTCAAACCGAACGCGCCTACGAGGGCAAATGCGCGTGCGGCAAATCCGGCGGAAGCTGTGGCGGCGACTGTGGCTGCTGCGGCGGCTGTTCTCATTAAAGAATAAGGAACGATATGGCGTATTACATCATAAACGGCGGAAAACGGCTCGAGGGGAGCGTAACGGTGAGCGGCGCGAAGAACGCCGCGCTCGCGATTATTCCCGCGACGATCCTCGCGGGCGAGAGCTGCGGGCTTGAGAACCTGCCCCGCATCGAGGATGTGAACATGCTCGAGCAGATTTTGCTGCGCCTGGGCGCGACGGTTGAGACCACGGTCGACGGCGGCATGCGCATCGATTCGCGCGGGATCACCAACTACCACGCGACCTTCGACATGGTTTCGAAAATGCGCGCCTCTTACTACCTGCTCGGCGCGCTTCTGGGCCGTTACGGCCACGCGGAGATCGCCCTGCCGGGCGGCTGTTCCATCGGCCAGCGCCCGATCGACCAGCACATCAAGGGCCTTCGGGCGCTTGGCGCGGAGGTCACGATCGAGCGCGGCATCGTCAAGGCAAAGGCGAAGGAACTCATCGGCGCAGACATCTACCTCGACGTTGTTTCCGTGGGCGCCACGATCAACATTATGCTCGCCGCGGTCGCCGCGCGCGGGCAGACCATCATCTCGAACGCGGCCAAGGAACCGCATGTCGTGGATACCGCGAACTTCCTCAACATGATGGGCGCGCAGGTCAAGGGCGCGGGCACGGACATCATCCGCATCAACGGCGGCAGGAAACTGCACGGCTGCACCTACGCGATCATCCCCGACCAGATCGAAGCGGGCACCTACATGGTCGCCGCCGCCGCAACGCGCGGGGACGTCGTTTTGAACAACATCATCCCCACCCACCTCGAAGCGATTTCCGCTAAGCTCATGGAGAGCGGCGTTTCCGTTTATGAGGGGGATGACGGGCGCGAATTCTACCTGCGCGTGAGCTGCGACAACCGCCCCCGCGCGGTGAACATCAAAACCCTGCCCTACCCCGGCTTTCCCACCGATTTGCAGCAGCCGATGATGGCCTTGCTCACCCGCGCAAACGGCAGCAGCCTCGTTGTGGAAAACATCTTTGAATCCCGCTTCAACCATGTGGGCGAACTCGAAAAAATGGGCGCGCGCATCACCATCAACGGCCGCACGGCCATGGTCGAGGGCGTGCCCGCCCTCTCCGGCGCGCCGCTGTACGCGAGCGACCTGCGCGCGGGCGCGGCGCTCATCATCGCCGCCCTCTCGGCCGAAGGGCGCAGCGAGATTCACAATGTCGAGTTCATCGACCGCGGCTATGAATACCTCGCCGAAAAACTGCGCGCGCTTGGCGCGGACATCACGCGGGTGGAAGAATAGGTTGTGCTGCCGGGGCCGTTCCCGTATTGAGGGCCCTATCAGTGCAAAGTAAACGCAAGCGGACGGCAAAAGCCGTCCGTTGTTTGATTTTGCCGCGATGCTGGCCTAAAGCATTAGTGCGTCATTTCGATTTGCGGCGAAAAAGGAAAAGCTTCGGCTTCCTTTGCAATGAAATCCACGCGGTAGCCCATGCCGTCCTTGTGAAAAAAGCCGGTTTCAGGCAACACTTTGATATAGCACATATCTTCGTCGTTCTCATCGTTATGGGCAAAGTACCACGGTTCAAACACGCGGATCAGCTTGCTGCGGATTTCGCGGTTCCCTTCTTGCAGCGGATGCCCCGCGCAACGGGCTGTTCCCTTAAACGAATAGAAGTCGCTGCACAGCGAAACATGGGGATTTTGCGCGATTTCGCGCACTTTATTTGTGTTTGCGTAAGTCACGATCCAAAAAACACCGTCATTCAAAAACGTGTCCACCACCCTTTGCGAGGGGACGCCGTCCTTTGCCGTTGCAAGCACAAAGGTAAAATCCCGGCCGAACAACTCCTCTAGCGCGAGCAGGCTTTTTTCATAGGCCGTCATACCGCATCCTTTCCCGGGGCGTTCGCCCCGCCTGCTTCAATAATCAAACGCGTTTGCGCCCACGCGGATAACCTTTGCCGGTTCTTCGCCGGGGTAAGGCTTGCGGATTTCGATCAGGTTCAAAACGGTGTAACCGTGCCTGCGCAAAAAGGCGATCATCCCATCGTTGTTGGGGTGCACATTGTGGTAGAGCGTAGGCTCGCCGCAGCCCGCGGCGATTTCCTCGGCTTTTTGGAGCAAGGCCGAGGCCACGCCCTGCCGCCTTGCATCCGCGCGCACAAAAAGGGACTCGAGCCACACCGTGGGCGTATCGACCCGGCAGACCATGTAGCCGACCGGCGCGCCATCTTGCAAGGCGGCATACATCGGAAATCCGGCCCCGAGATACCCTTGCAGTTCGGCAAGCCCCGCCTCGCGGTCCGGCGCGGCGGTAACGCCGACGTAACCTTTGAGCGCAACGCGAAAGTCCGCGGCAAGCGCCGCGGCTTCTTCGATGTTGCCCTTATCGATCGCAACAAGCTCCATGCGCCCCGCTCCTTTGCGCTCCGTTTTTTTATTGCCCCTGCGCGAGGATTTCGTAGAGCCACTCGAGGTTTTCTTTCGTATAATATTCGATGGTGATCTTGCCGCGCTCCTCGGTGCCCTCGATCAGCACCTTGGTGCCGAGCCGTTCCCGCAGTTTTTCCTGCGCGGCAAACAGATCCGCCGTCTGTTTCGGGCGCTTTTTTTCCTTTGCGGCCCCGGGGCCGTCGGCCTCTTTCACGTTGATGGCCGCGGCCTTGTGCTCCATATCCCGCACGGACCAGCCGTAGCGCACGGCATCCGCCGCAAGGCAGCGCAGCTTCGCCTCATCCTTGATGCCGGCGACCGCGCGCGCGTGGCCCGAGGAGAGCGATCCCTCGCGCACAAGCTTTTGCACATCCCCGGGCAAGTTCAACAGGCGCAGGGCGTTAGCGATGACGGGGCGCGATTTGCCAAGCCTTCGGGAAACCTCTTCCTGCGTGAGGTCGTGCTGCTGCATCAAAAAGCGGATGGCTGCCGCCTCTTCAATAGGGTTGAGGTTCTCGCGCTGCAAATTCTCCACCAGCGCAACCTCGTGCACCTCTTCTTCATCGAACTGCTTGACGATCACCGGCACGCGCGCGAGGCCCGCAAGCCGCGCCGCGCGGTAGCGCCTCTCCCCCGCGACGATGCTGTAACGCTCGCCGTTCTTTCGAACGATAATCGGCTGCACCACGCCGTGGCGCTCGATGCTCACGGCAAGCTCTTGCAAGCGCTCCTCGTCAAAATCCTTGCGCGGTTGGTCCGCGTTGGTGTCGATCAGGTATATGTCCGCCTGCACTACGCCCTCGGGCGGCGCGTTGCTGTAATCCCCCAAAAGGGCATCGAGTCCCCTGCCCAGTCCCTTCCTGTTGGCTGCCATCACGCCCTCCCCCCGTTGTTCGCGATCACCTCGTCCGCAAGCGCGGCATAGGCCTTGGCGCCCACGCTGCGGGGATCATATTGGTTGATGGGCAGGCCGAAGCTCGGCGCTTCCCCCAAACGCACGGAGCGCGGGATGATCGTATCATAAACCTTATTCTTAAAAAACTTTTTAACCTCCACCACCACCTGCTCGGAGAGGTTCGTGCGCGCGTCGAACATTGTGAGCACCACGCCCTCCACATCGAGCGCGGGGTTGAGGTGCGCGCGCACGAGTTTTACGGTGTTCATCAAATCGGAAAGCCCTTCAAGCGCATAGTATTCGCACTGAATGGGCGCAAGCAGCGTATCCGCCGCCGTAAGAGCGTTGATCGTTAAAAGCCCAAGCGAGGGCGGGCAGTCGATGAAAATAAAATCGTATTCGTCCCGCACGGGCCCGAGCGCGCGCTTGAGCACCGTTTCGCGCGCGAGCGCGCCCACAAGCTCCACCTCCGCGCCCGAAAGCTCCTTGCGCGAGCAAAGCAGCATGAGGTTTTCCGCAACGCTCGGCACGATGGCCTCGCGCACCGGAATGCCGTTGATGAGCACGTCGTATACGCTGTGCTCTGGCGCATCCTTATCGACGCCCACGCCCGTGGTCGAGTTGCCCTGCGGGTCAATGTCCACGCAAAGCACCCTCTTTCCCTTGGCGGCGATGCAGGCCGAAAGGTTCACGGTGGTCGTGGTTTTTCCCACGCCGCCCTTCTGGTTGGCGACGGCGATCACTCTTGCCATTGTTTTCCTCCGATGTGCGAGATGGGCTGTGCCGCGTCTGCCGCGGCCTGTCGTTCCCGTGTGTCATTATACTTGAAACGGGGGGTGAAGACAATGTATTGTTTCATGTGGAACA
>CAZJIS010000080.1:0-6395 GCA_964546125.1 uncultured Clostridium sp.
CGGAAGCGAACGATCCTCTTCCGCAATGTGATACCTTCCTGCAAAGATACCGACTCGGGCTTCCCGGGCCGGTATCGCCTATTTTGCCGCAGATCCGGCTTGCCGTTTGCCCGTTTTTTCATATTAAAATGGTGCACAGGACAAATGCCCGTGCGCTTCGCGTATTTAAGAAGGCGGGCTTCGCCTGCGCGAAGCCCGCCAAGTGCCCGGTTATAATCAGTTCGCGTTCTGCCCGGATTTGCCGGCCATCACGCCGAGCAGCAGCGATTGCAGGTCGATGCCGGTCGATTCCTTCATGCCCTCCATGATTTGGGAGGTGCTTTCCATTACATCGCGCACGATTTTTGTGGAATTCCCCTCGCCGTACATGACGATCTTCTCGGTTTGCGCAAGCGGCGCGGCTGCGTTTTTCACGACCTCAGGCAGCGCGTTGAGATACATTTCAAGCACCGACGCTTCGCCCATCTTGCGCTGCGCTTCGGCCTTTTTCTCGATGGCCTCAGCCTCGGCAAGGCCCTTGGCGCGGATGCCCGCGGCCTCCTGCTCCATGGCGTAGCGCGCGGCTTCGGCTTCGGCGCGCCTTGCTTCGGCGGCTTTCACAGCTTCGAACATCTTCGCTTCGGCCTCTTTCTGGCGGCGGATAAGGGCGGCCTCGGCATCCTTTTCGGTTTTATACTTCATGGCGTCGGCCTGCTTGCGCACATCCGCATCGAGCTGGCGCTCTTTGAGCGCGATCTCCTTCTCGGCAAGCTCCGCCTCTTTCTCCTTGCGGGCGATGTCCGCATCCGTGCGCGCGACCTCGATGGTTTTCCTTTGCGCCTCCTGCTGGATGGAATAGGCCGCATCGGCCTCGGCCTTTTTCGTATCCGCCTTGACCTGCATCTCGGCCTGCTGCACGGCAAGCGCCGCGTTCTGCTCGGCCATCAGCTTCTCGGCCGTCACTTTAACGGCGTTCGCCTCCTGCTGCGCGTTGGCCGCGGCGATGGCGATGTCCCTTTGCGCGTTGGCCTTGGCGATGGAAGCGTTCTTGCGAATTTGCTCGACGTTGTCGATGCCCATATTCTCGATGGTGCCGGCGTTATCCTTGAAGTTTTGAATGTTGAAGTTCACGACCTCGATGCCGAGCTTATCCATATCGGGCACCACGTTCTCGGTGATCTTCTGGGCGACGCCCTGGCGGTCCTGTACCATTTCCTTGAGCCCTACGGAGCCGACGATCTCGCGCATGTTGCCCTCCATCACCTGTGTGATGAGGCTGATCATCTCCGGCTGGCGCATGCCCAGCAGCGACTCGGCGGCGCGCTTGAGCAGCTCCGGCCGGGAAGAGATTTTGACGTTAGCGACGCCGTCGACCATCACGTTAATGAACTCGTTGGTGGGCACGGCTTCACTCGTTTTTACATCTACCTGCATCACGCGCAAAGAAAGCCTGTCGACCCGCTCAAAAAACGGCACGCGCCAGCCCGCGCGGCCGATGAGAATGCGCTTTTGCCCGAGGCCCGAGATGATGTAGGCCGTATCCGGCGGAGCCTTGAGATAACCCATCACGAACAAAAGAATGGCTGCGCCTGCCGCGAGCGCAATATAAACGATGTCTGGCATAGCAATACCCCCCCTATTTTATCTTTCATATCATTCTATAACAAATTGCGCGCATCCTCAACAAAAACCGACAGCGCGCCCCGCGTTTACAACGGGCGGCGGCTATGGTATCTTTTAGCTAAAGATATTCCGGTTAAGGCGGCGGTTATGAAAACGGCGACGGTTTCCCAATGGGCGCGCGCGCTCGCGCGCGGCGATATGAACGATGAACTTGCCCGGCTCTACCCCGGGCAGGCGGATTTTTGCGACCCGTACCTTCTCGCGCTCGAGGCGTTTGCGCGCGCTTTTGGGCCGGAGCGGCCCATTTCCCTCATGAGCGCGCCGGGGAGGACGGAACTTGGCGGCAACCACACCGACCACCAGCGCGGCCGCGTGCTCGCGGCCGCGGTGAGCCTCGATATGGCGGCGGCCGTTTCCCCCAACGCCGAAAACCGCGCGCGCATTCTCTCGCGCGGCATGCCCGAGGTGAACATCGATCTTAGGGACCTCTCCCCAAGGCGGCAGGAAGAAGGCACCTCGGCCGCGCTCGTGCGCGGCGTGGCGGCGGGCGTGGCCGCAATGGGGGGCGCGATCGGCGGGTTCGATGCAGCGGTCGTTTCCTCCATCCCCGTGGGGGCGGGGCTTTCCTCCTCGGCGGCCTATGAGATTTTGATCGGCCTGATCTTCAATTCGCTCTATTGCCGCGGCGCGATCGGCCCCGAAACGCTCGCGCGCATCGGCCATCGGGCGGAAAATGAATATTTCAACAAGCCATGCGGCATGATGGACCAAACCGCCTGCGCCGTGGGCGGCGCGGTCGCCATCGATTTTTACGAGCGCGAGCGGCCCGTGATTGAGCGGATTGACTGTGATTTCACCGCGCACGGCTATCGGCTCATGCTCGCCTATACGGATTCCGGCCACGCGGACCTGACCGGGGAATACGCCGCGATCCCGCGCGAGATGCGCGCCGTGGCCGAACATTTCGGCCAAACCGCGCTGCGCGACGTCAACGAAGAAGCGTTCTATCGGGCTTTGCCCGCGCTCCGCCGCACAACGGGCGACCGTGCGGTGCTGCGCGCAATGCATTTTTTCGATGAAAACCGGCGCGTAAAGCAAGAGGCCGATGCATTGCGCGCGGGCGACATGCCCGCGTTTGCCGCGCTCATGCGCGCAAGCGGCGCTTCGAGCGAACTGCTGCTCCAAAACATTTGGCCCGCGGACGACGGGCGGGAGCGCGGCGTGGCGCTCGCGCTCGCGCTCTCGCGGCGCCTGCTCGACCAGCAGGGCGGCGCGTGGCGCGTGCACGGCGGCGGCTTCGCGGGCACGGTGCAGGCGCTCGTGCCGGAAGCCGGAGCCGAAGCCTACCGCCGCGCGATGGACGAACTGCTTGGGTTGGCCGGCGCCTGCCGCGCCGTTTTCATCCGCCCCGCGGGCGGCTATGTAATAGGAGGAAACTAAAGGATGGGAAAATTCCTTGTTCTCGGCGGCGCGGGCTACATCGGCTCGCACACGGCGCACGAACTCACCGTGCGCGGCGATTTTGTGGTGGTGGCGGATAGCCTTGAAAAAGGCCACAGGGAGGCCGTGCCCCAAAAAGCGCTGCTTCGCGTGGGGGATATCCGCGAGGCTTCGTTTATGGATGCGCTGTTTGAAGAGTTCGACTTCGATTGCGTAATCCACTTTGCCGCGCATTCGCTCGTGGGCGAGAGCGTGCGCGACCCGCTCAAATATTACGACAACAACGTGAACGGCACGCGCGTGGTGCTCTCCTGCATGCAAAAGCACGGGGTGAAGCGGATCGTGTTCTCCTCCTCGGCCGCGGTCTATGGGGAACCGGAAGTTGTGCCCATCCCCGAAACCGCGCCCACGTGCCCGCAAAGCCCCTATGGCGCGAGCAAACTGACCATGGAGCAGATGATGGCCTGGTGCGATAAGGCTTATGGCCTGCGCTATGCCTCGCTTCGCTATTTCAACGCCTGCGGCGCGCTGCCGGACGGGAGCATCGGCGAGGATCACGCGCCCGAAACGCACCTGATTCCCAACGTTTTGCGCGCGGCGGCGGGCGAGGGCCCCCTGCTTGAAATTTATGGCGAGGATTACCCCACCAGGGACGGCACCTGCGTGCGCGATTATATCCACGTGTGCGACCTCGCGCGCGCCCATGCGCTGGCGGCCGGGTATCTCATCGGCGGCGGGGAGAGCGACGTATTCAACCTCGGCAGCGGCGAGGGTTTCACCAACCGCGAAATCCTCGCGGCCTGCGAAAAGGTCGTGGGCAAACAGATCCCCCACCGCTTCGTCGGCCGGCGTGCGGGAGACCCCGCAAAGCTCGTTGCCTCCAACGAAAAAGCCGCGCGCGTGCTGGGCTTCGTGCCCGAATTTACCGCGATCGGCGAGATGATTGCCACGGCCTGGGCCTTTCACGAAAGCCACCCGCACGGTTTTGCCTGATATGGCGGCCATATCAAATCGGCATGGGCTTTGCGCGCTTTTTGACGGCTTTTGCCGCCCGCAAGGGGTGACAGGCGCGCCCGGGAATGGTAAAATCAATTGCTGACTAAGCTATCATTGCGAAAGGAGTTCACGCGATGTATCGCATCCTTCAAAAACGCGTGCTCAGCCCCAACGTTAAACTCATGGTGATCGACGCGCCCCATGTGGCCAAAAAGGCGCTTGCGGGCCAGTTCATCATGCTGCGCATCGATGAAAACGGCGAGCGCATCCCGCTCACGATCGCCGATTACGACAGGGAAAAAGGCACGGTGACCATCATCTTCCAGGAGGCCGGCAAAACCACCCGCCACCTGGGCCTTCTTAACGAGGGCGAGTTCCTCATGGATTTCGTCGGCCCGCTGGGCGTCGCCTCCCATTTCGAGGGGGTCAAGCGCGCCGTCGTCATCGGCGGCGGCCTCGGCACAGCCATTGCCTACCCGCAGGCCAAGGCGCTTGGCGAACACGGCGCGCAGGTCGATATGATCGTCGGCTTCCGCAACAAAGGGCTGATTATGCTCGAGGAGGAATTCGCCGCGGTTTCCGACCGGCTTTTCATCACCACGGACGACGGCAGCAACGGCAAAAAGGGCTTTGTGTCGGATGTGCTGCGCGAGCTTCTCGAAGCGGGCGAAGCCTATGACCTCGTGGTCGCCATCGGCCCGGTGATGATGATGAAGGTCGTGTGCGACATAACGCGGCCCTACGGCATCCACACCGTGGTTTCGATGAACTCGATCATGGTGGACGGAACCGGCATGTGCGGCTGCTGCCGCGTGACGGTTGGCGGCGAAACGAAGTTCGCGTGCGTCGACGGGCCCGATTTTGACGGCCACCTCGTTGACTTTGACGAGGCGCTGCGCCGCGGCGCAATGTACCGCAAGGAAGAGGCCGAAAGCCTCGAACAGCACGTTTGCCGTTTGACCGGGGAGGTGCGCAGCCATGCCTAACATGACCCTGAAAAAAACCGCGATGCCCGAGCAGGACCCCAGGGAGCGCGCCGCCAATTTCAAGGAGGTCGCCCTCGGCTACGAGGAGGCGATGGCCCTTGCGGAAGCCTCCCGCTGCCTCAACTGCAAGCACCGGCCCTGCGTTGCCGGCTGCCCGGTGAACGTGCAGATCCCCGAGTTTATCGAACTTGTCAACCAGGGCGATTTCCTCGGCGCTTACGCGAAGATTCGCGAAACCAACGCTTTGCCCGCCGTGTGCGGCCGCGTTTGCCCGCAGGAAACGCAATGCGAACAGCGCTGCGTGCGCGGCCTCAAGGGCGAGCCGGTCGGCATCGGCAGGCTCGAGCGCTTCGTGGCCGATTATGCTATGGCCCATGGCGACACCGCCGTTGAAACCGCGCCCGCTAACGGCAAGAAGGTCGCCGTGATCGGCTCCGGCCCCGCCGGTGTGACCTGCGCGGGGGATCTTGCAAAGCTCGGCTACAAGGTGACGCTTTTCGAGGCTCTCCACACCCCGGGCGGCGTGCTCTCCTACGGCATCCCCGAGTTCCGCCTGCCCAAGGACCTCGTGCGCCGTGAGATCGAGGGCGTGTGCAGCCTCGGCGTCGACATCCGGACCAACATGGTCATCGGCAAGTGCATTTCGCTCGACGAGCTGCTCGAGGAGGAAGGCTACAGCGCCATTTTCATCGGCACGGGCGCGGGACTGCCAAGTTTCATGCACATTCCGGGCGAAAACCTTTCGGGCGTTTACAGCGCCAACGAGTTTTTGACCCGCATTAATTTAATGAAAGCCTACCGTTTCCCCGAAACGGACACGCCCGTGCGCGTGGGCCGCTGTGTCGCGGTCGTCGGCGGCGGCAATGTCGCCATGGACGCAGCGCGCTGCGCCAAGCGCATGGGGGCGGAGAACGTTTACATCATCTACCGCCGCGGCGAAGCCGAAATGCCCGCCCGCCGCGAAGAGGTGCACCACGCAAAAGAAGAGGGCATCGACTTCCGCCTCCTGTGCAACCCCACGGCCATTCAGGGGGACGATAAGGGTTTTGTGACCGCCATAGACTGCGTGGAAATGGAGCTTGGCGAACCGGATGCTTCTGGCCGCCGCCGCCCCGTGGTGAAGCCGGGCAGCGAATTCACGCTGCCGGTCGACACGGTGGTGATCGCCATCGGCCAATCTCCCAACCCCTTGATCCGCAACACCACCCCCGGCCTTGAAACCGAGAAGTGGGGCGGCATCATCACCAACGAACAGGGCGAAACGAGCCGCGCCTACGTTTATGCGGGCGGCGACGCCGTTTCGGGCGCGGCGACGGTCATCCTCGCGATGGGCGCGGGCAAGGTGGCCGCGGCGGCGATCCACGAAAAGCT
>CAZJIS010000081.1:0-6259 GCA_964546125.1 uncultured Clostridium sp.
TTTTTTGAAGCCTTATGCAAATTTCATTCCCTTTGTAAATCCCTTTTAGCGTCCCAATCCTTTTATAGAGGCCTATTCTGTGGAATCTCCTATACTCTATAATTGGGTTCTTAGGGCCTATGGCCCTAAGCGGGAGCTTGAGGGCGGCGCCCTCAACGTTTTTTCTCCGCCTACATGCCCGAGAAGATCCTCACCGGGAGGATGAGATAATAGAACCCCTCGCCCTGCACAGGGCGCACGACGCAGGGGCTTATGTTGTTGGTCATGTCGAGGTAAATTTCATCCTCGTCGAGCACGCGCAGAACATCGGTAAAATAGCGCGCGTTGAACGCGATTTCAATATCGCCGCCCATGATGCTCGCCTCCACATCCTCAACGCTGCGGCCGATTTCGCTGTTGGCGGTGATGTTGATCAGGGAGTTGGCGATCGTGAATTTGATCAGGTTGCTCTTGCTCTCGCGCGCCATGAGCGCGACGCGGTCGATGCCATCCATGAGCTCTTTGCGGTTGACGCGCACGCGCGTGATATGGGAATCGGGTAAAATCTGCTTGTATTTGATGAATTCGCCCTCCATCAGCCGCGCGGTGATGTTGGTGGAGCCGATGTCGGTCATGATGTGCGTGCGCGAAAAAAGCATCTTGACCGCCTCGCCTTCTTCGGGAAGAATGCGCGCGATCTCGAGCAAAGAGCGGGCGGGGATAATCATGTTCGAAGCGCTGCCCGAGAAAGCTTCGGTGTCCTCGCGCCGGAGCGCGAGACGGTAGCCGTCGAGCGCCACGAGCGTCGCGCCGCCTTCGGAAAATTCCATCATAGCGCCCGTGAGGATGGGCTTTGAATCATCCTGCGCCGCGGCGAAGATGCAGCCGCGCACCATGCGCTTTAATGCATCGGGCCGGATAGACACCGTGAGGTCGGGTTTAACGCTGCTCATCGCGTGGAAATCCGCGCCACTCTCGCCTTGCAGCGTGGTTTTAAAGCGGCCGCTCTCAATAGAGGCGGTGTTCTTTTTCACATCGACCGAGGTCAACTCCCCGGTGAGCTTGCGTACCATTTCAGCAAACAGCTTGCCGGGCAAAACAATCGCGCCCTCCTCTTCAACGGTAGCGGCGACGATGGTTTCGATTTGGATGTTGAGATCCGAGCAGCGAAGCAAAAGCGTATTATCCGCAGCCTTGAGATAAATGCCTTCGAGTATGCTCACGGTCGTTCGCGCGGGGAGCGCTTTGATGACGGTCGATATGCCCGCGTTGAGTTCATTGGTATCCACAAAAAATCTCATGTTAACCTCCCGGCAAGTAAGAGTAGTGTTTATATGTTTTAGTAGCCGTAATAGTAGTGTTGTGGGTCGCGTGGGAAAGCGGGGGAAGCTCCGGCGCAAGCGGCTTTTCCGGTGAGGAAAACGCGTGGGACGAGCATAGGGCAAAGGGGTGGGTTACCAACGTATTCCGCATTGTGCACATTACCCACTTTTTGCCGTTGTGGATTGGGGGGCGTTGTCCACATGTTGCCATATATTCAATAAGTATAGCGCAATTACCTGCGTTTGGCGACCCGAATGCGCTTGGTAAGATCCTCGATTTCGAAGGAAAGCTGTCGATTTGTCTTACTTTCTTCTTCGATTTTATTGCAAGCGTCGATCACTGTTGAATAATGCCTGCCGCCGAACGCCGCGCCGATCGCGTTGAAGGTTTCGGTCGTCAGGTTTTTGCAAAGATACATCGCCACCTGCCGTGGATAGGCGATGTCCTTCGAGCGGCGCGAGGAGAGCAGCGCGTCGTGCTCCACATCGTAAAAATCGACGACAATCTGCTGGATGAAATTCGTCGTGATGCGGGCGTTGTCATAGCCGGGGATGATATCCTTGAGCGCGGCATCGGCCGTGGCGGCATTAAGGGGCAGCTTTGAGAGGCTCGCATAGGCCATCACGCGCGTGAAAGCCCCCTCAAGTTGGCGGATGTTCGAATAAACGCGCTCGGCGATGAAGGTGAGCACCGAATCGTCGATGTCGACATTGTCCATAATTGCGCGGCGCTTTAAAATGGCGCAGCGCGTTTCAAGATCGGGCGGCTGAATATCGGCCACAAGGCCGCCCTCGAAGCGCGAAACCAGGCGGTTTTCGAGGTTGAAAAGCTCCTTGGGGGGTTTGTCCGAGGTGATGATAATTTGCTTGTTCGCGCCGCGCACGGCGTTGAAGGTGTTGTAAAACTCCTCCTGCGTGCGATCGCGCCCCGTGAGAAACTGAATATCGTCGATCATAAGCACATCGACCGTGCGGTATTTGTTGCGGAACTGAACGTTGGTCTTATCCTGAATAGATTGAATGAGATCGTTGGTGAAAGTTTCGCTCGTGATGTAAACGATGCGCGCACCGGGGTTGCGCTCGAGCATGCGGTGGCCTATGGCATGCATCAGGTGCGTTTTGCCAAGACCCACGCCGCCGTAGATGAAAAGGGGATTGTAGGCGGCGCTGAAGCTCTCCGCAACCGCTTTGGCGGCCGCGTGGGCGAGGTTATTGCTGTTGCCGATGACGAAGGACTCGAACGTATATTTCGGGTCGAGATTAAAATCGCTCGAGTAAACCGCGCGGTCCTCGCGCAGTGCGCCGTAGAAGGGAAGTTCGCTCTCGTCGATGAATTTGACGGTGAACGAAGAGCCGTTGGCGCGGTTGACGCAATCGGTGATCGTATCTTTGTAAATGTTTTTAAGCGTGCTCTTGGCGGTTTCGTCCTTGGCCTGGAGAACGAGCGTGTTATCTTTGATGCACACGGAGGCCATCGGCTCAATCCATGTTGAAAAGCTGATCGGCGTCATCGCGGCGCGCAGTTCGGGGAGCGTGTTCTGCCAGGCGGTCTGGGCGGTTTTCATGAAGTTCCTCCGCTACACATTTTTCCGTGCGCAAACAATGTTGAAAACTTGGAAAGAATGTGGATAATTTTGTGGATAATAACGCCGTATATGAAAAGAGACGCCCGGCAAAGCCGATGCGCTCCACGACGACCCGCGTATATCATAACAAATCATAAAACCTTTAGCAACCAAAACGCGGGAAGAGGGGGAGATATTTTTGTGCGCTTGTAGTCGATAGCGCCATGGCAAACAACATGTTGTATCCGCAGGGAATCGGGCTTTTTGGCGGGATGATTTCCTTGACAGAGGAGAAGATGTTCTTATATAATCATAGACTGACGGATCGAAGGCAAGGGGAGCGGGCAAGGAAAGCCGCCTCCCCAATATATACCGGAAAGAGGTGCAAGAGATGCTTGGTACGTACCAACCCAAAAAGAGGCAGCGCAAGAAAGTCCATGGCTTCCGCCAGCGCATGAAGACCCGCAGCGGCCGCAATGTGCTCTCCCGCAGGAGGCTCAAGGGCCGCAAGACGGTTTCCGCCTGAGAATGAGGCCGCCCGCCCCGCGCCGGGGAGGGCGTGTTGCCGCGCGCCGCGCGCAAATGACGGCGGCGCCGCGGCTTTTGCGGCGCAAACGATCGCCCGCTGACGTATCCGCGCGGGAAATGATTGATGAATGTTCTTTGAATTGTGAACCGGTGAAACGCTGTTATTCGTTGAAGCGGAACAAGGACTTCCGCCATGTATACCGCAAAGGAAGTTCCAAGGCGAACCCGATGCTGGTCCTCATCTGGGCCAGATCCCGCACAGCGGGGGTGCACGTTGGATTTTCCGCGAGCAAAAAGCTCGGCAACAGCGTCGTCCGCAATCGCGTCAAACGCCGGTTGAGGGAATCTTTCGGCCCTGTGATACCGCGCGTGAAAGACGGATACAACCTCATCTTCATAGCCAGAGAGCCGGTTGTGGATGCTAAGTTCACCTCCCTGCAGGACGCGGTCAACAATCTCCTTCGCCGCGCCGACTTGCTGAAAAAGGAAGAAACGCAGCCGTGAAGCGCTTCATGCTCTACCTTATCCGCGGCTACCGAGCCTGGATATCGCCGACGCATGCGCCATGCTGCCGCTATACCCCCACCTGTTCCTCCTACGCCCTTGAGGCGCTGGAGAAGCATGGCGCGTGGAAAGGCGGCTTGATGAGCTTATGGCGCGTTTTGCGCTGCAATCCATTCTCCCGCGGCGGATACGACCCGGTTCCCGACACCTGGCCCGCGCCGCGGCGAAAAAAAGCCTCCTACAACAACTGATGAAAGAGAGAAACAAAGGTGCAAGGTAAAACGTTCAACAACCTGTTTCTTGAAATGATGCGCTGGGTCTATGGACTCACCGCAAAACTTTCCGCAAACGGCCTTGGAAGCATCGTGCTCACGATCGTGCTGTGCACGCTGTTTTTGCGGATACTGACGATTTTTTCGGATATTAAAACCAGAAAATCTTCAATGGAAATGGCCGCCATCCAGCCCGAGCTTCAAAAAATTCAAAAGAAATACGCAAGCGACCCCCGGCGCGCGCAGCTCGAGCAAAATAAATATATGAAAGAGCGCGGCGTGAGCATGTGGGGGAGTTGCCTGCCGATGCTCATCACAATGCCGCTGTTCTTCCTTTTCTTCGCGGCGTTCCGCTATTGGGGCTATGAAATGACGCTGCGCCTGTTGGTGGACGACAATGCGATGGCGCTTTTCAAATCCTTCAAATTCCTGTGGATTAACAACATCTGGCAGCCCGACAACGGCACGCTGCCGGTCGTCGCCCAGGGTGCGTCGTTCCTTGCGACGCCCGAGCTTTCAAAGCTCCTTTATCTCCACAACACGCCCGGCGCGTGGGAAAAGCTTGTGGAGCTTGGCATTGCGCTCAAATCCGTAGCAGGCGGCGTGGAAAGCTACGCCATCATCCATACGCCGGCCTCCATCGCCGCCTACGACGCGGCCATGCAGGTATACCGCGACTTCTACAACGGCTTCAACAACGGATGGTACCTGATGGCGGTGCTCGCGGGCGGGTCGAACTTCCTTTCGGCCTGGATGATGCAAAAAAACCAGCCCCCGGCGGCCGGCGGGCAGAGCGCCCAGTCGACCAAATGGATGAACTACATGTTCCCGGTGATGTCGTTCGTTTTCTGCCTTTCCAACAACGCCGCATTCGCTGTATATTGGACGTTTAGCAGCGTTTTGATGATTTTGATCAACCTTGTGCTCAACAAGAAATATCCGCGCCCCGCGGCAGTGCAGGAGGATGCAAAGAAATGAGGACGTTTGAAGCAAACGGCAAAACCATAGATGAGGCGATTTTTAACGGCCTGCGCGAGCTGGACCTTTCCATCGACGAGGTGGAAATCGACATCGTGCAGCACGAAACCAAGGGCGTGCTCGGCATCGGCACCAAGCCCGCCATCGTGCGGCTTATCGAGCGCGAGCCGGAGCAGATCGTCATTCCCGATTACCTTACCGACGCCGACCGCGCCCGCACCGGCGAGCGCAGCGGTCCCCGGCGCGAACGCGGACCCCGCAGGGACGAGCGCGCCCCCCGCCCGCAGCAGGACCGGCGTCCTGCGCGCGACGAGGCGCGGCCGCAGACCCCGCGTTCCGACGGCGCGCGCCGCGAAGCGCCCCGCGACAACCGCCCCCGCCGCGACGACCGGCCCGAGCGCAGGGAGGATTCCGCCCCCATGCCGGCGAAGCCGCAGGTCGCCTACTCCCTCGAGGCGGCCGAAGACAATGCCGCGGCCGACTTCCTCACCGGCATGCTCAAGCTCATGGGCATCGAAGCGCAGGTGCTCGCCAATGTTTCCGAAGAGGGCATGAAGCTGCGCATCGACAGCGCCGCGATGGGCATCCTCATAGGCCACAGGGGAGAAACGCTCGACGCGATTCAATATCTTTGCTCGCTGCACGTCAACCGCACGCGTAAGGAGACCGGCTACATCCGCGTAACCATCGACACCGAAGGCTACCGCGACAAGCGCGAGGAAACACTCGTGCGCCTCGCGCGCAAGGTTGCTTCCCAGGTGCGCAGCACAGGCCGCGCGCGCACGCTCGAGCCGATGAACCCCTATGAGCGCCGCGTGCTGCACGCAACGCTGCAAAACCACCCCTACGTCACCACCTACAGCGAGGGTGAAGAACCCAACCGCCGCGTCATCGTCGCGCCCAAGGGCAGGGAGTAAGGGGAGAGAACGGGGAGGGACGTTGGAGGCTCCGCCTCCAAACCTCCGCTTAGGGCCAGGGGCCCTAAGAACCCAATTGATTGGCCGTTGGCTCATAATGAACGGTGAAAGATAAATGACCAGGGGAGGGAACGTTGGAGGCTCCGCCTCCAAGCCTCCGCTTAGGGCCAGGGGCCCTAAGAACCCAATGGATT
>CAZJIS010000082.1:0-4146 GCA_964546125.1 uncultured Clostridium sp.
GCCATCATGCGCCACGAAAACGTGGATGTTTCCATCACCGGCAACTCCACCAACCCCACGCGCTTCCAGCATCCGGTGGCGGGCACCTACAAAAAATGGTGCAACGAGAACGGCAAGCGCTATTTTTCCGTGGCCTCCGGCGGCGGCACGGGCCGCACGCTGCACCCGGACAACATGGCGGCCGGCCCCGCTTCCTACGGCATGACCGACACGATGGGCCGCATGCACAGCGACGCGCAGTTCGCGGGCTCTTCCTCCGTGCCGGCGCATGTGGAAATGATGGGCCTCATCGGCATGGGCAACAACCCCATGGTGGGCGCGACGGTGGCCGTGGCGGTCGCGGTCGGGCAGGCGCTGTAAAAAACGATTTTTGTTAAGCGCAAACGCCGGGAGCATGCTCCCGGCGTTTGATAAAAGGATCGATCAACACACAAAAAAGGCAGGAAAACATACTGTGATGGACGTCAGGATCATCGCCCCCGCCGACCATGCGCTGCTGGAATCGGCGGGAGGATACTTAAAGCAATACGGACAAAATGTCCGCCGCTGGATCGAAAAAGGCTTTGTTGTTCCGCAGGACTGCTATGTTTTTGATGCGGGCGGCACGGTGGCGGGCGGCGTGTGCTTTTTTGACGATACGCAAACAGAGCGCACGATCCTCGATTTTGCGCTGGCCGATTCACAGATGCCCCACGGGGCGCAAGCGCTCAAAAAAGCCGTCCATCTGGCGGCAAGGCCGCAAACAAAATCGATCGGCTATAATTTATATGACGACACCGAACAATATGCGGATATACGAAACCTCTTTACGCGCGCGGGTTTCCGCATTGCCCAGGCAAAGAAGAACTACACTTATGAGCGCCCCGAACCGCCGCAAAGGTTCAATGCGCTGACTTTTCGCAGCATCGCCGAAGCCGGGGAGGAAGTATTCATCAACGCCGTTGAGGAAGTGACCGTCGGCACGCTGGATCAGCGGATGGCCGATGACGCGGCGCGGCTGGGCGGCGGCGGGGCGGCGCGCGAATATGTGGCCGGCATGCAGGAACTGGATTTTCATGCCGACTGGTGGCAGTTGGGTTATTGCGGCGGCGAGCTTGTGGGTTTGGTGTTGCCGCAGAAGTTTGACGATACCGTTGGCGGGCTCAATTATATCGGCGTGCTGCCGCAGCACCGCGGCCACGGTTATGGCGCGATGCTGATCGCGCAAGGCACCCATATTCTGCACGCGAATGGAATGCGCAAAATCATCGCGGATATCGACGAGGCGAATCAGCCGATGGCTGCGGCGCTAGAGCGTGTGGAGTACCTTTTCCGCATGGATGAGAGCTTTCTGCTCTGGGAGCGCGGAACGTCCGGCGCTTAGAAGGGAGATTTCCCTCAGCCGTTGAGCTCAACGTTCCAGATAAAAGCGAGCGGGTTCCGATAGGGGCCCGTTTCCTCTTCGGGGAGCAAAGAAGAAGCCTTGATGACATCCTTGTTGTAAACGAACAGATCCTTGCGCTGGTAGGTCGGGATCTCTACGGCAAGGCCGGTGGAGAGCGCGAGCGCCTCGGCATAAAGGGCGCGGCGCGTCTCAATCCCTTGCGCGGCGCGCGCGCGCAAAATGAGCGCGTTGAGCCGCTCGAGCTGCGCCCGCTGCTCAGCATCGCCGTTTTCAAACAGCCAGTAAAGGCCTTTGGCGTTGGGCGCGAGGCTGAAATTCACCAAGGGGTCGGAGTACCAGAGTTGGAACATATCCGGATCGCCTCCCCCATCCCACGCGGCCGCCACGATCTCGAGGCCCGATTCATATGCGTGGTCGAGCTTTTCGAGCAGACCGGGGTCGATTTCGATCTCGAGCCGCACGCCGATCCCCGCAAGCGTTTTTTGCATGCCCTCAAACACCGCGCCCGCCGGGTGCTTTTCCGCCGCCATCGGCAGCGTCGCCTTGAAAACGACCTGCGCACCCGCGCGTTCGTGGCCTTGGGGATAGACCATGCGCTTGGCCGCGCCGTCGTAGAGGTACCCGGCCTCAAGGAAAAGCGCCAGCGCCTTTTGCCCGGTGCCGTCGTAAACAAAAGCGCTTGGGGCCCCCTCGGGGTAGGCCCATTGCGTGCGCGACATGGTGCGGTCATTCGGTTTAGCAAGCCCGCCAAAATAATCGACGGCAAGCTTCGGATCGATCGTGGAAGCGAGCGCGCGGCGCACGTTCCAATCCGGCACGGCCTTCGCGTTGATGCCGATGTAACCGTAGCCCGCGTGATCGGAAACCGCGCACGCGAGCCTCGCGTAGGTTCCCTTGCCCGCGGCGACCGCCTTGAGGATGGCGGGGGCCGCATCGGGGCTAGCGAAGTGGACCGTGCCGATGAGCACCGCGTCGAGTTCCCCGCCGTTGACGATTTCGCGGCAGCGCAGGTTTTTAATTTTCGGCGAACCGAGCAAAAAACCGTCGTTGGCTTCATAATAGGCCACGCCGTCCATATACGCCTCGAACGCATACGGCCCCGCGCCGAGCGGACGCGCGTCCTTTGCGTGCAGGGCGCGAAAGAATGCTTCGCTGCCCGGCGCAACGCCGCAGGCATTGACCTCGCCCGCAAAGCCCGCGGCATAGTAATGCTGCGGAGCAACCGTGACCGCGAGCGCGGAAACGGCCGCTGGGTCCGCGCCCTCGAATTCGACGCGCACATAATCGCGCGTGATCCCATCCGCACAAACTTCCCGGCCGGAGGTGATGCCCGCAATCAGCCGCGCGGGGTCCGAACCGTTTCGGTAGTCGGAAAGGCCGCGGATGTTCAGCGGGAAAAGGGCGGATGGCCCATCATAGAGCGGATCGCAGAGCACATACAAAGAAAACAGCACATCCTTCGCGGTGACGGGCGTTCCATCGCTGAAATAGACGCCGTTTTTTAAGAAAAACGTGCAAGCGGAGCCTTGCCCGACGCCCGTTGCCCCGAACGAACAGGAATACGCAAGGCATGGAATTTCGACGCCCGCCCGCGGCAGGCCCGAAGCGTCAAAGCCGATGAGAGTAAGCCCCGTAAACGCGGCGACGGCCGCATCCCCCGCGCAGGAAGCAAAAAACGGGCTAAACCTGCCCTCGAGCATGGGAACGCCCACAATCAGCGGCGCGGTGGCGTTCGCGCCCGTGCGCGGATGCGCGGCGGCATCGTAACGGCCCGGGGGCACATCGCCCATGCCCTGCAAAAAGGTCGTTTGCGGCAGAGGCGTCTGCTTTGGAGTCTGAGCTGGAATTTGCGCCGGGGTATTTGCTGCGGGCGAAGCCTCCGCCCCGCCCCGCGCGGCGGCGCAGCCCAAAAGAGCGCACGCCATGCATACGCAAAGCAGCAGGGCCGCGGATCTTGTGAGGATATTGTTCATGCCTGCCCTCCGTCATCGGATCGAAGCCGGATAAAACCGGCCGAATATGCCGCGAAATGTTTATGTTTTGGCTTTTATCGTACAGGATAAAGCAGGCGCTGTCAACCGCGCAGGCGGGGCCGCGGGTATGAAAAGCAGCCTGTTTTTAAGCAATTTCCCGCCCTAAAAAGCCCGCGCGCGGAGCGATATTTACAATTCATCTGATTGAGCGGGCCCGCCGGCGTGTGCTATAATGGATGATATGAAAGGGCGATACCGCAAAAGAAGAAATTACCGGCGCAGGAGCCGTCTTTCGGCGAGCAACTGGGGGCCCGTGCTGGCGCTTTTGGGCACGGCGCTCGGTTTGCTTGCCGCCGCGGGGCTCGTCGTATTCGTGGCGCTTCCCAAGCTGCTGCCGCTTCTTGGCATCAGCTATCGCGCGCCTTTCGCGCCCACGCCCCCGCCCACCCCCGCGCCGCGGCCTACGCCCGCGCCCGGCGCGATGGATCTTTTCGATCCCGCCGAGGCGGAAACGGAAGTGGTGTTCGACGCCTCCTCCAACTACCGCTGGTTCGGCGACCCATATTTTTACAAGGGCAAAATGATTTTATCCGCGGGCAAGCTCGTGGACACAAAGGCCGTTCTCCTCGACCTTTATTATTGCATGCCCGAATCGCGCGCCGCCCAGAAGATCGATCTCACGCCGCAAAACGCGCATTTCATGTTCCCGAAGTTCAACGAGCGCTGGCTCGTTTACCTCGACGCCAAGCTCAACGGCGGCGGCACGCTCATGGCGCTCGACCTTGCAAA
>CAZJIS010000082.1:4246-5957 GCA_964546125.1 uncultured Clostridium sp.
AAGATCGCAAGCGGTGTGGTGGAGTTTGGCATGGAAAAGACCTTCATCGCCTATTGCAAGGGAGAGACCATTTACGCCTACCGCTTCGACAACGGAAAGACCTACCGCATTTCTTCGGATTATGAAAAAACGCAGTTTCTCGGCGTTTCCGACTCGTGCGTAATCTGGATGGACGTCACCTCGCGCGAGCGGGACATCATTAAATTCTCGCGCCTTCCCTAAGGAGAAAAATATGGCAAAAGTGCAAAAGACCGTTTTCGCCTGCGGCGAGTGCGGGTATGAAAGCGGCAAGTGGCTGGGCCGCTGCCCGAATTGCGAGAGCTGGAACACGTTTGTGGAGATCGCCCCGGCCCCCGCGGCGCATGTGGGCGGCGCGCCTTCCCGGGCGATCCCCTTGCGCGAGGTGCGCGCCGATGCGGCCAAACGCGCCTCCTCGGGGATGAGCGAGCTCGACCGCGTGCTCGGCGGCGGCATCGTAGGGGGCTCCACAGTGCTGCTGGGGGGCGACCCGGGCATCGGCAAATCGACTTTATTGATGCAAATGGCCGACCGGCTCACGGCGCTTGGCACGGTGCTCTATGTTTCGGGCGAGGAGAGCACGGCCCAGCTCAAGCTGCGCGCGGCGCGGCTCAACCTCACTGCGGAAATCCTCGTGCTCGCCGAAACGGACATCGCCGTGATCGAGACGGAGGCTCTCCGCCTCAAGCCCGCGTTCCTTATCATCGACTCCATTCAAACCATGACCTGCGCCCAGCTCACCGGCGCGCCGGGAAGCGTGAGCCAGGTGCGCGAATCGACGGCTTTCCTCACGCGCATCGCCAAAACCTCGGGCTGCGCCGTGTTCATCGTGGGCCATGTCACCAAGGAGGGGGCCATCGCCGGGCCGCGCGTGCTCGAGCACATGGTGGATACGGTCCTCTACTTCGAGGGCGACCGGCACGATTCGTTCCGCCTGCTGCGCGCGGTAAAAAACCGCTTCGGATCAACGGATGAGATCGGCGTTTTTGAAATGCGGGACACCGGCATGGAGGAGATCTCCGATCCCTCGGCGCTGTTCCTCTCGGGCACAAACGCGCCGGGCTGCGCCGTAACCTGCGCGATGGAGGGCACGCGTCCCATGCTCGCGGAGGTGCAGTCGCTCATTTGCGCATCGCCTTTTTCGAACCCACGCCGCATGGCGGCCGGCCTCGATCTCAACCGGCTGATCCTTTTGCTTGCGGTGCTCGAAAAAAAAGCCTTCCTCTCCCTTGCCGACAAGGATGTTTACATCAACGTCGTAGGCGGCCTGCGCCTTGAGGAGCGCGCGGGCGACCTTGCCGCGGCGCTGTGCGTCGCCTCCTCCCTGCTCGAAGCTCCCTTGCCGCCGGGCACGGCCTGCATCGGCGAAGTATCCCTCACCGGAGAAATCCGCCCCGTAAGCCGTCTTGATAAGCGCATTTTAGAATGCGCGCGCCTTGGCTACACGCGCGTGCTCATTGCCAAAGCGGCGAAGCTTCCAAAGGTCGCCGGCATCGAGCTCGTGCGCGTTGCGACCCTCGGCGACGCCGTGCGCACCCTCACCGGGAAATAGATTGCCAAGCGCAAAAAACATGTTATAATAGATTTTGCGTGCAAAAGCCGCGCCTGTACCCGTAGCTCAGCTGGATAGAGCGTTGGACTCCGACTCCAAAGGCCAGAGGTTCGAATCCTCCCGGGTACGCCAAAAACCCCC
>CAZJIS010000083.1:0-5918 GCA_964546125.1 uncultured Clostridium sp.
GCTTATCCCGGCGGCCTTTTCGATACGCTGCGCGCTGCTTGGGTCCATACCGACGCGCCTCATTACCTTGGCATTTCCGAACGCTGGTATGTGACCGTTGGCGACCCGCGCTTCCACATCGTGTTCTTTCCGTTCTACCCAATCCTCATGCGCGCCATCAACCCGGTTACGCACAATTCCTTTGTTTCGGCGATGATCGTTTCCAACCTTTCGGCTATCGCCGCGGCGATTCTTGCCTATGAGGTCGCGGCGCTCGACATGAAGCGTGCGGATGCGCTGCGCGCCATGAAATACACATTCATTCTGCCCGCGGCATTTTTCTTTGCAGCCCCCATGAGCGAGAGCCTTTTCCTCGCGCTCTCGCTTGCGTGCGTGTACTTCGTGCGCAAGAAGCGCTACCTTTGGGGATGCGTTTTTGGCGCGCTCGCGGGTTTTACGCGAAGCCTTGGCGGGCTGCTGCTCGCGTTCATCGCGTTCGAGTGGCTGATGGATGTGCTCGCCGCGCGCCGTGCGGGCGTGCTCAAAGAACAGGCAAAAACGCATGTGCTGCGCGCGCTTTGCATGCTCATCGTGCCGCTCGGACTCGTGGGCTATCTCTATATCAACTATGCCGTCACAGGCGATGCGCTCACCTTCATGCGCTACCAGAGCGAACACTGGGGGCAGGGCTTCGGGTTCTTTTTCGAGAGCGCGGCGACCCAGGTCGAGCAGTTCGCCTCCGCCATCAACCGCGGCGAAACGGGCAAGATATTCGGGCTGTGGCTCCCCAATCTCATCTGCACGTTCGCCTCGCTCGGCATCGTCGCGGCCGCGGGGAAGCGCTTGCGCCCCTCCTATACGGCGTTTTTTATCGCCTATTTCATCGTCGCCTGCGGCACAACCTGGCTTTTGAGCGCGCCGCGCTACCTCACGGCGGCGTTCCCGCTGCCCTTCGCACTCGCGTATCTGACGGATTCCAAAAAGAAAGACGGCGTCGTGACCGTCATCTGCCTTGCGCTGCTTTTGGGTTATCTCTGCATGTATGTCAACGGGCAGTACGTTTATTAGAGAACGTCTCCGCTTTCATCAAAATAGATCGGGTTTGGATACCGCAAGCGGCCGCCCGCCCGCAAAAGGCAGGCGCAGCGCACGCGCGCAAGCAAGGAGGGCGCATGGAACTTTATTATCATACAAGAACTTCCGCACACGGTATTCCCGCTTCCCGCGCGGTCATCGACGGCATGGGGGAAGATGGCGGACTCTTCGTGCTGCGCAGTTTGCCCGTCGTGGATGCGCGGGAGATCTGCCTGCTCCCGGCGCGCGAGATCAGCGCGCGGGTCATGGGCGCGCTGCTGCCCGATTATTCGCCCGAGGCCATGCAAAACATCGTCGCGCGCGCCTATGAGGGCCGCTTTGAAACCGGGGATCTCACGCCGCTCGTGCAAGTGGGCGAACGCTACGTGCTCGAACTCTACCGCGGGCCGACGGCGGCGTTTAAAGATGTTGCGCTCTGCGCGCTGCCGCAGCTTATCGCCGCGGCCAAAGCCATGCATAGGGATGAAAGCGAAACCATGATCCTCACCGCCACCAGCGGGGATACGGGCAAGGCGGCGCTTTCGGGCTTTTGCGACATGCCGGGCATGAAGATTGCCGTGTTTTATCCCGAGGGGGGCGTAAGCGCCATCCAGCGCGCGCAGATGGTGACACAGCCGGGCGCAAACATCGCGGTCTGCGCTATCCGCGGCAATTTTGACGATGCGCAGGCTTGCGTTAAGCGCGCGTTTGAAAGGGCCGCGGGGGAGCCGGGGGCGTTGCCGCTTCGCACGAAGCTTTCGAGCGCGAACTCGATCAACATCGGCCGTCTCGCGCCGCAGGCGATGTATTATTTCAAAGCCTATGGCGATTTAATGAAAAGCGGCGCCGTGCGCTTTGGCGAGCCGGTCGATTTCGTCGTCCCCACCGGCAATTTCGGGGATATCCTCGCGGGGTACCTCGCGCTTCATATGGGGCTGCCTGTCGGCCGCCTCGTGTGCGCATCAAACCGCAACGATGTGCTCACGGACTTTATTCGCACCGGCATCTACGATAGGCGCCGGCCGTTTTACCAAACCGCCTCGCCCAGCATGGATATCCTCGTTTCAAGCAACCTCGAGCGGCTGCTTTATTACGAATGCGGCGGCGATTTTGCCTATGTGCGCACGCTCATGCGCCGCCTTGGAGAGAGCGGGCGCTACGAAATCGGCGCGGACATGCTCTACCGCATCCGCCAATCGTTTTTGGCCCACGCATCGGATGATGAGGCTTCGTTTGCCGCTATCCGCCAAGTGTACGAGCGCTACGGCTATTTGATGGATACGCACACGGCCGTAGCATGGAACGCGGCCGCGGCCGTGGGGGAGGGGAGGCCGACAGTCGTTCTTTCCACCGCATCTCCCTATAAATTCGCGGACGATGTGCTGCGCGCGCTCACGGGCGAATGCGTTGCGGACGGTTTTTTGGCGATGGAGCGCCTCTCCCTTCTTAGCGGTGTGCCGGTTCCTTCTTGCCTTGCGCGGCTTCGCGGCGCCGAGGAATTGCATTTGGATGTGATCGACGCGCGCGAGGTGTTCGCCTACATCCAAAGGAAGGCGGCGGAGCTGTGATCGCCGTGCGCGTGCCGGCCACAAGCGCGAACCTCGGGCCGGGCTTTGATGCGTTGGGGATCGCCGTGTCGCTCTATGCGACGGTGCGCTTTGAAAGGAGCGGCAGCCTTGTGATCACCGGCACGGAGGCGCGCTATTGCGGCGCCGACAACCTCGTTTACGCGGCGTATTGCGCGGCGCTTGCCTGCATGGGCCTGCCGCCGGAGCCGGTGCGCATCGATATCGCAAGCGACATCCCGGTCGCCCGGGGCCTTGGCTCTTCAGCGGCGATGTATGTGGCGGGCGCGCTCGGGGCGGCGGCGATGCATGAGCGCACGCTCACAAAACAAGAGCTGCTCACGATCACCAACGCGCTTGAGGGCCACCCCGATAACCTCGCGCCCGCGATATGGGGCGGCTTTACCGCGGCCCTTACGCATGAAGGCAGGCCTTATGCCGTGCGCTGCCCCGTGGCGGAGGATATCCGCCTGTGCGCGTTCATTCCGGACTTTGCGCTTGCGACGCACGAAGCGCGCGAGGCGCTCCCCAAGCTCATATCCCACGCGGATGCCGCCTACACCGTGGCGCACGCCTGTGCGCTCATTAACGCCCTCGCAACGGGCGAAGAGGAGGCTTTGCGCCGCGCCGTGTCGGACAGGCTGCACGAGCCTTTCCGAAAGGCGCTGATCCCCGGGTTTGAGGAGCTTCGGGCCGCTGCTGAAAAAGCCGGAGCCTCGGCCTTTTTCATCAGCGGTTCGGGTTCCGCGTGCATGGCGTTTTACAAGGATGCGGCCTTCCCGGCGCGCGCCGCCGCGGAAACGGCGAAGCTTGCGGGCGCTTGGCGCGTGCTCCCGCTCGAGATCGACAAGGTGGGTGCAAAAATCATATCGACGACCAGGGAGGGGTGGCATGGCTGACAAAACGAGAAAGCAGATCATGGCGGAATATAAAAACCGCGTGGTAACGGGCGGCGTCTATGCCGTGCGCAACAGCCAAACGGGGCGCGCTCTCGTCGTGGGCGATGCGGATACCAAAGGCGCCGAGAACCGCTACGCGTTTGCAAAGCAAACGGGCGGCTGCTTCCACCCGCGCCTTCAGAAGGACCTCGAGCGTTACGGCAAGGATGTTTTTAGCTTTGAGGTGCTCGAAGAAATGAAGAAGAGGCCCGATCAGAGCGACGCCGACTTCGCTGCGGATGTGAAAACGCTCGAGGCGCTGTGGCGCGAGAAATTCGACCCGCAAACGCTCTATTGAGCGGCATAATCAACCGGAGGAGGGAATCCATGAAAAAGGAGCCGAATGTTCTTCTGACGGTACTTTACATAATCTGGCAATGGACGTGGGGCTTTTTGCATAGCTTCGTCGGGTTTGTGCTACGCCTGATGTACATCGGGCACCCGCACGAGTGGCGTCGCGGCGCCTGCTTAACCATGTATGATAAAGCGCGTTCGCCCATTAAGGATCTTGGCTGCATCTCTTTGGGCATGTTCATCTTTATCGGCATGCCTGAGGGTGGCGGCCACCATGAGGAGCAGATCGAGCGAGGCGTTGCGCATGAATACGGGCACACGATCCAATCGCTAATCTATGGTCCGCTCTACCTTTTTGTCGTGGGCATCCCCTCGCTTGTCTGGAGTGCCCGTTATTATGGGAACAAGCGCTTTTATAACGAAAAGAACATCTATTATACATCGAGATTCCCGGAAAGTGAGGCGGAGGCGTTTGGGCGAAAATTTTTTTGAGATGCGTTGAGCCGTAAGCCAGAGTGCGCCGGATTCTTTATTTTCTCTGCCGCGCGGCGATGCGCCGGCCCCAGCTTTCCGCCCAGTTTTCGGGGTAGCGCGAGGTGTAGGCGATGCCAAGCTGAGCATACCGTGCGCGGTGCTTGCGGTAGCGCAGCGCCCAGAGGGAGGAGGGGATGCCGATCAGGGGGAGATACAGCGGCCCGAGCAAAAGCGATTGGAACGTGTGCCCGTATTCATGCGCGGCAAGGCCGGGGTAGGGCTTGCCATCCGGCCCGGTGATGACGAAGGTGAACATGCCAAGCGAGCATGCGCCGAGTTTGTTGAACTTGACCTGATCTAAATCATAGGCGGTCATCAGGGCAAGGCCATACCATTCGTGCTTTTGCCTGCCGAGCAACAGCATAAGCACGAGCCCCAGCAAGCTTTGCGCGAAGCCCCAGGTCCATTGAACGAAAATGTAGAGGAATTTAAGTAGCGGCATGGTGCGTTCTCCCGCATGGTTTGATGGGTTATTATAGCATGGGCGCAGATTGAAGCAAAGCCCGGCCGGGCGCACCGGCACACTCGCGGAGTATCGCGCGGGTATGGAGCGCGGCGCTTGGTGGCCATAGATTCGACACCCTGAACAGAGCGCCCTCCCGGGCGCTCTGCTGCCATAAACCGATGGCCGAACCGCTTAGAGGATACGCCGGCCGATGGGGCCGAAAGCGGCCTTGCCCGCGTAGCGGGCGGCGGAACCGAGCTGCTCTTCAATGCGCAGCAGGCGGTTGTATTTGGCGACGCGATCCGTGCGCGAGGGCGCGCCCGTCTTGATTTGGCCCGCGTTGGTCGCCACGGCGATGTCGGCGATGGTCGTGTCCTCCGTTTCGCCCGAGCGGTGGGAGATCACGGCCGCGTAGCCCGCGCGCTGGGCCATTTCAATAGCTTCGAGCGTTTCGCTCAGCGTGCCAATCTGGTTCACCTTGATGAGAATCGAGTTTGCGCAGCCCCCGGCGATGCAGCGTTCAAGCCGCCGCGTGTTGGTGACGAGCAGGTCGTCGCCCACAAGCTGCACCGTGGAGCCAAGCGCCTCGTTGAGGTTCTTCCAGCCCGCCCAATCCTCTTCGGCAAGGCCGTCTTCAAGCGAGATGATCGGGTAGCGCGCGCACAGGTCCTGCCAGTAGGCGATCATCTCATCGGGCGATTTAACGACGCCCGACTTCCAGAAAAGATATTGCCCCGCTTTGCCGGCGGCTTTGGCTTCGTCAAACATTTCCGTCGCCGCGGCGTCGATGGTGATCATGAAGTCCCTGCCCGGCGCAAAGCCCGCCTGGACAATGGCCTCGAGCAGCGCTTCCACCGCTTCCTCCTCACCCGAAAGGTTCGGCGCGAAGCCGCCCTCGTCGCCCACGGAGGTGCTCAGGCCCTTCTTCTTCAAAATGGCCTTGAGCGTGTGGAATGTTTCCGTGCCCCAGCGAAGCCCCTCTGCGAATGATGGCGCGCCCACGGGCATAATCATGAACTCCTGGCTTGAAATGTTGTTGTCCGCATGCTTGCCGCCGTTGATCACGTTCATCATCGGCACGGGCAGCAC
>CAZJIS010000084.1:0-5918 GCA_964546125.1 uncultured Clostridium sp.
CGGCCATGGCGCCGAGCGTCATGCCGAAGTTGAGTCCCATGCCCGCCATGATGGGGATCAGAAGGCTGAGGATGAGGAAGATGTTTCTTCCCATTCTGGTGACGATCTCATCTAAAAGATAGCCCGCGGAAAAACCGGAAAGCGGGATACTTACGGCGCAGATAAGCACAAACATGGCCGGCACGGTGTTGTTGCGCACGAGCGAAACCAGCGCTTCGCCGATATTGACCTTTTGTCCGTTCTTCTTGTTCATCTTGATCCCTCTGTCTTTCTGGTCAGGGCGTAGAGGATCATGCCGTTTGATACGATGGCCCTGATAACCTCGCTCATGTCCATATGAATCATAGAATTCATCACTGTCGGGGTCATTGTCACGATGCCCTGAAACAGGAAGGTTCCGAGGATGACGTTTAGAATGGACGACTTGTTGACCGAAGCGCCGCCGATAAGTATGGCCGACACCGCGGGGAGCGCCATGTTAAACGGGGCCGTGTACAGCTGGATGAAGCCGAAACCCTGCTCGTAAACCAGAATGCCGACTGCCGCAAGCCAAGTGGACATGATGACCGAGAGGGCCCTCATCTTGTCGATGTTGATGCCCGCCGCCTTTGCAAACGAGGGGTTGGAGCCGACCGCCGTCATAGCGGTGCCGGTCTTGGTGTGCAAGAAGGCCCACATCGCAAACGCAAGCACAGCAAAGAGCAAAATCGAGCCCGTGGGAATCGACAGCTTGCCGATATTGATTTGCAGGAAGTTGGCGAGGACCTTATCATAAAAGCCCTCCAATGAGATCGTGGTGCGAAGCCCGCTGCCGGAGAGGCCCCAAACCATGGTGGGGCTATAATACGGCAGCAAAAGCCACATCATGCACATAAACGACACGGAAGAAAACCCGACGTATGTGGCGATCATCATTTCGCCGCCCTTGATCTTGTTGAGCAGCCCCCCGTAACCCGCGCCGAATAGCAGCGCAAAAGGCGTCGATATGACGATGGCCATGACAAAGCTCATGGGGCCGGTAAAGCCAAACTCGATGGACAGCGTAGCGCCAAGAAGCCCGGAAATGATGCCGAGCGGAAGACCGAAGTTCAAGCCGCAGCCGGAATGGATCATCGGCACCATGGCCAACACGAGGATTGCATTCCAACTGAAGCGGTTGATCGTGTTGGTCAACTGCATAGTGAAATCCGCCCCGACGAACGGCGCCGTGATAAAGAGCAGCAGGAGAAACCCGGCAATGATCAGCCTTGGCAAGCCAAAGCTGTTGATAAACCCGCCGATTTTACTTTTATTTGTGCGTTCTAACGCATCAGTAACTGTTTTGCCCATGCTATCCCCCCTTACTTTACCTGACTCACCATCAGCAAGCCGAAATCTTCCGATGAATCGGTCGCCGGCAAAATGCCGGCGATTTTGCCGCCGGAGACGATAGCGATCCGGTCGCAGGTTTGCCTCAGCTCTTCAAGCTCCGAGGAAACCATCACGATCGTGACCCCTTTTTCTCTGTTCAGCTTCTTAAGCGCATTCAGGACAAGGGATTTAGCGCCTACGTCAATCCCCCTTGTGGGTTCGGATACGAAAAGGAACTTGGGCTCCAGGGCAAAGGCCTTAGCAAGGCATATCTTTTGCTGGTTGCCGCCGGAAAGTTCTTTGGCCTTTTGCATGGAGCCGGTACATTTGATCATAAGCTCATCGATATATTTTTGCGTTACCGCTCGTATCGCCCTTTCATTTCTCCACTTGATCAAAGAGCCCAAATAGTGCTTGAGGAATTTATTTTGTATCTGCATGGCCGGGAAAGCGATGTTCCACTCCAGCGTCTCGTCCAGCAGCAGGCCGACGCCCCTCCTATCTTCGGAAACGAAAGCAATCGAAGCGTCGAGGCACTTTCTCGGGTTGTTCAGCGCGATCTCCCGCCCTTCAAACTCCACCGTTCCGCCCGCTTCATAAAGCCCCATAATGCCGTTGGGGATACCGAGCTTGCCCTGCCCCGCAAGACCTCCTATCCCAAGGATTTCGCCCTCTTTAACATCGAGGTCAACGTTGCGGACCGTCTCCCCGGGCATGTCCACCCAAAGCTTTCGAATGGACATGATAGCGTTGGCGTCGGAGTCGATCTTTGCGTCCGTCGCGGCGGCGGCGTTGACGCTTCTGCCGACCATCCATTTTGTTATCTCGGCGACATTGGTCTCTTTTGCGGGGACGTTTTTGACCACATAACCGTCACGCATGACCACGAGCTTATCGCATACGGTCAATATCTCATGCAATCTGTGCGTGATAAAAATTACGGCGATGCCTCTTGACGCCATACCCCGTATGGAATCGAGCAGCGCCTCCGCTTCTTTTTCCGTGAGGACGGCGGTCGGCTCGTCGAGAATCAGGAGCTTAAGCTGATCCTTGCTGAGCTCTCTTGCGATCTCCGTGAACTGCTTATGGCCTACCGGCATATCGCTTATGATCATATCCGCATCGATTTTGACGCCCATTTTTTCTATGGCTCGCTCGGATCGCCCTGTCATCTCATTGTAATCAAGGGTATTGAGTCTCTCCCCGAATATCTCCGAAATAACATTTTTCTTCTTCGGTTCCCGGTTGAGCAGTATGTTTTCCGTAACCGTGAAGCCGGGGATCAGAGAAAATTCCTGATGGACCATGCCGATGCCCGCCGCAAGCGCGTCAAAGGGCGTGGAGAACTCGACCTTCTCGCCATGTATGAGAATATCTCCCTCATACCCGCCGGTCTCCCTGATAACATCCATTCCGAAGAGGATCTTCATCAAGGTGCTTTTGCCGGCCCCGTTCTCACCGACGAGACCAAGGACCTCGCCTTCTTTGAGCGTGAGGTTGATGTCGGTTAATACTTGATTGCCCAAGAAGCCTTTTTTGATATTTCGCATCTCCAGTAACGGAGAACTGTTATTTACCATAGCGGCACCCCAACCTATAAACAAGTAAACAAGCGAGGGGAGGATCGAAACCTCCCCTAGCTTTGCAAAGAACCGTTTACCGCCAAATTACTTGGTGGTGAAATACTTCTCGGGTACTTCGATCTTGGTGGAACCCATGTAGTAGCCGGGGTTGCCCATAATGTAGGTATCCTGATAGACAAGGAACGTGTTTTCAGACTTGACGCCGGTTTCGGCGTTGGTGTAGCTGGAGCCGTTCCACTCAGCCTTCGGGGAGAACACATGGTAAGCTTTCGAGATATCGTCGATATCGTTAAGCTCGCTCTCGCCGTTGATGACGTTCATGGCGTGCTGCGCAAGGCCCGCGGAAACGGTGTAGCCATAGGAATAGGCCCATGTGCCGAACTTGCCCGCGCCGCCCTTTGCAACCACGGCGGACTCAACCTTGGCAAGTATCTTCTCAAAGTCGCCCGCCTCTGCGGTCAGGTCAATGCCCAGCGCACCGGGATAGCCCATGAGCGGGGAGGGCAGGTCCGCTTCGATGAAGTATCCGCCATACGCAAGGAGCTGCTTGAGCAGCGGCTCGGTGTGCGCATCGTTGGTGCAGAAGTAAGCGGCATTCTTGCCATACTTCTCAACCCACTCGGGCACTTTCTCAAGAACGTAAGCCTGAGCGCCGGCAATGCCGACATCGGAGGTCGGGTCCGGCGCAGTCTCAAGGACGAACTCCATACCGAACTCTTCGCATGCCGCCCGCATGATGGCAACACGGCGGCTCATCGTCTCATAAGCCATGTGCCGCGGGAAGGAGATGTGAACAAAGGTGTCGCAGCCCAGCTCGTGGGCCGTGCGAATGATCAGATAGCCGCGGGCAACGAAGTCGTTGTTGCACACCAGATCCGCCGCGCTGCCGATCTCGGGAAGATCTTCATGGGCTTCGCCGGCGATGCAAAGGATGTCAGGCCTTTTTTCCTTAATTTTGCGGAAGGCTTCCGTTGTGCCGGGAACCGCCTGGTTGACGATGATAGCTTTCATCTGCGTATCGTCGGAAAGGTTCACAATCGTCTGAATGGTGGTTTCAAGCTCATCCGTGAAGTTGTCGGGATAGATGGCCAGCTTGACCATATCCTCGCCGTATTTCGCCTGGAATGCTTCGGCGCCGCGCCTATCATCCTCTGACTGAGAAACGGAGCCGGTTACGATACCGATGTGATATTCGGCGGTATTCTTGGTCTGAGTGCAAGCTGCAAATGCGAAAACCATTGCAGCTACGAGCAACAAGCCGATGACCTTTTTCATATCTTACCTCCGCAATATATTTGTGTCTTAGGATTATCATATCATAAATTCCAATTTTATCAATCCATTCCCGGGCATTTTTAGTATTTTTATTGAGCCAAAATAATATATTCTTTTCAACATTAACCGCGGCGCAGAGTTTCTCGCCGTTTTTAATATTTGTAGGCCCGCCTCTGCCGTGCGACGATTTTCGTCATATTTCTCCTGTCTTTTCTCTCTCAAAAAAACGCTCGTTTATGCAATTTGGGCGCCCGTCTTCCTGCGTCAACGCTTCGGAGCGCCTTAATTCAGGCATGAATTTTAACTCTCCAATCGCGCAGTTAGCTCATATATATGCATGTTACAATCCTTTCAACAAACACCTGCGGCAGATGGTATCCTATTCTCACGGGTAAATCGCGCCGGCGCGGCATACGCAGGCCGTTTTTTGCGCAAATATTTGCCCGAATGCCCCCGCGAGCCTACCGATGGGCCGCCGCGCGCCGGACGCTGACATGCAGCGCGAAATGCGGCTGAAAATCGACACGCGCTTGTCGGATAACAAGGAGCAAGCGGCAATCGATGCGTTGAACCGGCATTTTGGGAAAGAGTAGGCAGAAGCAGGGTAACAGTAAAAGCGTGCCGGCACATTAAACTGTGGCGGCAGGCTTTTCAATATGTTATACTTTGCATAGAGACACACGACGATATGCGCGCAGAATTATTTGCATTTGCGAGGGTACATTATGAGTAAAAAGTCTGCCGTGATGATTTATCCGTTCTTTAGCTTACAGGAGATAACCTGTTTGACCTCCTGCCTGGCCATATGGGAGGGACGCGAAATCGATGTTTTTGCTTCGTCTAAAGACATGATAAAAAGCGAAGAAGGGTTTCAAGTTGTTGCAAACAAAACATTTGCGGAATTTGAAGCGGGAAATTACGACTGCCTTATTTTGCCGGGGATAATCAACCCTATCCCCGCACTTTTAGATGAAGAAAATATACACTTTTTATCGAGCCTTAAGCACGAGGACATCGTTATTGCCAGCATCTCGAGCTCTCCCTTGTTATTGGCCAAGTCAGGCTTGCTGGACAACAAAAAGTTCACGTCGGGCGTATTTGATGAAGTGCTGCAATTCTATGACTTTGTTCCTAAACAAAACATCGTACATACTCCCATCTGCAAAGACGGTAATATCATAACTGCCATCGGATTCGCCTTTCGAGAGTTTGCAGTTCAAGTTCTTCGCTCCGTGGGCGTTGAATGTCGCGACGATATACTCGACGGCGTTAAAAGAGAGTATACTGAGGAAGAATTGACATTTAAAATGGGTGAAGAAAATTTCAAAGAGTTTCTTGCTGAGTATAATAAATGCCTGAAAGAATAATTTATACACATTATGAGAACTATCTCACAACCGGATTCGTGGGCTCTCATCGCCAGAAGAAGCTAAGCAACGGCTACCACCATACCATCCGTCGGCGCCGTTCGCGTGTGTCCACCTGCATTATGGGCGGAAAAGTTCATCATTTCCACTTTTCCCAAAAAGCATGTATCCACCCCAAAATGATGAACTTCTGCGGGAAATGGTCTCATACATCCCTTCAACCTAAAATCATTCATCTTCCATGATGAACTACATGATAAATCACCGCTATAAGCCCTCAAAAAAGCAGCCAAAATAATAACCCAAAACAGCAAAAAAGCCCAGTTCTCTGGGCTTTTTTGTG
>CAZJIS010000085.1:0-5764 GCA_964546125.1 uncultured Clostridium sp.
GCGTTCAACCTCGACGATGCGTTCCGCCGCTGCCACGCCTGCGGCAAGCAGTGCCTGACGATGTGCTCCGGCTTTGGCTGCAACGCGGTGGGCGTTTCGGGCTGCCGCATCATCGACAGTCCGCGCGAGCGGCTCATCGCCACGCTCACCAACAGCCTCGTGCCCTGCAACGGACGGTTTCCGCTGCTCATCGCCGTAATCGGCATGTTCTTCACGCGCCAAGCGGAAAGCTTTGCGGGCGCCGCCATCCTCACGCTTTGCATCGCCTTTTCGGTGGGTATGACGCTTGTTTGCTCGCGCCTTCTATCTGCTACGCTGCTGCGCGGCATCCCCTCCTCGTTCGTACTCGAGCTGCCGCCCTACCGCATGCCGCAGGTTGGCCGCGTGATCGTGCGCAGCGTTTTAGACCGCACCCTTTTCGTGCTCGGCCGCGCGGTGGCCGCCGCCGCGCCCGCGGGCCTCATCATCTGGGCGCTCGCGAACATCCCGCTGCACGGGGGCTCGCTCCTGCGCGCCGCGACGGATCTGCTGGACCCCCTCGCGCGCGTGTTCGGCCTCGACGGCGTGCTGCTCACGGCGTTTATTTTAGGCCTTCCCGCAAACGAGATCGTTCTGCCTGTGGCGGTGATGGCCTATATGCAAAAAGGCAGTGTCGCAGCCCTCCCCGCCCTTGGCGAACTGCGCGCGCTTCTCACGGCAAACGGGTGGACCTGGGCTACGGCCGCATGCGTCATCACATTCTCGCTCTTCCACTGGCCCTGTTCGACGACGCTGCTCACCGTGAAAAAGGAAACCGGCTCCTGGGGCTGGACATTCGCCGCCATGGTTTTGCCGACAATCATCGGCCTTGTACTGTGCTTTTTGATCGCGAGCGCCGCGCGCCTGTTTGCATGAAAAAAGCCGCGCGTGCGGCTTAGTTTGTTCGATGTTGCGCATTTGCAATTCGGAACGCTTAAAAACCCGCGCGCCGCGCCACCGCCGTTTGTTTTTCCGCGGCGGTGACGGTATTGCGCATGAGCATGGCGACGGTCATCGGCCCGACGCCGCCCGGCACAGGCGTGATGTAGGCCGCTTTTTCGCGCACGGCCGCAAAGTCCACGTCGCCCGAGATCATTCCATTCGCATCGCGGTTATTGCCCACGTCGATGACGACGGCGTTTTCCTTAACCATGTCGGCCGCAATGAGGCGCGGGCTGCCCGCGGCGACGATGAGGATATCCGCACGGGCGGTGATTTCCGCCAAATCGCGCGTTTTCGTGTGGCAGACGGTGACGGTCCCATCACGCAGCATCAATTGCATGGCCATGGGTTTGCCAACGATCGCGCTTCGCCCGACGACCACGCAGTTTTTGCCCGATATTTCGATGCCCTCATGATCTAAAAGCTCAATGATGCCCGCGGGCGTGCACGCAGCCATATCGTCCCGGTCGCCGCCGATGAGAGCGGAGAATGCGTCCACATCCTTTTCATGGGCGATGCGCTGCATCACGGCCCGTTCGCCGATGTGCGCCGGGAATGGCAGTTGGCAGAGGATGCCGTGCACTGCGGGATCGGCGTTGAGCGCCTCGACAAGGGCGATGAGCTCTTCCTCGGCCAACGCGGCAGGCAGCCGAATTTCCTTCGGCTCGATGCCGGCCTCGCGGCACACGCGCACCTTCTGGGCGACCAGCCTTTGAGAAATGGGGTCCTCCCCCATCAGAATCAGCGCCAAACAAGGCGCGACATTATGTGCGCGAAGCGCATCCGCGCGCGCACACACCGATGCGACAACCTCCGCCGCCACCGCGCGCCCGTCGATCACTTTTGCAGCCATGTGCTTCCCCCTCCGCCGCGCCCTCTTACGCGGCGCAGCCCGCTACTATCATATATCCTTTGCCCCCAAAAACTCAAGTTTTCTTCATCGCTCGGGCGCGGCTTTTGAAACTGCACCCCTTTGTGCCCGTTTGCCGCACATCGGCACATATGCTATAATGCAGGCGCGGCCCGTTTATAAACAGTTTATATATGCATGGTATCTTATGTTCGGCGGGTCATGCGATGCCGCCTGAAAAGGAGGAGAGACATGGCGATTAAAATCACATCGGACAGCACCTGCGACCTGTCCCCGGAGCTTGTCGAGCGGCATCATATCGAACTTTTTCCGTTATACATCACGCTTGGCGGCCAAACTTACAGGGACATGGTAGACATCTTCCCGGACGACATTTTCCGGCATGTCGAGGCGGGCGGCGATATCGCCACCACCGCGGCGGTCACGCCGCACGATTACAGCACGCGCTTTGCGCAGCTTTTGAAGGACTATGAGGCGGTCGTGCACATCAACATCAGCAGCAAATTCTCGGCCTGCTGCCAAAACGCGCACCTTGCGGCGGCGGAATTCGAAAATGTGCACATCGTCGACTCCGCAAACCTCTCGAGCGGGCACGGCCACGTGGTGCTTGAAGCCGCGCGCATGGCGCAAGCCGGCGCATCGGTCGAAGAGCTTCTCGCGCATGTTGAAGCGATCATCCCCAAAGTGAACGCGAGCTTTATCCTCGACCGCCTCGACTACATGCGCCGCGGCGGGCGCTGCTCAACGATCACCATGCTCGGCGCGAACGCGCTGCAGCTCAAGCCCTGCATCGAGGTGCAGGATGGCGCCATGCGCGTGGGCACCAAATACCGCGGCTCGTTTGAAAAGTGCCTCCAGCACTACGTTAAGGATCGGCTCGAGGGGCGGGACGACCTCGTGCTCGACCGTATTTTTATCACCCACTCGCATGCCTCTCCCGAAGCGGTCGAGGTTACGCGCGCGGCCATCGAGCAATATGCGAACTTCAACGAAATCATTGAAACGCGCGCCGGCTGCACGATCTCCACACACTGCGGCCCGTCGACCCTCGGCGTGCTGTTCCTCACCCAATAGCGGGGCGGCCGAGTATGTTCCGCATCATGGTCGTTGAGGATGACGCCAACACGCGCAGGCTCATGCAGGCGGTGCTCTCGCATGCAGGCTATGAGCCGATTCTCGCGCGCAACGGCCTCGAGGCGCTCAAAACCCTTGAAGACCGGCATGTGGACCTGATCGTGCTCGATGTGATGATGCCCCAGATGGACGGCCTTGCGCTCACGCGCGAGCTGCGCGCGGCGGGCAGCGCCTTGCCTATTTTGATGGTGACCGCAAAGGAAATGCCCGCCGACAAAAAGCAGGGCTTCCTCGCCGGCACGGACGACTACATGGTCAAGCCCGTCGACGAGGAGGAGATGCTCCTTCGCATTTCGGCGCTTTTGCGCCGCGCGCGCATTGCCGATGAGCACACGCTCACCTTCGGCAGTACGACGCTCGATTACGACGCGCAGACCCTTTCGGACGCACGCGGGAAACAGGCGCTGCCGCCGAAGGAATTCATGCTGCTTTTCTTGCTGCTCTCCTACCCCGATAAGATTTTCACGCGCCGCCAGCTCATGGATGAAGTTTGGGACCTTGCAAGCAATACCGACGAGCGCACGGTCGATGTGCACATCAACCGCCTGCGCGAGCGGCTGCGCGACAACCCCGACATCGACCTTGTGACCGTGCGCGGCCTTGGCTACAAGGCGGGCCGCAAACAATGAAAGTGAAGCTTCGTTCTCCAAGAGGCCAGGCCGTCATATTCGTGTTTGTCATCATGCTGCTCGCGGCGGTGCTCGCGGGGGTGACGCTTGCGATCCTCGTCGGGTTCGATCTCTTGCCCGAAGTGCCCTACCCGGTGATCGTGTGGTCGGTGGCGGCGCTCGTCGTTTGCATCGCGCTTGGAACCGCTCTTTCGGCGCTGATGAGCCGCTGGTTTCTCAAGCCCGTCAACCAGCTCATCCGCGCCACGCGCGCCGTCGCCCGGGGCGATTTTTCCGTGCGCGTCGAAGCGCTCGGCCCCAAGAGCGAGCTTGTGGAATTGATCAAAAGCTTCAACATTATGGCCGAGGAATTAGGCGGTCTTGAGCTCTTTCGAAGGGATTTCATCAACACGTTTTCCCACGAGTTCAAGACGCCCATCGTTTCAATCCGCGGCTTTGCGCGGCAACTCAAAAACCCGGCGCTCACCGAGGAGCTCCGCCGGGAATACATCGACATCATCGTGAGCGAATCGGACCGGCTCACGAACATGTCCGCCAACATTTTGATGCTCACGCGCTTTGAAAACCAACAGATTATCACCGAGCGCGAGGAGATCCGCATCGACGAGCAGCTGCGTTTTTGCATTCTGCTGCTTGAAAAAGAGTGGCAAAAGAAAGGCGTTTCGTTCGATTTGGCGCTTGACGAACTCACGTTTTACGGCAACCAGGAGATGCTCTCGCAGCTTTTTCTCAACATCCTCAATAACGCGGTAAAGTTCTCGGATGACGGCGGCGAGATTCGTGTCGCCTGCTACGGGGAGCGCAAGCACCTCGTCGTTTCCATTGAGGATCACGGCATCGGCATGGACGAGGCGACGCAAAAGCGCATTTTCGAGCAGTTCTATCAGGGGCAGGGCGCGCGCGCCGGCGAGGGCAACGGCCTCGGCCTCACGATCGCCGCGCGCATCATCGAATTGATGCGCGGTGAGATCGCAGTGGAAAGCACGTTGGGCTGCGGCTCCCTTTTCACTGTGCGGCTGCCGCTGACCCCTCACTGAGCGCTTGCCTTTCTAAAAAATCAACCTCCGAATTTTGCGCGCAATTGCGCAAACAGGGGCTTGAGCCTCACCACATCCACGACGAGCGCCGTGACGTTATCGGCGCCGCCCGCGGCGAGCGCCGCTTCCACAAGGGCGCGCGCGGGGCGCTCGCTCTCATCGAGGATGCATGCGATGCGCTCCTCTTCCACCAAGCCCGTAAGCCCATCCGAACAGAGCAAAAATACATCTCGTTTTTTTAGTTCAATATCCTTTGCAAAGCTCGGCTCCACCACGAGGCCGGGTATATCCATGCCCAAATGCCGCGTAAGCACGTTGGCGCTCCGCCCGCCGATAGGTTCGATGCCGAGATTTCTCATGCGCTGCGCTTCGGTGTGATCTTCGCTCAGGCGATAGAGTTGTCCCTCGCGCATCAAATATGCCCTGCTGTCGCCAAGCCAGGCCACGCGCGCCGCACCGCCCGCGAGCAAGAGCATCACGAGCGTGCTGCCCGCATCCCTTTGAAGCGCGACCACGGCCTCGTTCGCCTCGGCCGTGCAGTGCGCGATCGCCTCGCGCGCCCCCTCGCCGCCTTCTACGGCCGCATGCAGCGCACCCATATACCGCACAGCAAGCGCCGAAGCCTTTTCCCCCGCCGCCTGGCCGCCCATGCCGTCCGCTACGGCAAAAAGCTGCACGGGTTCCACGCTCGGGCGGCAGCGATAAAAGCCCCTCTTCTCGCCCGGGGCGGGAAGCGTCAGCCCGTTGAGGAAGAAATTATCCTCGTTGTTCGGCCGGACTTTGCCCGTGTGCGTGCATATTTCGGCTCGTATTCTCATGTTCGTTCCGTTCTCTCCCGTCGATTGGATTCGTATTTATGTTCATCATTCTACCACAACTGTCGTTTTCTGGGCAATGGTGGGAGCGGAGGATCATTGATAATCGGAAGGGCCGTTGAGGGCGCCGCCCTCAACGGCCCGCTTAGGGCCTATGGCCCTAAGAACCCAATGAAAGATAAAACGGGATTCCAAAGGGCCCGTGGCCCTTTGGTTGGGGTGAGGGGATGAAATCCCCGCGAGGGAACGCCGGAGATTCCGCTTAGGGCCACAGGCCCTAAGAACCCATTTACGCCAACGATTGACGATGAACCGTAA
>CAZJIS010000086.1:0-5751 GCA_964546125.1 uncultured Clostridium sp.
GCGGCGTGCGGTGGGAGCGGGCAAAGGCGCATAAAAAAATCGCTTCGACAGCGTTGGTCTTGCCCTGCGCGTTCTCCCCGAAGATGACGTTGAGGCCGCGCCCGGGCGTGAGCCGAAGCGATCCGTAGTTGCGGAAATCATTCAGTTTCAGCCGCTCAACCAGCATGATACGCCCTCTCTCATCTATTGATTTTAGCACAAAACGCCACCGTTTTCAATGCTTAGCTTATTATTATAAGAAGAAAGCATGCCTTTTTGGCCAAAAAAGCCTCGCGCGCCGCTTTTGGGAAAGGCGTTGACTTTTGCCCCGCGGCACATAATAATGAAGCTATGAAAGATTTTTGCTTATCTGAAAGGCTTCTCTCCCTTGCAGAAGCGTTCCGCGCCGCCGGGCACGCGCTTTACGCCGTGGGCGGAATGGTGCGCAACCCTCTTTTGGATCTCCCCATAAGCGACATGGACCTGTGTTCTTCAATGCGCCCGGATGCGGTCGCCGCTTTGTGCAGGGAGCAGGGCATCCCCTGCTTAACCAAAGGCGCGGCCTTTTTTACGCTCGACCTCGCCCTTGGGGAAGAGCGCTATGAATACGCCTGCTTTAGAAGCGAATCCTACGCCCCCGGCGGCGCGCACCGGCCCGAGCGCGTTTTTTATGCCGACACGCTCGAGGAAGACGCATTCCGCCGCGATTTCACGGTGAACGCCATTTACCTAGACCTTTTGGAAAACCGCCTTGTGGACCCCACGGGGGGCCTTGACGACCTTGCCAATAAACTCATCCGCGCCACATCGCCCGACCCGCGCGCCATTATGGGGGACGACGCGCTGCGCATCCTGCGCATGGCGCGCTTTGCGGCACAGCTCGGCTTCACGATTGACCCGGCGACGATGGACGCCGCCCGCGCGCACGCGGCGGGCCTTGCCAGCATTTCGCCCGAGCGCATTTACGATGAACTCGCAAAGCTGCTGCTTGCCGACGCGCGCTACGGCGCGGGATATGAAAGCCTTCTTTATGGCCTCGAGGCGCTGCAGGAATGCGGCGCATACGAAGTCATTTTGCCCGAACTTGCCGCCTGCGCCGGCGTTTTGCAAAAGGCGCAGTATCATGCTTATGACGTGCTCGGCCACACGCTGAACGCGACGGCCGCCGCGCCGCCCGAATTGGTGCTGCGCTTTGCCATGCTTTTTCACGATATGGGCAAGCCGGCAGCGGTTTTAAGCCACGGCAAAATGTATGGTCATGAGCTTATCAGCGAAAACATGGCCGACGCGATCATGCGCCGCCTGCGCTTCCCCAACGCCCTTCGCAAAGAAGTCCTCACGCTCGTGCGCTGGCACATGTTCGACCTCAAAGGCGAAACGCGCCTGTGCAAGTTGAAAAAGCGCTTCGTGGAACTTGGCAGGGAAACCGCCCACCGCCTCTGCGCCGTGCGCGAGGCCGATGTTTTTGGCAGCGGGCTGCACGAAGGCCCCGTCCCCACGGCCGAAAAATGGCGGGAGACTTTATCCGCGATGGAGCGCGAGGGCGCGCCCTTTACCGAAGCCGAACTCGCCTGCACGGGGGACGACATCGCCTCATGGCTCTCACTGCCGCCCGGCGCGCGCATCGGCGAGATCAAGCGCGCGCTCCTTATGCACTGCGCCTGCAAGCCCGAGGATAACCGAAAAGAAAAGCTCCGCGCGCTCGCCCTCTCGATGCTGCGCGCGGGGGAGGGGGGCCGCGCATGAACGACACCATCTTTGCCCCGGCCACGCCGCCCGGCGGCGCCATCGCCGTGATCCGCATTTCGGGGCCCGAAACGCCGCGGGTCTTAAACGCCGTTTTTTCGGCAAAGCGTGCGTTTATTCCCCGGGAAATGAGGGTCGGCCGCCTGATGGACGGCGGCGAGCCCGCCGATGAGATTATGGCCTGCTTCTTTGAAGGCCCCGCGAGCTACACGGGCGAGGATATGGCGGAACTCTACCTGCACGGTTCGCCCGCCGTGGTGCGGCGCGCGCTTGCCTTGCTTGCGCGGCAGGGCCTTCGCCCCGCGGAGCCGGGCGCGTTTACAAAGCGCGCGTTCCTCAACGGCAAGCTCTCGCTCTCGCGCGCGGAGGCGGTGATGGACCTCATCAACGCCACAACCGAGCGCGGCGCAAAAAGCGCCCTCGAGCAGCTCGAGGGCAGCGTGGGCCGCGCGGTGGGGCAGGTGGAGGAGGCGCTTCTTGACCTGCTCGCCGGCGTGGACGCCGCGCTCGACTACCCGGATGAATTGGAGGAAGATACCTTCTCCCGCCTGCCGGGCGAAGTTGCGCGCATCGCGGGCGATATCCGCGCTTTAATCGAGGCGGGCGAGCGCGGACGCTATATCCGCGACGGGGCGCGCGTGGCAATCCTCGGCGCGCCCAACGCGGGCAAATCATCGCTTTTTAACGCGCTGCTCGGGCAGGAGCGCGCGATCGTCACCGATTTTCCCGGCACGACGCGCGACACGCTCGAGGAGCTTCTCTTCCTCGAGGGCGTGCCCGTGCGCCTTGTGGACACCGCGGGCCTTCGCCAAGCGGAAGATGAGGCGGAGCGCATCGGCGTCGCCCGCGCGCGAAACGCCGCCTCGGGGGCGGACGTCGCTTTGCTTGCCTTCGACGCGGCCTCGGGCCTCACCGAGGAAGATGCCGCCCTGCTCGCCTCCACCCAAGCAAGGCCGCGCGTCGCCGCGCTTTGCAAAACCGACCTGCCCGCCGTGCTGCATGAGGCGGACCTCGCCCCTTATGGAATTGAAGTCGTAAGCGTCAGTTCCCTCACCGGCGAAGGGCTTCTCGCCTTGCGCCGCGCGCTGATTGCGCGGCTCATGCCGGAGGGGGAGAGCGCGCTCATCACCAACGAACGCCACACGGACGCGCTCCGCCGCGCGCATGCCGCGCTTTGCGCCATCGACCTTTTAGATGGCGCGGATTGCGCGGCCGTTCTCATGCGCGACGCGCTTGCGGCGCTTTCGGAGATCACCGGGCGGGACGTCGCCGCGGAGATCATAGAGCGCATCTTTTTAAATTTTTGCGTTGGAAAATAATTTGGTCAGTTGAAAATCTCATCCATGAGCCGCCGCGCCTCGGCGTGAAGCCCGAGGACGAACCGGTCGTATTTTTCGAGCATCGCGCGGCCTTCTTCGGTCAGCACCGCGCCGCCGCCGTTGCGGCCGCCGGCCGTTGAACAAAGCAGGTCAAAGCCGAGCGCCCGCTCGGTTTCTTTGACGATGCGCCAGGCTTTCGAATAGGCCATTTCCATCTCTGCCGCCGCGGCACGCAGCGAGTGCGTGCGCTCCACGCGGCGCAGCAGTTCCGCGATGCCCGGGCCGAAGCATTTCTCCCCGCGATACAGGCGCACGCCGAGTTTGTAGCTGAGTAACTGTTCCATCGCGCCCTCCGTTTTTGCCCTTACCGCCCGCGCAGCGCTTTGCGGATGACCGCGAGCACCTCGCCGGTTCCATCCGCAAGCTTCTCGGCGCGCATCGCCCCGATGAGCTTCTGTTTGTTGAGATCAAGCTCCCCGACCGCGCAAATCAAGGCGGCGGGGGTCAGTTTTTCCTGCTCGAGCAGCATCGAAAAGCCCTTGCGGGCAAAATATTTGGCGTTGAGTATCTGGTCGCCCCGGCTCGCTTCAAGGGGCAGGGGAACCAAAAGGGCGGGCTTTGCAAGCGCCAGGAACTCGAACACCGCGTTCGCGCCCGCGCGGGAAATCACGAGGTCCGTCGCCGCGAGCACGTCGGGCAGCTCCTTGCCCACGAACTCGAACTGGCGGTAGCCGGGCACACACAGGAGGGCTTCATCGACCTTTTTCTTTCCGCACAGGTGCACGATGTCATAGGTCTGCACAAGCCGCGCGAGCGCGCCGCGCACCGCGTCGTTCACGGCCTGCGCCCCGAGGCTGCCGCCCATGATGAGCAGCACGGGCTTTTGCCCCGTGAAGCCGAGGAAAGAAAGCCCCTGCGCGCGCCTGCCCGCATATAATTCGGGGCGGATGGGCGTGCCGGTGTGCACGCCTTTTTTGCCTGTGCGGCGCAGCGTATCTTCAAACGTAACGCAGATCGTGTCCGCGAATTTGGCGTTGATCCTGTTGGCAAGGCCGGGCGTATAATCCGACTCGTGCGTGATGACGGGGATCTTCAGGCCCTTTGCCGCCACGACGACCGGCACGCTCACGAAGCCGCCCTTGCTGAACACCACATCGGGCCGGACTTCGCTTAAAATACGCCGCGCCTGCGCAACGCCCGTGATCACGCGAAACGGGTCCGAAAAGTTCTTCCACGAAAAATAGCGGCGCAGCTTGCCGCAGGCAATCGCATGGTAGGTCACATCGCGCCTGTTTGCGAGCATTTCAGTTTCTATGCCGTCGCAGCCGCCAATGTAGTGCAGCGCGCAGCCATCGGCAAGCAGCTCGGGGAAAAGCGCGAGGTTGGGCGTGACATGCCCCGCCGAACCGCCGCCGGTGAAGAGAACCGTCTTTTTCATCGAACCATCCTTTTTGCACCGGGCGCACGATCCCCCGGGGATTTTTTACCCTTTTCGCTGGAAATCAGTATATCACTTGCGCCCGTTTTATGCTATGATATCGTTGTTTCAATATGCTTTGCTTCATATGCTTGGAGGGATAAAATGCGCGATTTCAGGGAGTGCGACGCGGCGCTGGGCGCGCAAAGGATCGCCCTAATCACTTCAAAACTCACGCTTTTGAATGAAGAAGCCGGCGGCCCGCTCGATTTGCTGCGCGAATTTGCCTATTCCCTTATTCTGGGGGATACGCAGGCGTCCTACCGCCTTTACCACGACCTTGCCCGCGCGCTGCTCGCCTCGGGTGCGCGCCGCGTGAGCGGGGACCTTTTGATGGACCACCTAATCGCGCTCATCTTCGAGCGGGAGCATCCGTTCGCGCGGATGGCGGCCGCCGGGCGGCTCGACGCCGCCGAGCAGATCGCGATGAAAGCGGACCTTGCGGCCCTTGGCGAGCTTGCGACGCTTGCAAGCACCGACCTCGTGCGCATGGCCCAGGAGCGCCACCGCGACCGCCCGCGCTACATGAAGGACGACATCTCCCTGATGTCCACCGCGCTTTGGAACGGCTCCCTTACGCGCAACTCGCCCGCGCCCGACCCCAAGGCCGGCAGCCAAGGCGCAAACGCCCCCCTCGCGCTTCCTCCGGAGCACGAATGGCTGCCCTTTCACTATGGGGAGCAGGACCTTCCCGGCGAGTGGGCGGCGGACGAGGCGCTTGAAGAAGTGTACCTTCGCCTGCTCAAATCGCCCGATTGGCGCAGCGCCTGCGATGATATATGGAACCTTTTTGCCGCCTATGGCAGCGGGGATTTTCTTAAGGCGCGCGTGTTCTTCGCGCGGGACAATGCCCTCGTGCCCGCCCCGAGCACGCCCTACGTGTGCCCGGTGTCGTTCCATGAGGCGCAGCGGCTCACCCTTACGGAAAACGTCATCGCCTTCATGCGCGGGGAGGCCGCCGCGCACGCGCTGATCTACGGCCCCGAAGGGGCGGGGAAAACCGCGCTTGCGCTCAACCTCGCCGAGGATCTGCCCGAGCTTCGCATCGTGGTGGTGGATGACCCGGCTTCGAGCGACGCGCTTGCGCTCATTGAACAATTGCGCCGCCAGCCGCTGCGCTTTTTGCTGCTGCTCGACGGCGTTGAAGCGGATGCCTATGCCGCGCGCGTGCTCCATTGCGCCTGTAGCCGCGGCGGGCTGCCGCAAAACGTGCTGCTCGCCGCAACCGCG
>CAZJIS010000087.1:0-5658 GCA_964546125.1 uncultured Clostridium sp.
CGCCCACGCTCATGAACGCGGGCAAGCCCCTCGGGCAGTTGAGCGCGTGCTTTGTTCTCCCTGTGGGCGATTCGATGGAAGAGATCTTTGAAACCGTTAAAAACGCGGCGCTCATCCACAAAAGCGGCGGCGGAACGGGCTTCTCATTCTCGCGCCTGCGCCCGGCGGGGGCCACGGTGCGCTCGACGGGGGGCGTCGCGAGCGGCCCCATCAGCTTTATGAAAGTGTTTAACTCCGCGACAGAGGCCGTCAAGCAGGGCGGCACGCGGCGCGGCGCGAACATGGGCATTCTGCGCGTCGACCATCCCGACATTCGGGCGTTCATCGCCTGCAAAAGCGATCCGCATGAGATCACGAACTTCAACATCAGCGTTGGCCTCACGGAGAAATTCATGGAAGCCGTCGAGCGGGATGAAAGCTACGATCTCATCGACCCGCGCACAAAGGAAGTAACCGGCGCCGAGCGCGCGCGGGAGGTGTTTGACCTCATCGTCGACATGGCCTGGAAAAATGGCGAACCCGGCATCATCTTCCTCGACCGCATGAACCGCGACAACGTCGTGCGCGCGGTTTCGGGCGAGATCGAATCCACCAATCCCTGCGGCGAACAGCCGCTTTTGCCCTATGAAAGCTGCAACCTCGGCTCGCTCAACCTCGCGCGTATGCTCAAAAAGAGCGGCGAAGCATATGAAATCGACTTTGATCTCATGGGCAAAACCGTGGAAAATGCCGTCCACTTCCTCGATAACGTCATTGAAGTGAACAAATACCCGCTCGATATCATTGCCGAACGGACGCTGCAAACGCGCAAGATCGGCCTTGGCGTGATGGGCTTTGCGGATATGCTCTACCGCCTCGGCATCCCCTATAATTCCGAAGAGGGCATCGAAACGGCCGCCGCCGTGATGCGCTTCATCGACGAGCGCGCGCATGAAGCGTCGATCGGGCTCGCCCAAACGCGCGGGCCTTTCCCGCTCTATGAAAAAAGCACGCTCGCCGAGGGCGGCCGCCCCTATCGCAACGCCACCTGCACGACCATCGCGCCGACCGGCACGATCTCGATCATCTGCGGCGCGAGCTCCGGCGTAGAGCCTCTTTTCGCGCTCTCGTTTGTCAGAAACGTCATGGATAACGACGAACTGCCCCAGGTGGACCCGTATTTTGCCGAGGTCGCGCGGCGCGAGGGCTTCTATTCGGATGCGCTCATGCGCCGCATCGCGCGCGAGGGGACGCTCGCGCATATCGAGGAAGTGCCCGAGCGCATCCGCCGCGTGTTCGTCACCTCGCACGACATCGCGCCCAAATACCACATCCGCATGCAAAGCTCGTTTCAGCGCTTCACCGATAACGCCGTTTCGAAAACCGTCAACTTCCGCCATGAGGCCGCGCGCGAGGAAGTCGCCGAAGTCTTCACCCTCGCCTATAAGCTTGGCTGCAAGGGCGTGACCATCTACCGCGACGGCAGCCGCGAGGATCAGGTGCTCTACGTGGGCGATAGCAAAACCGAGGCCGCGAAGGAAAGCAAGGAAAACACGGAGAAGAAAGAGCCGCGCGCCACGGTTTCTTCGGCGAACATCGCCTCCTGCAAGATCGCGCCGCGCCCGCGCCCCGAAGTCACGCGCGGCATCACCGAAAAGGCCGTGATCGGCTGCGGCAACCTCTATGTCACCGTCAATTATGATGATGAGGGCATCTGCGAGGTGTTCGCCAACCTCGGCCGCGCGGGCGGCTGCCCGAGCCAGAGCGAGGCGACGAGCCGCCTGGTTTCAACCGCGCTGCGCTCCGGCCTCGAGGTGGGCGCCATCATCGAGCAGTTGAAGGGCATCCGCTGCCACTCGACGCTGCGCCAGCGCGCGCTCAACAACAACATCAAGGTGCTTTCCTGTCCGGACGCCATCGGCAAGGTGCTTGAGAAGGTCGTCAAGATCAAGGCCGAGGAAGATGCAAAAAAGAACGGCGCCGAATACCGCGTGCCCATTGCAAAAGAGGCGCTTGCAGAGGACGATTGCTGCGATATGCCCGGCAAAGCATCCGGCCAGCCCTGCCCCGAATGCGGTGCGCAGATGGAGCACGAGGGCGGCTGTGTGATTTGCCGTGCGTGCGGCTACAGCAAATGCGGCTGATTTTAGGGCTTACGCTCGCAAAACAGTTTACAAGAAAGGCCGCGGCTGTTAGAATAATAGAGTTAGCGCACAGGCGCTCTGATTCTGTTGCGTTAAAACCCACATATACACCGTAAAGGGGAAGGATAGCACGATGAAAGACTACACCGCAGCAAACATACGCAACGTGGGCATCTTCGGCCATGGCGGAGAGGGCAAAACCACCCTCACCGAGGCGATGCTCTTCAACGCCGGGCTCACCGAGCGCCTCGGCCGCGTGGAGAACGGCACGACCGTGACCGATTACGACCCGGAGGAGGCCAAGCGCTCTATTTCGATCAACGCCGCCCTCGCGCCCCTCGAGTGGAAAGACGTAAAGATCAATTTGATCGACGCGCCGGGCTTCTTCGATTTTTACGGCGAGGTTGCCGTTGCGATGCTGCTGGCCGACTCCGCCCTCATCGTGGTGGGCGCCGTGTCCGGCCCGGTCGTCGGCACGGAAAGGGCCATGGATATGTGCCGCAAGGCGGGCAAACCGCGCATGATGGTCATCAACCAGATGGACCGCGAAAATGCCAACTTCACCAAGGTGATGGGGGAGATCAACGCGAAGTTCGGCCCCTCGGTCGTGCCCATCCAGCTGCCGATTATGGAAAACGGCGCATTTGTCGGCTATGTCGATCTGCCCAGCATGAGCGCGAGGAAGTTCGACGGCAAAGGCGAAAAAGAAATCCCCGTCCCCGCGGCGCTCGAGGCGCTTGCCGGTAAATATTACGAAGCCCTCACCGAGGCCGCGGCGGAGTCGGATGAAGAACTGATGGAAACATTCTTCGACTCGGGCGAACTCTCCCGCGAGGATATGCTCAAGGGCCTTAGCAAAGGCGTAAAAGAGGGCATCATCACCCCGGTGTGCTGCTGTGCGGCGCAGCCCAACATCGGCGTTGCGAGCGTGATGGACAATATCGTCCACTATATGCCCGCGGCATCCGAGTGCGGCGCGCCCAAGGCCGTGAACGCTAAGACCGGCAGCGCGGTCGAGGTGAAAAAGGACGGCAAATTTTCGGCTCAGGTCGCGAAGACCATGGTCGATCAGTTCGGCAAATACTCGATCGTCAAGGTTTATTCCGGCACGCTCGACGCGAACACCGTGCCCTACAATAGCAACGAGGAAAAGAGCGAGAAGCCCGGCACGGTCTATATTTTGCGCGGCAAGAAGGCCGTTGCGGTCGATAAGCTCGCCGCGGGCGATATCGGCGCGCTCTCGAAGCTGCAGTATACTTCGACCGGCGACACGCTCTCGGACGCCGCGAACCCTGTGAAGTTCGAGGACATCGCCTTCCCCAAGCCCGCTATCGCGCTTGCGGTCTCCGCCAAGAAGCAGGGCGAGGAAGACAAGGTCTTTGCGGGCCTCAACAAGCTGCTCGATGAAGATCTCACCATTGCCCTCGAGAAGAATGCCGAAACCGGCGACGTGCTGCTATGGGGTCTTGGCGAGGTGCACCTCGATGTGGTGTGCGGCAAGCTGCGCAACAAGACCGGCGTCGAAGCCCAGCTTTCCGACCCGCGCATCCCCTATCGCGAAACTATCCGCGGCACGGCAGAGGCCGAAGGCAAGCATAAGAAGCAGACCGGCGGCAGCGGCCAGTTCGGCGTCGTGAACATGCGCTTCGAGCCGCTCGAGAGCGGCGAGGATTTTGAATTCGTCAACGCCATCGTAGGCGGCGTCGTTCCGAAGGAATTCATTCCGGCGGTCGAAAAAGGTACGCGTGAGGCGATGGCGCGCGGCGTTCTTGCCGGTTACCCGATGACGGGCGTTAAAGCGACGCTGTTCTTTGGCAAATACCACCCGGTCGATTCGAAAGAAGTCGCGTTCAAGTCCGCGGCGCGCCTTGCCTACAAGGAAGCCTGCGCGCATGCGAACCCGGCGCTGATCGAGCCGATCTACAAATACGAGATCAATGTTCCCAGCGACTATGTGGGCGACGTGATCGGGGATCTCAACCGCCGCCGCGGCAGGATGCTCGGCATGAACCCGGGTGAGGACGGCACGGTGGTTGTCGCGGAAGCGCCGCTTTCCGAAATGTTCAAGTATGCGACCGACCTTCGCTCTATGACGCAGGCGCGTGGTTCCTTCACGAGCGAGTTCGTCCGCTATGAGGATGTGCCCGCGCTCGAGGCCAAGAAGATCATCGAATCGGCCAAGCGCGAAGAGGAAGAGGAAGAATAAACAACAACGATATCTGCGAACGGGCGGCGTGAGCCGCCCGTTCGACGCATCGGGAGGGATCTCTTATGAAAATATGGGCTGCCACGCGCGACGAAAACAAAATTTTAAACGACAAAGTGCTGGAATTTCCGGATGCGAAGCCACATACGGTCGAGGAGTGGAGCGCGCTCATCGGCGAAGTGTGCCGGGAACTCGACCTCGCGCGGCCAGTGTTGCTCAAAAAACACCAGCACGACCTCAACGCATTCCGCCACACGGCTTTCGTTCCGGATGATTTTATGGAGGCTGTCGATTTCCATAAATTTACAGTGGAGCTGTTTCCCGAAAAGAAAAACGAGCGCTGAGAGTATAAGAAAGCGCACATGGAAGTATCCTAGGCTTAATCAAACAAAGGAGATTTGCTATGGATACCATCGCATTGATTTTGATCATCATCGGCGCGCTCAACTGGGGCCTTGTGGGCATATTCCAATATGACCTCATCGCGGGCCTTTTCGGCGGTATGGGCGGCGTCGTTGCGCGCATCCTCTACACGCTTGTGGGTCTCGCGGGCATATGGGGCATTCGGCTTTTGTTCCGCGACCGCGAGCATGACCGCGAGCATGAACCCAGGAGACATCTGCGCGAGGATTGAGATCCGGCAGGGTGCCTTTGTGCAGCTTGCAACACGAAAGCCCGGCGCGAAACCGGGCTTTTCGTGCGCTCGCGCCGTTGGCGCCGGCGGGTTAAAAAAAGAGGGCCGCCCTTGGAGTGTGCGCCTTGGGTTTTTTAATCCCGGAAAAATATCGGCATAGTTTGGCATGTGTTACCGGCTATGCCGATTTTTCTTTTCTGATGCAGATGTAAAAACCAGTGGGTCAAACTCGCGAATGCAGTAATAAACGATTTTGATACGCTGTACCCGTCTGCCGTCAATGCGCTTGCCTTATCTTTTCTGTGCGGTTTAGTGTAGCCTATCCATCATATTAGAATGGATTATTTCGTTTTTTCGTATTATAATATTTGTAGATATTGTTGGAGGTATAATATGGCCGTTAGCTGCAAAAACTTTCTCACTTGATGATTCAAAAGGGTATAACAAATGCACAGCAAAAGTATCTGCAAGGTTATCAAATGCAAGGTAAATGACATATTGGAGTTTGTTCCAGGTCAGAATTCAGCGGAAGGGTGCGGATGGATAAAGAAATGATAGATAGTTGCGATATCGTCAAAATTGACACAGAATAGAATATAATATTTAAAGAGGTGATGATTTGAACGAGTTAACTAGAAAGTTAAAAGAAGTACTGACGTCAGTTTTACCGATTACATTTATTGTTTTGATACTCC
>CAZJIS010000088.1:0-2586 GCA_964546125.1 uncultured Clostridium sp.
TCCTATATTTTAATTCCGCCGCCCGCGCCTAGGCGAGGTATTCTTCGGGCACGCCGTCGAGCACCACGCGAAGCGCGGCGTTTCCCTCGGGCGTTTCGCGCCGGAGGCCATAGTCGAGCAGCACCTTTGCGGCCGCGATGCGGTCGGCGTCCTTCTTGCTTTCGTCCGCGCAAATGGCGCGCAGGGCCTTCACGCCCTCCAGCGCGCCGCGGCGGACCGATGAATCGAGTTTCATGCTTTTCCTCCTTTTATGCGCAAAAAAAACCCCCGCCGCGGCGGGGGCCGGTTGGTTGCCGTGCGGTTGTTCCGTGCGCGTCAGCCGCCCTCGCGGACGAAGCGCACGTATTTTTCGGGGTCCACGCTCGCGCCGTCGCGGCGCAGTTCAAAGTGGACGTGGCTGCGGTCCCCGCATTCGGATACCGCCGTGTCGCCGATGACGCCCACCACGTCGCCTGCATTGATCTTTGCCCCCTCGGATACAGGCGGGTCTTTGGCAAGGTTTGCGTAAAGGGCGGCAAAGCCGCCGTCGCCCGAAACCTCCACGCAAATGCCGAGCATGTCGTCCTCATACACAGCCTCCACCGTGCCGCCGAACACTGCGTAAACCTCGGCGCCCTTGGGGGAGGCGACGTCCACGCCGGCATGCGTCATCCACTGCCGAAGCGTGCGGGAATAGATGAGCTGATCGACCGCATAGCCCCAAATAATTTCGCCGCGCACAGGCGGGGAGAGCAGCGGTTTTTGCGTATGCGCGGCCGTTGCGGGCGGCTGCGTAAAATCGGGTATGGGGGTGGGGGAAAGCGTGGGCGTGGGCGCGGGGGATTTGAACAGCGAAATCTGCTCATCCTCCGACTTAACGACCGGGCCGCCGATATCGGGCGGCTCTTCCTCGGTCCCGCCGGGGGGAATGAGCAGCGCCGCCGCAAGGCCCACCGCCGCGAGCACGACCATCGCCGCAACATAAATGCCCTTTGTGCGCAGGAACTTTGCCGCACCTAGCTTTGCGGCTGCGAAAAAGGAAATGAACCTTTGTTTCATAAAAAGCATCACCTCGGCATGAGTATGCCCCGTCCGCGGTATTTTCAATCTTTTTTCACAATGCCGCCATTGCGCGCGGAGCGGGTGTGGTATAATGGCTTGATAATCCGAAAGGAATGAAACGATGTCGAAAGTTTGCACCATCGGCGGCCAGGCCGTCATGGAAGGCGTGATGATGAAATCCCCCGCGGGGCTGGCGCTTGCCGTGCGCAAACCTGGTGGGGAGATCGTCACGCAGTATACGCCGATGCGCTCGCGGGCGCAAAAGGGCACGTTCTATGGCTGGCCCGTCGTGCGCGGGGTTGTGGTGTTCATCGAATCCCTCAAAACCGGCATGGGCACGCTGACAGAGAGCGCGAAGCTCGCGGGCGAGGAAATCGACGAAGAACCCACGAAGTTTGAAAAATGGCTGAGCGAAAAGCTCGGCAAGTCGACCGAAAGCGTGATCATCGGCCTTGCGGTGGTGCTGGCGATCGTGCTCTCCATCGGCCTGTTCTTCGTGCTGCCGAACCTTGTAAGCACCCTGGTGTTCGGCAAAAGCGCGGTTGCGGGCCTTTGGAAAAGCCTTCTTGAAGGCTTCGTGCGCCTTGGCATCTTCGTGGGCTACATCCTCTTTTGCGCTTCTATTAAAGATGTGCGGCGCGTGTTCATGTACCACGGGGCGGAGCACAAGACCATCGCCTGTTATGAGGCGGAAGAGGAGCTCACCCCGGAAAACGCCATGAAGCACACGCGGCTGCACGCGCGCTGCGGCACGAATTACCTTTTCCTCGTGATGGCGGTTTCCATCCTCTTTTTCGCGGCCATCGGGTGGAACGCCAACTTTTTTGCGCGCCTTGGGCTGCGCATCGTGTTTTTGCCGGTGGTGGCGGGCCTTTCCTATGAACTGCTGCGCGTCGCCGCGCGCTACGATAACTTCCTCACCCGCATCATCCGCGCGCCGGGGCTTGCCCTGCAGCGCATCACAACCAAAGAGCCCACGCCCGATATGATCGAGGTCGCCATCCGCGCGTTCGATGCTGCGATGCAGCACATGGGCGGGGACGCCCCTTAAAAACAACCCGCAGCGGCGCATGCAACCTTTTCCATTGGCGCGGCGTTTAATCATCGCAGGACCGCGCGTGCATTTCATGTCGAAACTATGAATTTTATTAAAAAGCCGTAATAAAGTTATTGACAGGATCGAAACAAGGTGTTATCATCAAGGCGTGCTAAACGGGAAAGTACCCAACAATGAGGCAGAAATGCCGCATCCGGGGGAAACCCCGGAAAAACACGCAAAATTAACTGAAAGGGGTTTTTTCAAATGAAGAAACTGTTTGCACTCGTTCTGGTGCTCGCCATGGCTCTGGCCATTGCCGCGCCGGCCCTGGCCAGCGGCTGGGATCTCGAACCCGAGGAAGTTCCCGAAGTCAAAGGCATCACCGTTAAGCTGACCCCGCTCAAGCTGACCAAAACCACCGGCATCGGCGGCGGCTTCTACGAGACCCTCCCCGCGGCCTACCCGGTCGTTGCGGGCACGGAGCTCCACTTCTACGTTGAGATCGT
>CAZJIS010000088.1:2686-5613 GCA_964546125.1 uncultured Clostridium sp.
AAGGCCCCCAAGGCCGTGGCGAGCATCGGCTACTACAACACCTGGACGTCCACCGATGTTGGCGGCGTGTTCGGGTGGGATAACGACGCCGACGGCGAGGACGAGTTCATCGTGACCAAGACTGCCTTTGGTTTCAAAATCGAGAATCCGGATGGCGACTTCATCGAGTTCCCCGTTGATCACAGCACCGGCAAGATCAAGACCGACGGCGCGAATGCGAAGGTTCGGATCAAGTATGGCGAGTACACCTACAACGTTGGCCGTACCGTGACGAATGATATCGCTTTCTGGAATGGAAATGACGTCACCTCGACCGGCGATCTCTACAAGGAGATCAAGGCTGACTTTGACGCTTACTTCAAGGCCCTCGGTTTCGGCTATGAAGGCGCGAACTACATGACCACGAAGAACTTCGCCGATAAGTTCGGCACGATCGCGTACGATTCCTCTGAGTATGCCTGGGCCGCCGGCGCCGTGATCGTTGATCCCAACGCGCCCAAGCCCCCGCAGACCGGTGATGCCAGCACCGTGGCCGGCTTCGTGATGATCGCCCTCGCGCTCGTCGCCGCCGCCGCCGTGACCGTCAAGAAGGTCCGCGCGTAATTTAACAACACAAAATTCGGGTCATCCCGACCGGCACAGGACGGCCCCCGCCAACAGCGGGGGCCGTCCTCTTTCGCATGCGGACTCAATTCGCAGCGGGTTCTTAGGGCCAGTGGCCCTAAGCGGGGTTTGGGGCGGAGCCCCGACGTCCCTCCATCCCCGCGTCTCCCCTCCCCGCGGCGCGCATGAGGTCCACGGCCTGCTGTTTGCCCTCGAACATCATCAATTCAAGCCCCACCTCGGGGGAGATCATGCGAAGCCGCACGAGGCTGATGATGGTTTCGTTGTGCGCGGCCACGGTAAAGCGGTTCTCGCGCTGCGCCTTCACGCTCACCGCAAACTCGATGGGCAGGCGGTTGTTGAGGGAGGAGACGGCGAACATGTCGCCGCCCGTGAACACGGCGGGCTTGCCGGTTTGGAGCATCACCCGGCGCGGCAGGGCGCAGAATTCGCGTTCGACCTCGATTTCAAGGCGCACGGCTTCCTCAAACGCGCCGTGGGCGATGCGCGAAACCATGCGTGCGCGCTTGCCGGAAGCTTCTTGCAAGGCGGCGATGGCGGCCGCGGCGGTCACGCCGCCGTAGGTCTGCCCGCGCGAGAAGTCCGTCGCGCCCGATTCTTCCTTGATGCCCTGCCGCACGGCGTTTGCGAAGCCCGCAACATAGGAGGGCAGCGGCGGTGTGGGGAACCATGTCACGCCGCCGAGGCTGTCGCCCCGGTGCACCTCCTTGGCCCAGTCGCGCAGGTCGTCCGCGTCAAAGCCCGAAGCTTCGGTGATGAGGAGCTTGTTGTGCGAGGCCATGAGGGCGTTTTTGAGCACGATCTGGTCCAGCTTGTCGGCGTAGCGCTGCTGGGTTTCAAACATGTCCGCAAAGCCGTAACCAAGGGCGGTTCCCTTGCGCGGGAAAAGCGGCGTCAGTATGAAGGGATAGCGCCCGTGCGCAAAGTAGCCCTCGGGCTTCAGGGCGCGGCTGTCCTCGAGAATTATGCCGCCCGCAAGCTTTGCCATATGCACGCAAAAGCTCCGGGTTTGGGAGTCGTACGTCCGCTCCCAGCATTCTATGAGCAAAAGCTCTTCGCCCGTGCCGCGCGTGAGGTGGCGGTCGCGCCGGGGAACGACGGTCACCGGGTTGCCCCGCATGTTTTCAAACTGCGCCGGGTAGTGGGCGCGGAACCATTCGGCGGGGTAGGGCGCGAGCTTGAAAATCGCGCGGGAATCCTGAATGTCCGTGCACAGCGGGTCGAAAAGCACATTGTGCGCGTCCGCGTGGCGGATGAACGCCGCGCCGAGGCCGTTGTTCTCGCTTTCGTCGTAGCCCGTTTCCATCACCATGTAGCCGCTAACGAGCAGGTCGTGCAGCAACAGCGCGTATTCGCGCTCAAAGCGGCCGCGCCGGTGGTTTTCGGCGATGAGGGAGGTCAGCGCCGCGGCGACGGCGTCGTTTGCGGCGTCGTCCGCCGTGACGACCGCCTCGGGCAACTGGTCCATCAGGTCCGCGCGTATGTTTTCGACTGTCGATTGAATCACCGGCGTCACCGGGCGCGGCTCGTTGGGGTCTTTTGCGGGCACATCCTCCCAATGGCCGGCGCGGTAGAGGCGCTCGCATTGATCGAGGCGCTCCCATTCGGCGGCATAGGCGGCGCGGTATTCGTCAAAAAGCGCATAAAGCCGGTCTGCCCGGGTCTGTTCTGCTTTGTTCATGCAAATATCCTCCTTGGTTGATTTAAAGTGTCGTGAAATCCGGGGCGTCCCGGGGCAGGGAAAGGGGATCGTAGGCGCGGCGCGGCGCTTCGCGCGGCGCGTCGTTGCGCCGCGGGCGGGACATGAGCGCGTAGCGCAGCGCCTCGGGCGCGTGGTCGTCGCCATCGGCCGCGTCCTCCCGGTCGTGGCGGGCATAAACGAGCTGCGGCAGCGTGCGGATCAGGGCGGGGCAGGCGGCAAACACCTGCCAAAGGGGCATGCCGTCCGCCGCGGGGGCAAGGTAGCTTCGCACCCTCTGCCAGCCGGCGACGCGCGCGTTGTCCGCGGGCGTCAGCGGCACGCCGGCTTTGGCGAAAAGCTCGGCGATGCTCTCCCCCTCGAAGCCGCCTTCGGCTTTGAGCAGCGCGCCGCGCTTTTGCCACATGTCGGGGCTTGCAACCGTGTAGGAGATCGCCTCGCCCTCGGAGAGCGCCCGCATGCGCTGCGCTACTTCATCCGCGCGCAGCGCGCGCACATAGAGCTCGCGGTAGGTGTAAATGCGCCCGTCGCCGTCCACCGCGTGCCAAAGCACGCAGCAGGGGTCGTTGTAGCCCCAGTCCATCGAGCGGAAGCGCTTCCACCA
>CAZJIS010000089.1:0-5577 GCA_964546125.1 uncultured Clostridium sp.
ATAGGAGAGAACGCGGGGTGCAACCCCCTCCGCATTGAATTTTTCCGCCAAAAAAGAGGCCCCCTCGCGATGAGAGGGCCTCCCGCCGTTCAGCCGTTTATTCGGAAACCGGTTGCTCCGGGGCGGGTTCTTCATCCTCCTCCTCATGCGGCAGCAGCGCCACGCTCACCACGCGGCTCTCGTCATCCATGCGCATGAGGCGCACGCCCTGGGTGTTGCGCGAAATCAAACTTATCTGCTCCACCGGCACGCGGATCACCGTGCCGTCGTCGCGGATCATCAGCACATCCTCATCGCCGCTGCATATCTTCATGCAGGCAAGCGGGCCGGTCTTTTCGTTGATGGCCATGGCGATGACGCCCTTGCCGCCGCGGTTTTGCAGGGGATACTGCTCCTCGGGGGTGCGCTTGCCCATGCCCCCCTCGGTGATGGAGAGCACCGTCGCGCCCTTTTCGATGGGGTTCACGTCAACGACCTCGTCGCCCTCGTCGAGCAGAATGCTGCGCACGCCCGTCGCGGTGCGGCCCATTGCGCGCACGTCGTCTTCGTGGAAGCGGATGCACTTGCCGTTTTTCGTGCCAACGAGGAACTCGTCGTTCCCGCGCGAGAGCATCACGCCAATGAGTTCATCCTCCTCGCGCAGGCCAAGGGCGATGATGCCGGTCTTGCGCATGTTGTCAAAATCGCTCATCGGCGTTTTTTTAATCACGCCCTGCCGCGTTGCAAGCACGAGGTATTCGCCCTCTCCCGCGCCGTTAACCGGGAACATGGCCGTGATCTTCTCGCCGCCCGCAAGCTGCAGGAGGTTGACGATCGCCATGCCCTTTGCGGTGCGGCCGGCCTCGGGCAGGTTGTAGCACTTGATTTTGAACGCGCGGCCCGTGTTTGTGAAGAACATGATGTTGCTGTGCGTGCTCGTCACAAAAAGGTGCTCCACAAAATCCTCCTCGCGCGTCGCCTGGCCGATCACGCCCTTGCCGCCGCGGTTCTGCGCGCGGTAAGTGTCCGGCGTGAGGCGCTTGACATAGCCCAAATGGGTCATGGTGACGGCCATGTCCTCTTCCTGGATGATGTCGTCGAGGTCGATGTCGTCGCTCGCCGGGGCAATCTCCGTGCGGCGCTCGTCGGCATATTTGGCGCGCACCTCGAGCACCTCCGCGCGGATGATCGCGAGCAGCTTATTTTCATCGGCGAGGATGCTTTCGTAATATTCGACGATGCGGCGCAATTCGTCCCTCTCCTCGAGGATTTTCTCGCGCTCGAGGCCGGTCAGGCGCGCGAGGCGCATATCGAGGATGGCCTGCGCCTGCTTCTCCGAAAGGCCGAAGCGCTCGCACAAATTGGCTTTGGCGGCGGGCACGCTCGCCGAGCGTTTGATGAGGTCGACCACCTCGTCGATGTTATCGAGCGCGATCAAGAGGCCTTCGAGAATATGCAGCCGCTCGCGCGCGCGGTCGAGGTCGTACTGCGTGCGGCGGGTGACGACCTCGCGCTGATGGCGCAGGTAATAATAAAGCATCTCGCGCAGGTTCAGAACCTTCGGTTCCCCGTCGACGAGGCAGAGCATGATGACGCCGAACGTATCCTGCATCTGCGTGTGCTTGTAGAGCTGGTTTAAAATGACGTTGGCGTTCACATCGCGCTTGAGTTCGATGACGATGCGCATGCCGTGGCGGTCCGTTTCGTCGCGCAGCGCGGAAATGCCCTCCACCCGGCGGTCGTGCACGAGCTCGGCAATCTTTTCAACAAGGCGCGCCTTGTTGACCTGATAGGGAATCTCCGTCACGATGATGCGGCTTCTGCCGCCCGCCATCTCTTCAATTTCGGCCTTTGCGCGCACGATCACGCGGCCGCGGCCCGTGCGGTAGGCCTGGCGGATGCCGGCGTTGCCCATGATGGTGGCGCCGGTGGGGAAGTCCGGCCCCGGAATGTAGGCCATGAGCTCTTCCACGGTGATGTCGCGGTTGTCGATCATGGCGACATAGGCGTCGACCACCTCGCCAAGGTTATGGGGGGGAATGTTCGTCGCCATGCCGACGGCGATGCCGCCCGAGCCGTTGACCAAAAGGTTCGGGTAGCGGCTGGGCAAAACCGTGGGCTGCATGAGCGTTTCGTCGAAGTTTGGGTAAAAGTCCACCGTGTTCTTGCCGATGTCGGCCATCATCTCGTTCGAAAGCTTTGAAAGGCGCGCTTCGGTGTAGCGCATAGCCGCGGCGCTGTCCCCATCGACCGAGCCGAAGTTGCCCTGCCCTTCGATGAGCATATAGCGCGTGTTGAAATCCTGCGCGAGGCGCACCATCGCGTCATACACCGAGCTGTCGCCGTGCGGGTGGTATTTGCCAAGAACATCGCCCACGATGCGCGCGCTCTTGTGGAAGGGCTTGTCGGCGGTGAAGCCCTGCTCTTCCATCGAATAGAGGATGCGCCTGTGCACGGGCTTTAAGCCGTCGCGCACATCGGGCAGAGCGCGGTCGACGATGACCGCCATCGCGTAGGCGATGAAGCTCTTCTTCATTTCCTCCTCAATGTCGAGGGGGCGGATGCGGGGGGTCAATTTTTCGTCCATATCGTACCTCTATTATACATCAAGGTCTGTCACTAGCTTCGCGTTCTGCTCGATGAACTCGCGCCTTGGATCCACCTTGTCGCCCATTAAAACGGTGAAGATCTCATCGGCGCGCATCGCGTCCTCCAAATTGACGCGCAGCATGATGCGCCGTTCGGGGTCCATCGTGGTTTCCCACAGCTGCTCAGGGTTCATTTCGCCAAGGCCCTTGTAGCGGTTGATGAGGGGCTTTGGCTCGCGGCCGATGCGCTCGAGCGTCGCGCCAAGCTCTTCATCCGAGTAGGCATACCAGATGTTGCCGCTGCGCGAAACGCGGTAGAGCGGCGGCTGGGCGATGTAAACATAGCCCTGTTCGATGAGCGGGCGCATGTGGCGGAAAAAGAACGTGAGCATCAAAATGCGGATGTGGCTGCCGTCGACGTCCGCGTCGGTCATGCACACGATTTTATGGTAGCGAAGCTTTGTGACATCGAACTCGTCGTCGATGCCCGCGCCGAAGGCCGTGATCATGGATTTGATCTCGTTGTTGCCCAGAATACGATCCATGCGCGCTTTTTCAACGTTGAGGATCTTGCCGCGCAACGGTAAAATCGCCTGATAGGCGGGGTTTCGCCCCTGCTTGGCGCTGCCGCCGGCGCTGTCCCCCTCAACGAGGAATATCTCGCACTTGGCGGGGTCGGTTTCGGTGCAGTCGGCAAGCTTGCCGGGCAAAGCGGTTGAATCGAGGGCGGTCTTGCGCCGGGTCAGCTCGCGCGCCTTGCGCGCGGCGTCGCGCGCGCGCGCGGCGGTGATGCACTTTTCGAGGATGAGCTTTGCGACCTGCGGGTGTTCCTCAAGGTAAACCGTGAGGCCGTCGCTCACGGCGGAATCGACCATCGAGCGGATGTAGGCGTTGCCAAGCTTCGTTTTCGTTTGCCCCTCGAACTGCGGCTCCTCGAGCTTCACGCTCAGAATGGCCGTGAGCCCCTCGCGGATATCCTCGCCCTTGAGGGCCTCGTCGCTCTCTTTTAAATATTTATACTTTTTTGCGTAATCATTGACCGCGCGCGTCATCGCGCTTCGGAAACCCACAAGGTGACTGCCGCCTTCAATGGTGTTGATGTTGTTCGCAAACGTAAAAACGTTTTCGTTGTAATCGTCGTTGTATTGAATGGCGGCCTCGAGCGTCGCGCACTCGAGCTTCTCGCGGTTGTCGCGCGAAGAATAAATGTAGATCGGCTCGTCGTGCAGCACGGTTTTCTTGCGGTTGATGTGGCGCACGAAGCTCACGATGCCCCCCTCGTAGTGGAAGCTCTTCACTGCGGGGCTCTCGCCCTCGCCGACGCGCTCGTCGGTCACGGTGATGCGAAGCCCCGCATTGAGGAAGGCGAGCTCGCGCATGCGATCGGCAAGCGTTTCGAAATGAAAGTTCACTTCATCGAAGATGGCGCTGTTGGCGAGGAACTTCACGCGCGTGCCGCTCTCTTCCCCTTCATAAGCGCCCACGACGGCGACGGGGGCGAGCGGGTCGCCGTTGACATAATCCTGCGAATAAATCTGGTTGTCGCGCCGCACCTCAACGTGCAGCTGCGAGGAGAGCGCGTTGACGACGCTCAGCCCCACGCCGTGCAGGCCGCCCGAAACCTTGTAGCCCGTGCCGCCGAATTTGCCGCCCGCGTGCAGCACGGTGAGCGCCACCTCGAGGGCGGATTTTTGCATTTTCTCGTGCATGCCCACGGGGATGCCGCGGCCGTTATCCGAAACGGTGACGGCGTTATCTTTGTGGATGGTGATTTCGATGTGGTCGCAGTAGCCGCCCATCGCCTCGTCGATGGCGTTGTCCACAAGCTCCTTAACAAGTTGGTGCAGCCCCCGCACATCGGTAGAGCCGATGTACATGCCCGGGCGGCGTTTGACCGCCTCGAGCCCTTCGAGCACCTGGATCTGCGAGGCGCCGTAATCGGTATGGTTGCTCATGATCGTTGGTTCTCTCCCGTCCTAAACTTCCGAATTTATAAAACTCTCTATACAGCCGTCAGCGTGCCGTTTTCACAGCGAAAGGCCGGTATATTCTTCATGTCCATTCCCGCGCGTTTTAAACCTTCAAGGCTCGTGCAGGTTAAAAAGCTCTGGCAGTCCCGCATCGCCTCGAGCAGCGCGCGCTGGCGGCGCTCATCAAGCTCGCTCAACACATCGTCGAGCAGAAGCACCGGAGGCTCCCCCCGATCCTCGCGCAAAAGTTCGAGTTCGGAAAGCTTCATCGAGAGCGCGGCCGTTCTTTGCTGGCCCTGCGAGCCGAACGTGCGCACGCTGCCGCCGGAAAGGGAAATGTCGATGTCGTCCCTGTGCGGCCCCACGGTGGTGTAGCCGCGGCGGATATCTTCCGAAACGCTCGCGTAAAGCGCCTCGGCAAGCGCATCCTCCGGGCCGGCGTCCGTCAGGCGTACATCGGGGTCATAGCGGATGGTGAGCGCCTCGCGCCCCGCAGAAATTTCATGGTGCAAACGCGCGGCGATCCCGCCGAGCTTTTCAATGAACGCGGCGCGCTTTAAGATGATGTCCGCCCCGAGCGTGATGAGCTGCTCGTCCCACACATACAGCTCGCGCCGCAGCGCCTCGCCCGTGCGCGCGCGTACGGCTTCGGGGCGCAAGAGGGCGTTCCTTTCGCGCAGCGCCTTGTTGTAGCGCTGCAAAGCGAAAAAATACGCCGGGCGGAACTGGCTCAGCTCCATGTCGAGGAAGCGCCGCCTCTCGGCGGGCGCGCCCTTGACAAGCTCTAAATCCTCGGGGGAGAACATCACGGCGTTCATCACGCCCATCAATTCGCCGCTGCGCCTGCAAGCGAGCCGGTCGACGAAAATCTCCTTGTTCGCACCGTCGCGAAGCTTAATTTCGATCAGGCGCGATCCCGCGGCGGTTTGAATCTCCAGCCCCACATAGCCGCCGCTCATGCCGGCGTTAATCAGCTCCGCATCGCGCGGCGTGCGGTGGGAGCGGGCAAAGGCGCATAAAAAAATCGCTTCGACAGCGTT
>CAZJIS010000090.1:0-5529 GCA_964546125.1 uncultured Clostridium sp.
TGGACCGCGTGGTCAACGCCCTCATCGCCGCGCAGCGCGCGGGCATCCCGCTCGACTTTGAGCGCGCCTGCGCGATCGATCTTGCAGGGCGCGATGTGTTGAACGCCGTGCAGATGAGCGTCAACCCCAAGGTAATCGAAACGCCGGTCATCGCCGCCATCGCCAAGGACGGCATCGAACTGCGCGCCAAGGCGCGCGTGACCGTGCGCGCCAACATCGACCGCCTTGTGGGCGGCGCGGGCGAGGAGACCATCATCGCGAGGATCGGCGAGGGCATCGTCACCACCGTCGGCTCCTCGGCAAGCCATAAGGACGTGCTCGAGAACCCCGACCTTATCTCCCAAACCGTGCTCAACAAGGGCCTTGACGCGGGCACCGCCTTCGAGATTCTCTCGATCGACATCGCCGATGTGGACGTTGGCCGCAACGTCGGCGCGCAGCTTCAGATCGACCAGGCCGAGGCCGATAAGCGCATCGCCCAGGCTAAGGCCGAGGAGCGCCGCGCGATGGCCGTTGCGCAGGAGCAGGAGAACAAGGCCGAAGTGCAGGGCATGCGCGCGCGCGTGATCGAAGCCGAGGCCGAGGTGCCAAAGGCCATCGCCACGGCTTTCCGCGACGGCAAGCTCGGCGTGATGGATTATTACAACATGCAAAACGTCATCTCGGATACGAAGATGCGCGAAACCATCTCCGGCGCCGGGTATACAGAGAAAAAGGAATGAGAAACCGGCGCTTTGATTCGCGCCGATCGGGAAAGGAGGCCGCGCTATGCCGACGATCGTCATTCTCCTCATCATCGGGCTCGTGATCGCCAACGCTTACTCCAAGGCCGTGCAGCGGCAGCGCAGCGCGCAGGCAAACCTGCGCGGCGAGGCGGAGGCCCGCGCGGCGCAGCCCGCGCAGGCCCGGCCCATGCAGCCCGCTGTCCGCACCGCACAACCCTCCGTTCGCATGGGGCGCCCCGGGCCGGATGCGTGGCGCTGCACCTGCGGCAACGCGAACGCCGCGGGCACTGTTTACTGCACGCGCTGCGGGCGCGGCCGTGCGGAAACCTTCACGAGCGGCAGCCTTGCCTACGAATCTCATGAGGGCATGGCCGCTTACGGCAGCGGCGAGGGCGATTCCACGGAGGGGGCGCGCGGCACAGGCACGCTCAGCGCCGCAAAACCCAGCCTGCGCCATATCGTCAAAGCCTCGAGCGAATCGGCCCACACGCACGCTGAAACCAGCATCACCGGCCTATCCGGGGATTGCGAGGCCGAAGAGCCGTTTGCCGATGATTCGGCGCCCGATGAGGACGCCTATGCCCTTGGCCAAAAGAAACGGGCGCTCCCTTATGGCCTTGCGCTCAATACCCCCGGAGACCTCGCGCGCGGCCTTCTCTACGCCGAAATCCTCGCAAAGCCCAAGGCGCTTCGCAACTGACTGCGCCTTAACACGATCATCATCATATGGAGGGAAGAATCATGCCCATACCCACACCGCACATCAGCGCCAAAGAAGGGGATTTTGCAAAAACCGTGCTCATGCCCGGCGACCCTTTGCGCTCGAAGTTCATCGCCGAAACCTACCTTGAAAACGCCGAGCTTGTCAACAACGTGCGCGGCGTGCACGGCTACACCGGCTTTTACCGGGGAAAGCGCGTTTCCGTCATGGCAAGCGGCATGGGCATGCCCGCCATCGGCATCTATGCTTACGAACTTTTTAACTTCTATGGGGTGGAAAACATCATCCGCGTAGGTTCCGCCGGCGCCATCAGCCCCGATTTACCGCTTCGCAGCATCGTCATCGGCATGAGCGCTTCCACCAACTCCAACTTCGCCGCGCAATATGCGCTGCCCGGAACCCTCGCGCCCACGGCGAGCTGGAAGCTCGTGCACGCCGCGGCCGCCGAGGCCGAGCGCATGGGCCTGGTCTACAAGGTCGGCAACATCCTCTCGAGCGACACGTTTTACGACGACGCCGGCCGCACCCTCGAATGGGGGAAGCTCGGCGCGCTCGCGGTCGAAATGGAAGCGGCCGCCCTCTACCTCACCGCCGCGCGCGCGGGCAAGAACGCGCTTTGCGTGTGCACCATCTCCGATAGCCTCGTCACCGGCGAGGAATGCACGAGCCAGGAGCGCCAAAACACCTTTACTGCCATGATGGAGCTTGCGCTCACGATCGCGTAGGCGGCGCGGCCCCGCTTAGGGCCGCAGACCCTAAGAACCCATTTAGGGAACGGCTTGCGGGGCAATTTGATAGCGTCCCGAAGGGTTTCGCCAGCGGCGCATTATCGCAGGGGCGCGCACACAGGCGCGCCCCTGCGTGAAAAGGAGGCTTTCCGTGGCAAAGAAAAAAGCGCGCAACACCAAGGGCAAGATCGTCGCCGCAGCCTGGAAGCTTTTCTACGAGCAGGGTTATGACGACACCACCGTCGAGGAAATCATCGAAGCTTCGGGAACCTCGCGCGGCTCCTTCTACCATTATTTTGAGGGGAAGGATGCGCTGCTCTCGACCCTTTCCTACCTGTTTGATGAAAAATACCTCTCCCTGATGGGCGAGCTTTCGCCCGAAGCGCATGCTTTTGATAAGCTCATGTTCCTCAACGGCGAGCTGTTCGGCATGATCGAGAACAGCGTTTCCCTCGACTTGCTCGCGCGGCTCTACTCTTCCCAGCTCATTACGCGCGGGGATAAGCACCTGCTCGATCACAACCGCGTTTATTACCGCCTTTTACGCAGCATCGCCTCCGAAGGCATCGCCCGCGGGGAACTGAGCGCCGCGTTCACGGTGGTCGAACTCGTCAACGCCTACGCCATGCTTGAACGCGCTTTGCTCTACGATTGGTGCATCTCCGGCGGCGGCTATTCGCTCAAAAACTACGCCGCGCGCATGCTGCCGCTGCTGTTCGGCTACGCGCGCGCAGCCTGATATATTTTATTTCATAAGAACCGTATTGCATAAAGTACGGTAGAAAACCATTATAAAGCCTAATAAAAGCTGGTATAACCGGGATGGGTGTACGGATTGCGTTCTGTGTTTCATCCTGTTTTTTTATCTGTTATGCTCCCCTAAGAAAGGCTTGATCAGAAGGAATGGGAGGAGCAAACCATGTTTCAATTGCCAAAATACAATGCGCCGGATTTTGCCGGTTCGGCGTTCGTCAATGCGCCCGATGCGCGCACCGTGCCCGCGCCGGCGGATGGCATAGTGCCCGCGGATTTTTACGCAACCACCATTTACCCCGAGTATTTTAAGCTTGGCGGGGAGTGGAAGCTCATCGAGGCCGCGCGCATGGATTGTTGCGCGGTGGTGCGCGCGGGGCGGCCCGTGGCGGTGGAAGCGCGAAACGTGCGCCGCGGGGAAGCTGTGGTCGTGGGCCGCGCGGAAGACCTTTCAAACGGCGTTTATATTTTTAGCGATGCGTTCGCGCAAAAGGAAGAAGCGCGCCAGGCGTTTGCGTTTCGCACCGAGCGCTCGCGTGAAACCGCGAGCTCGCAGGATTACGACCAGCTTGCGGAGCTTCTCCGATTCGAGCGCGAGCACGGGCACATCGTTTGGGTGCTCGGCCCCGCCGTCGATTTTGACCGCAACGCCCGCCGCGCGATGGCGGACCTCATACGCGCGGGCTATGCGGATGCGATCTTCGCGGGCAACGCGCTCGCGACGCATGACCTTGAGGCGGCGCTTTTCCACACGGCGCTCGGGCAGGATATTTATTCGAAGGAACTGATTTACAACGGGCATTACCATCACCTTGACGCCATCAACCGCGCGCGCGAGGCAGGTTCCATCGAGGCGCTTTTGCGCAGGGAGAACATCACCGACGGCATCCTTGCCGCCTGCGCCCAAAAGAATGTGCCCTATGTACTCGCAGGTTCCATCCGCGACGACGGACCCTTGCCCGGCGTGATTTCGGATGTATATGAGGCGCAAAACGCCATGCGCGCCCACACCAAAAGGGCGACGACCGTCATCGGCCTTGCAACGCAGCTGCACTCTATCGCCACGGGCAACATGACGCCTTCGTGGCAGCTCGCGGGCGGCCAAGTGCGCCCCGTGTATTTTTACAGCGTGGATATTTCGGAGTTTGCGGTCAACAAGCTGCACGACCGCGGGAGCCTGAGCGTTAAAAGTCTTGTGACCAACGTACAGGATTTTCTCGTGCACATGGCGCAAAGCCTCGCCTGCGGGGCGCGCGCCGGCGCGCATTGCGCGGAGGCGTTCGGCGCAGCCTTGCCGCGCGCGGGCGCTTAAAAAACAAAGGACTTCTACCCCCGGCTTTTGCCGGGGATTTTTATGCCGGTTTGTTAAAAAACGGAGATTGGGCAACCGGGGGTTGACAGGCCGCCCTGCGAGCCGTTATAAGTATATTATAGATACAAGGAGGTCATGGCATGAAGCAACAGTTCCGCTACCGCACGTTCATCCGGCTGCGCAACGCCGTGCTTGCGGCGCTGCTCGCGGCGTTGCTTGTGGGCTGCGCGGCGGTTGCCCCCGGCGCGGGTGCGTTCACCCCCGCCGCGGTTGAGCCAGGCGTACCTCTGTTCGGAGAGTTCAAAGCGAAGGATACGCTTGGCAACGAAGTCACAAACGACCTGTTTGCCGATTATACGCTCACCATGGTCAACATCTGGGCCACTACATGCTCGCCCTGCGTCAACGAAATGCCCGAACTTGCCGAGCTCAATGCGGAATATGGCGAAAAGGGCTTCCAAATCGTGGGCATTGTGATCGACGTGACGGACGCAAAAGGCCGCTTGGATGAAAAAATGCTTGCGGATGCGCTCTCGATCATCGAGAGCACCGGCGCGAACTACACGCACATCATCCCCACGGCGGCGATGTTCGGCGCGTATTTAAAAAAGGTCACCGCAGTGCCGACAACCGTGTTCCTCAACAGCAAAGGCGAGCCTGTCGGCAAGGCCATCCTCGGCGCGGCGGACAAGGCCGATTGGGCGGAAATCATTGAAGAAAAGCTTGGTTGATGCTGTAAAGCAAGGCCGTTTTTTCCACCCGGCCCGCCGCGCAACGCCCGCGCTGCGGGCTTTTTTGAAATCCGAAAACACGCTGGGAATTCACCCAGCGATCCTCGGGTTGACGCGCGCTCCCGTGAAAGGTATAAATACGGCATCAAAACACGGGAGGTACGTTCGATGAAACATACACGCAAAAACGGCCGTAGAATGCCCGCGCGCATCGCCCTCTTTGCGGCGCTGCTTGCGCTTGTGATGATGATCGCCGGCTGCGTGGAGCACGCCGTTATTGATCTTGGAGAGGAGCCGATCCTCTTGGATGAACCCACCGCAGAACCGATTGTGAGCGCAACGCAGGACGCCGGACCCGCGGACTTGCCCGCCGAGCCTGTGCAGGCGACCGCGGGGCAGCCGGTAACGGAGGAGCCGGCCGCCGCGCCAACCGCCGCGCCGGGCGCGAAACCGACGGCCGCGCCGACCGCGAAGCCGACAATCGCGCCGACCGCGAAACCGACCGCCGCGCCGACCGCGAAACCGACCGCCGCGCCGACCGCGAAACCGACCGCCGCGC
>CAZJIS010000091.1:0-5473 GCA_964546125.1 uncultured Clostridium sp.
GGATGGCCACCCACTTCAACCTGAATTACGGCCAGAACATCCGCGTCAACGCGATTGCCCCGGGCTTTTTGCTCACCGAGCAGAACCGGTTTTTGATGCAGCAGGAAAACGGCGCCCCGACCGCGCGCGGCGAGCGCGTGCTCGCTAAAACCCCTATGGGCCGCTATGGCGAGCCGGAGGAGATGGCGGGGCCGGTCATCTTTCTGTGTTCCGAGGCGGCGTCGTTCATCAACGGCGCGGTCATCCCCGTGGATGGCGGCTTCTCCGCGTTCTGGGGCATTTGAATTTGAATTGCGAGGTTAAGTGAAATGGCAAAGATTAAACTGGGAAATTTAGAAACGTTTTGCAAGGCGGCGCTCGTCGCCCAAGGCATGAAAGAAGAATATGCCGCGATTACGGCGCGCGTGCTCACGCAGACCGATGCGTTTGGCACCCACTCCCACGGCACGAAGAACCTGCATAACTACATCCGCAAGTTCCGCGCGGGCGGCATCGATATCGGCGCGGAGCCGGAGGTCATCGCCGAGGGGCCGGCCTATGCTCTCATGGATGCGCACCGCGCTCTGGGTATGATCCCCTCCGTGCAGGCGATGAAGCTTGCGTGCAAAAAGGCAAAAACGTGCGGCATCGCGATTGTTGCCGTGCGCAACAGCTGCCACTTTGGGGCGGCGGGGTATTATGCGAACATCGCCGCTCAAGAGGGGCTCATCGGCCTTTGCATGTCCAACGTCGACCCGAACATGACGGCGCCCGGCGCGCGGGGGATGCTGCTTGGCAACAACCCGTTTGCTTACGCCGCGCCCGCCAACAGCACGCCGAGCGTCTTCCTCGACATTGCGATGAGCAACGTCGCCTCGCTCAAAGTTGTGCAGGCGCGAAGAGACGGCAAAGAGATCCCGCCCACATGGATCGTCGATAGGGACGGCCTTCCTACCACCGACCCGAGCCATTACCCCGAAGAAGGGGCGATGCAGCCGATGGCGGCGCACAAAGGCTACGGCCTCTCGGTAATGGTGGAGCTTCTCACGGGCATCCTCTCGGGCGGCTGCACCTCGATGGGCGGCGAAATCGTTTCGTGGTGCTTTGAAATGGAAAAGCCCAACAACGTCTGCCATACGTTCATCGCCATCAACCCCTCGCTTTTCCTCGGGCAGGAGAAGATTGCCGACCGCGTCGAAGATATGGCAAAAACCCTGCGCGACGCACCCAAGGCCAAAGGCTCTACGCGCGTTTATACCCCGGGCGAGATCGAATGGGGCAAGTATGACATCGCCTTTGAACAAGGCCTCGAGCTGCCCGCCGATGTGGAAGAATCCTTGCGCGGCCTTGCCGCTGACTGCGGCATCGAGCTGCCGCTTGAAGCCTAAGGAGGCGCTTTTCGTATGGATGCTTTGAACCGTATAGCAAATGCCGGCGTGGTGCCGGTGGTCGTGCTGGACCGGGCGGAGGATGCGGTTCCCACCGCCAAGGCGATACTCGCCGGCGGTATCGATGTGATGGAGATCACCTTCCGCACCGCCGCCGCGCGCGACGCGATTGCGGCCGCAGCCGCCCAAGTACCCGGCATGCTCGCGGGCGCGGGCACGGTCGTCACGCTCGAACAGTGCCAAACCGCCGTTGCGGCGGGGGCGCAGTTCATCGTTTCGCCCGGGTTTGACGAAGAGGTCGTCGCGTGGTGCGTCGAAAAGAACATTCCCGTGACGCCCGGCTGCGTGACGCCAAGCGAGATTATGGCCGCGATGAAGCTCGGCCTCAAAGTGGTGAAATTCTTTCCCGCCAACGTCTACGGCGGCCTTGACGCGATGAAAGCGCTCTCCGGCCCGTTTGGCGGCGTGAGGTTCATCCCCACCGGCGGGGTTGATGCGGAGAACCTCGCGCAGTATTTGAGCGCGCCCTTCGTCCACGCCGTGGGCGGAAGCTGGGTGTGCCCGAAAAAAGAGATTGCCGAGGGTAATTTCGCAAAGATCACCGCGCTGTGCGCGCTGGCAAGGCGCGCGGTATTGGGCTTCGAGGTCGGGCACATCGGCATCAATTGCGAAAGCGCCGAAGAGTCCGAAGGGGTCTGCGCGGAATTCGGCCGTGCGTTCGGCTTTGCGATGAAAGCGGGCGCGAGCTCAAACTTCTCCTCCGATTCGATCGAGGTGATGAAAAGCCGCTACCTCGGCGCGAACGGGCACATCGCCGTGCGCACGAACCGCATCGGCGCGGCGATCGCGGAGCTTCAACGCGCGGGCTATGAAATTGATATGGAAACCGCAAAATACAAGAACGGCGCCATGGTGGCCGTGTACCTCAAAAAGGAATTCGGCGGCTTTGCCGTGCACCTGGTGCAAAAGTAAGGGGGGATTGCGATGAAATATTTAACCTTCGGCGAGATCATGCTGCGCCTCAAAGCGCCCGGTTTTGAACGCTTTTTTCAAAGTGCCGTAATGGAGGCGACCTATGGCGGGGGAGAGGCCAACGTGGCGGTGTCGCTCGCCAATTTCGGAGAGGACGCTGCGTATCTCACGGTTTTGCCCGAGAACGTGCTCGGAAATGAGTGCGTGAAGGAACTGCGCAAGTTTGGCGTGGATACCTCCCGCATCCTTTGCGGCCCGGGCAGGATGGGCATTTATTTCTTAGAGGGGGGCGCGAACCAAATGCCCTCCAAGGTTTTGTACGACCGGGCGAACTCGTCTATCGCGCTTGCAAAGCCCGGCGATATCGATTGGGAAAGCGCGCTTGCGGGCATCGGCTGGTTCCATATCACGGGCATCACGCCGGCCATCTCCCAAACGGCGATGGAACTCTCCCTCGAGTCCGTCAGGGAGGCAAAGCGCCGCGGCATCACGGTCTCCTGCGACCTCAACTACCGCAAAAATCTTTGGAAATACGGCAAAAAGGCAGCGGAAGTCATGCGCGAACTGGTCGGATTTGTGGATGTCGCCATCGCCAACGAGGAAGATGTGCAAAAGGCCCTCGGCATCGCGCTCGAAGTGAACGTCGAATCCGGCGAGCTCGACCGCGAAAAATACCGCATGCTCGGCGACAAGGTGCTCGAAGCTTACCCGGGAATGAAGCTGATCGCCATCACATTGCGCGAGAGCCAAAGCGCGGATTGGAACGGCTGGGCCGCCTGCCTCAACGACCGTGAGCGGTTCTATGTTTCGAAAAAATATGAAATCCGCGATATCGTCGACCGCGTCGGCGGCGGGGACAGCTTCGCGGCGGGCCTGATCTATGGGCTTAACCATTATGACAACCGGCAACAGGCGCTCGAGTTCGCGGTCGCTGCGAGTTGCCTCAAGCACTCTATCTCGGGCGATTTCAACCGTGTGGACGCCGCCGATGTGGAAAAGCTCATGGGCGGCGACGGCAGCGGCAGGGTGCAGAGGTAATGATGCCGGAACTTCTCGAAATTTTAATGCTCCTGTGCTTTGGCTGTTCCTGGCCGCTGAACCTCATGAAGGCCTACCGCGCCGGGACGGCCAAAGGGCAGAGCCTGCCGTTTTTGGTTTTGATCTTCACGGGCTATTTGTGCGGAATCGCCTCCAAGCTTTGGGGCGGCCATTTCAAATGGTATGTGCTGTTCGTCTACGTGCTCAATGCGGCGATCCTCAGCTTGAACATTTTGGTCTATTTCCGCAACCGCGCCCTTGACCGGAAGGCAAAAGACGCCTGCGCGTGCTGATGCGCGGAGCGCGCGGTATGAGCAAAAAGCCTTGCAGAGCAAGGCTTTTTTGTTATACGGCGAATCAGTTCGCTTCCACGATGCGGTATTGTTTTTTGATCTCCTGCATGCGCGCCTTGTCGCGGTCGCTGATGAGCGTGCAGGCAAGGCCGCGGTGGCCCGCGCGGCCGGTGCGGCCGATGCGGTGGACGTAATAATCGGGCTTATCGGGCACGTCGTAGTTGATCACAAGGTCGATGTCCATGACGTCGATGCCGCGCGCGGCGACGTCGGTTGCCACGAGCACGGTGCTCTTGGCGCTGCGGAAATTGCCCATGATGATGTCGCGCTGCTTTTGGGTCATGTCGCCGTGCAAACAGTCCGCCGCGATGCCCTGGCGGTTGAGCGCCGCCGTCACATGGCGCACGCGGCTGCGCGTGTTGCAAAAAACGAGCGTGAGGCGCGGCTTGGTCTCACCGAGCACGTATTTCACGACGCCGGTCTTCATCGGCTCTTCAGCCATGATGAAGGTCTGCGCCACGGTTTCAACCGGCTCATTGCGCGCGCCGATCTCTACGCGCAGGGGATTTTGCAAAAACTGGCGGGCAACCTTCGCGACCTCGCCATTCATCGTGGCGGAGAAGAGCAAGGTCTGGTGCTTGCCGGTCACATAGGACATGATGTTCTTAATGTCCGGCAAAAAGCCGAAGTCGAGCATCTCGTCCGCCTCGTCGAGGATGGCGACGCGCACGTTGGCGAGCTTGAGCACATTGCGCTCGATCATATCGCGCACGCGCCCGGGCGTGCCCACGATGATCTGCGCTCCCGCGCGCAGCGCGCGGATCTGCACGTTGGGCGACTGCCCGCCGTAAATGCAAACCGTGCGCAGCGGCTTGTGGGCCGAAAGCTTGCGAAATACGGCCGTCGTCTGCTGTGCGAGTTCGCGCGTGGGGCAAAGCACGATGGCCTGCACTTTTTTGTTTTCGCACAAAAGCTTTTCGATCACGGGCACGGCGAAAGCCGCGGTCTTGCCCGTGCCGGTCTGGGCGATGCCCACGAGGTCGCGGTCCTCAAGCAAGGGCTTGAGCGTTTGGTCCTGAATGGGCGTGGGGGTCACATAATTGGCGGCGGCGAGCGTCGCTTGCATCTGCTCCGAGAGCAGGTCGAAGTATTCCATCGGTGGTTCTTTCTTTCCCGGGTCGGTCGATTTTGGGCTTTGCCCATCCGTTTGCAAAAAAAATAGGGCCCGCGCATGCGAAAGCCCGTAGCTTTGCTATCCCGCGGCGTCGATATTTTATGCACCGGGCCGGAAAACCCGGTTTGCCGCCCGTCTCAATACGCAACGGCCTGTATCATAAAATACGACTTACGGGAAGCGACATTCTCTGCTCAAAAGCCTGATAAGAACGCTTTGCGGACACAGCCGCAAACAATATTCAACAATACGTAATCACTATAATGCCTTGCGCGCGTTTTGTCAATCAAGCGGGATGCAGGATTTCCCGCTCTTTCGCGGCATTTTTCAAATAGTTGATGCAAATTCCAATAACTTAAGATATAATTAATTGGTTATAATGAAATGAGAAGACACAAAGGAGAAGGAAATGGAAAGAAAGTTCTCAATGGAACTGGCCGGCAGGGTCGTGAGCGTCGAGACCGGCAAGTATGCGGAGCAGGCGGGAGGTTCGGCCCTCGTGCGCTGCGGCGACACCGCCGTGCTCGTTTGCGCCACGGTTGCAAAAGAACCGCGCGCGGGCGTGGATTTTCTCCCGCTGAGCGTGGAGTTTGAAGAAAAGATGTACAGCGTGGGCAAGATCCCCGGCG
>CAZJIS010000092.1:0-5266 GCA_964546125.1 uncultured Clostridium sp.
ATGGTCACCTTGGTCGCCGCGAGCCAGAAGCTCGGCATCACCAACGGCATATCCTATGTTTTGCCCTGGGCGGTCTTTCTTGGCGCGCTCGCGCAGCTTGCGGCGGGCGCGCTCGATTACAAAAAGAAGAATGTGTTCGGCGCTACGGCCTTTTGCGCTTATGGCTTTTTCTGGCTCGGCATGGCGCTTTCGTGGCTCATCGGGGCGGGCGTGCTGGGCGAAGCGCTCAAAGCAAGCGCCGACCCGCGCCAAATGGCCTTCGCCTTTTTGGGCTATCTGTTCCTCACCTTGTTTTTGACCATTGGCGCAACGCAGACCAACAAGGTGCTGTTTTTCATTTTCGTGCTGATCGATGCTCTGTTCATCGGCCTTGCGGTGAGTAACTTCATCTCCGAAGGCCCTGTGCATGAAGTTTTCCACAACATGGCGGCGGCCGCGGAGCTTGGCATTGCGCTGCTGTCCTTTTACGGCAGCGGCGCAAATGTGCTCAACAACCATTTCGGAAGAACCTTTTTGCCCGTGGGCAAGCCTATGGAGATTTTTTCAAAATAAGCTTGGGGGAGATCGGGGCAAAAGCCGGCCGGGAACGAAAAAAATACGATGAAAAGCGGAGGAAACGGCAGATGGACCGAGATGAACTGTTCATGCGCGAGGCAATCCGCCTGTCCGAACAGGCGGTTGAACATGGGAATGAGCCGTTCGGCGCGGTGCTCGTTAAGGCCGGGGAAATCGTTTTTACCAACGAAAACCAAATTTACACCGGCTTCGACCCCACCTTCCACGCGGAATTGGGCTTGCTCCGGCGCTTTTGCGCGCAAACGAACATTGCGGACTTGCGCGAATATACGCTTTATTCAAGCTGCGAGCCCTGCTTCATGTGCTGCGGGGCCATGGTGTGGACCAGGCTCGGCCGCCTCGTATATGCGGCAAGCGATGTGGATTTGTGCGGGTTGCTCGGCGAAGAGGGCGCGGAGTGCAGCCGCGTCGTGTTCGGGCAGTCGCCCTGGAAGCCGCAGGTAAGCGCGGGCGTGCTGCGCGAGGAGAGCCTTGCGGTGCTGGCGCGCTATTTCGAGCACCATACCAAGGGCTGACCGGGCGGCTTTGTTCCGCTTTAGTCGGGGATGCCGTCCCCGTCCACATCGACGAAGCTGCGCGAGGGGTCGCCCTGCATGGTGATGCTCGTCATGCCATAGATTTCGCGCCCGGTTACGCCCTTGTCGTTGCGCTCGCGCTCAACGATGCGGCTGAGGAACTTGCGCACCTGTTCGGGCTTGCGGATGTTCATAAGCTCGAGCACGTTGGTGCTCCGGTCCTGGCAATAGAGCACGAGCGTGCCCACGCCAAGGAGCTTCTGGCCAAACGTGCGCACCATTTTGATGTCGAGCACGCGGTAGAGCAAAAGCTCATCGGTCTCCGTGCGCAAAAGGCCGCGGCGCATGGTGAGCCTGCTTTCGTCCACCTCATACCGCGTGAAGCTTATGGGCATCCCCAAAATGCGCTTGCGGTCGTGCCAGAGCAGCGGCTCCTGCGCGGCCCCGGGTTTGTCTTTCTTCATGTTCACACGCTTCCTTCCCAATCGTCGGCATCAAAGTTATTGTTTTTCGTAATTATAACATATATATGCCGCTCGGCGCGCGGCTTTTGCGCGGCCAGTCGTATGAGGCGCTACGCCCGCCCTTCTTTGCGCTCGATCATCACATTCGCAACCAGCCCGGCGGCGACGAGCACGCCGCCCCAAAGCAGGCGCGGCGAGAACGCGTCAAGGAACAGCACGTCGATGAGCAGCCCCGCGAACACCTGCCCGATGAATAAAAACAGCGACAGACCGAACGCCGATACCCGCGTGACGGTGAAGTTGAGAAGGAGCACCACGCAAACGCCCACGCCGCCGCCAAGGTACATCCAAATGTGCGGCGAGAAGGGGGCGGCAAGCCCCGCTTCCCCGGCGCCGAGCACAAACGCCACGGGCAGCGCGCAAAGGAAACCGACAAAGTAGTTGAAAAACGTGCTCACCGAAAGGCTTGTGCGCTCCGCAAGGCGCGCGTTGACCGTGCGCGAGAGCAGCAGCACTCCGCCTGCGATCAGCGAGACCGACACGGCAAGAACGTCGAACGTATCCGTCATCACGGCGATGCCCGCGAGCGTGAGCGCGAGGCCGAAAAGTTTCTTTGCGCCAAACGGGCGGCGGGGCATGCCCATGAGGCCGTAACGGTCGACGGCAAGGCCCATGAGGCCCTGCGCGAAAAGCCCAAGCGCCAGCATGGAGGAAACGCTGATGCGCCCGAACGAGAGGTTGTTGCACACGGTGATCAGCACCCCCATCGGCCCGCCGAGGTAGAGATGCCACGGCACGCCGCGCGTAAAGAGCTTCTCCCGCCGCCAAAGGCACAGCGGCAAAATGAACGCGAGGCCCGCGAGGTGGATGAGCATCGTCGCGAAATAAACGCCGTAATGGTTCGAAAGCGCTCCGTTGAGCGCCACCATCCCGGCGATCAAAACGCCCGCGAACAGCGCGGCGAATGAATACATCCGCTCACCTCCCCTGCTTATTGTACCCGCGCGGGGTGCGGATGGCAACAAGAAGCGGCCCCGCTTGAAGCGGGGCCGGCAAGTATCGGTGAAATTACTTGATGATCGTGATGCCGCCGACGAGGGGCATGGGCTTCATTTCGCCCTTGACCACCGCGATGATGCACATGATGTAGAACACGAACGCGACGATGCCGATCAGGAAGCCGATCAAAATGAAGGTCGTCACATAGGTGATCACGTTGAGCAGCAGCAAGAGCAGCGCCTGGTTCGCCCAGAATTTGCCGAACTCGTTCTTTTCGCCCGACACGAGCGGCAGGAAGAACAAAATCGGGATGATCACGGCAAGGATTGCCATGGTCTTGTCGCCAGTGAACGCGCCGGCCGTAGGCTGGGCCGCTTGGTTGGGCTGCTGATAGCTCTGCTGCTGGTAGCTGCCCTGGCCGGAAGGGGCCTGGTATCCCTGAGCGGATGCCGGCTGTTCGGATGCCGCGCCGCATGCGGGGCAGAACCTCGCGCCGTCTTCATACTGCTGGCCGCAGTTCACACAATAAGCCATAGTGAAACCCTCCTTTTTCAAACAAATAATGATGGCACATCTGAGAAATGTACGTTTACCATATTATACACGCGCAAGCAGCGCTTGACAATCGCGCTGCGGCGATTTTTCCAATAAATGCTTGCAATTGTCACTGTTCAAGCGTGCAAGGGGCGGATTTGACCGCTTCCCCCCGTGTTTTGCATCGCTCACACGCTGCCGCGCGGCGTGTAATATTTATTGCTCATGTAGCAGCCCGAAAAACGCGAGGCGGTTTTGTTGCCTCGGCACACGGCAAGCGTCAGATCCACGGTATACCACGCGTCGGTCTTTGCATCGTAAACGCTGTTCCAAGCATGGTAGCCGCTGATCTTTGTGCTGTAGCCCTTGACGAGCTTGCAGGGGATGCCCTGGGAGCGGCACATCGCCGCAAACAGGGAGGAAAAATCATAGCATACGCCCTTTTTGTTGGAAAGGATCGTCACGGGGTTCGGCGTATAGGTGCGAATCTGCCCCGAAATCACCCGATACGCAAAATCGTAATCGTATTTGAAATTGCGGGCAATGAAATTGTAGATCGCGCGGATGCGGGACTGATCGTCCTTGAGGCCCTTGCACAGCGCCGCCGCTTTTTTGCTGACCGAGTCGTTTGCATAAAAGGAGATCTCCCCCGTGCTGTCGAGGTATTGCGCATATTGCGAAGACTGCGCATAGGCCGATGAAGTCCCCCCGCCAAAGATGTTCGGCGCGCCGGCGGGCGTCGTGCCCGAAATGAGCGCGGTGAAGCTTGCGCTTGCGACCGTCACATAGTTGCCGCTCACCTTCTTGAAAAGCGCCACCGTGTAGCTGCCGCTGCCGCCGGTGAGCTCAAGCTTCTTCGTTTTGCCCATCGAATAGCTGTAGTAAGACCAGCTTCCGCCGTTGAAGCTCACACCCGCTTTCATCGAAGCGGAGGTCCCGTCGCTGTATTGAAGCGTGATGTAACCCAACGAGGCCGTCGAAACGTCGATGGAGCCGCCCGTCGCGCCGCCTCCCTCCCCGAACAGGCCCCCTCCCGAGGAAGGGGTGAGCAGCAAGCCCTCCGCAAGCGCGTGATGCGGCATGGCGGCCGCAAGCACAAGGATGAGCACGAACAACAGGACGCCTCGTTTTGCTGTTTTATTCATGATAGAATTCCCTTTCCTTCTTTCGCGCCTTACCGCCGCGCGGAGGACACAAAAAAATCTCGTTTCGGCAACTGGCTGCCATGCGCGCGGCTGCGCGTTTAGGCCCTCTAGCTTTGCGACCCCGCCTTTAGGCGGGTGTGCCGGTTCGTCAAGATCCTGCAAACGAATATACAGTTCCAGTCACATTATAATTACGCATGGGTTAATATGTCAAGATAATATTTGTAACAATATGCCATAAACCCGTTGTAAAACGGGCCGTTTGGGGTGCAAAATTGATATTCGGAATTTTATTTCCCGCCGTGGAGCCAGAATATAACCTGGTCATAAGAGGTTATTAAAAACTGCTTATTATTCAATGCAAAGGGGCCATTGCATCGTTTGCGTCTTTCACCCTTCCTGCAAAAAACACCTTGAGCACCAAGCCAAGCCCAACCAACAAGGCCCACGCAAATACCGCCCACGGGATGGCGGCTTGCGTTAACCCGATTTGCGGCGCCAGCAGAGGGATGGCAAGCGCCCCGGCCGTTATGGCGAGCGCAAAGGGTAAGGCTCTTTTGGCCGCTTGCAGAAGAATGCTCCTTTGAATTTGGGCTGCGTTGGGCCTGAACGTCAAGATCAACGCCGGCAGCGCTTCGCAGATGATAGAATAAATGCTAAGCTGCAAAGGCTCAAAGGGGTAACGGGTCTTCGTCAACGCGCAGATCAACGACAGGAAAAACGAAAAACAAGTCTTTGTTAAAAAGAATTCCGCAACGCGCCCGATGTTGTTTACCACACGCCGCCCTTCGCTCACGATGTCAGGCAGCGCCGAAAAACTGTTGTCCATCAGCACCAACCGCGCTACGCGGCGGGAAGCGTCGCAGCCCGAAGCCAGCGCAATACCGCAATCCGCCTGGCGGATGGCCAGCACATCGTTTACTCCATCCCCAAGCATGGCCACGGTATGCCCATCCTTTTGCAGAGCCACAACAAACTGCCTTTTCTGTTCAGGGGAAACCCGGCCGAATACAGAGCAAAGCTTTAAGGCTTC
>CAZJIS010000093.1:0-2022 GCA_964546125.1 uncultured Clostridium sp.
ATGCCATCGATTATGGCCTCATGTCCATTGGTTTGCCGCCCACGCTGCCCAACATCGACCAACTGGCCCAAGGGGGTATTGACTACATCATGAAGGTGGCGGTCGAAGAGGCGCTTTCTGCCGCGGGCGTTCCGGCAGATAGCGCCGCCGCGCAGGAAATCACCGAAAAAGTGCGCGGGCGGGTTGCTTCGGAAATAACAGACGAATTGGAAAAAGCCATACTCGCGCAAAACCAAAACCCGCTCAAGGCCGGCTTCCTGCGCCTTGATACGGGCAGGCTTTACCAGCCGGCATATGTCGACGTGTTCGTGTGCAATTACTCCAAAACGCGGGCGACCCGGGCCGGCCAAGTGTTCGTCGGCTCCGGGAACGGCTTTGAAATCTACAAGTCGCGATGCGTTGCCATCCCGGCGCTGCAGCCCGGCGAGCATGTGACGATCCGTATATATCTCGATCATTTGCGCAACCAATACGATGGGTACAACAAGTACTTTGACGAGATCTATAACGGCAACTCCAAAAAGCCGTATAAATTAGCCGTATATACTAAATTTGAACTCCCCGACGTGAAGCTGGCCGCCAAGGAACAGGGGCTCAAAGCCGCGCCGCTGCCGTATGTCACTGAATTTACATACGATCATGGCGCGTATAGCTATCGCTACGAGCGCGAATTCATACCCGCCGAAGGGATATATATTTCAGATTCCACCCCGAATGCACAGGATTTTCTGGATTGACGAAATCGTCAGCCTTGAGAAACAAACGATCCCCTTGCTCGCTAACGAAAATCCTGCTCGTTAACGATACCACTATGGCCAGCAATAATGGTGCATTGTATCAACATATAGTTGATAACACACATCAGAAAAGCTCTTTTGTCTGCCACGGCAAAGGGGCTTTTTCTATGAAAAACGCCCAAAAGACCAAATATCTGCTCGATGATATGGAGTAGCGGCTGCTAATGCTTTGCTATTGAAAATCTTTATGATATACTTTATTGGTACATATATATCTATCTTACCGATGAGGATTTGTAATGTCCGGTAACAACTGTCAGAAAATTAAGCTCCTAAAAATCGAAGAGTTGCTGCGCCAGAAAACGGACGGGCGGCACCCTATCCCCACCCGTGAAATGTGCAGGCGGCTTACTTTGCTGAACATTAGCTGTGATCGCAGAACGCTGGGTAGGAATATTTCGACGCTCAATAAACAGGGATACGAGGTCATGTTTGCCTGGCAGGGCCGAGAGAAGGCTTACTACGTTGAAGAGCGCAACTTTAGCGTGCCTGAGCTGAAGATACTGATTGACGCGGTGCAATCTGCAAGCGCTCCATTTACAGGGGAGGTATGGGCATGCTTATGAAGCGGATATGGCTTGTTTTGTTGTGTTGCTTGTTTGCGCTGTCATTTCTCATGGCGGGCTGCGGCGAGAACGGCAAGGAGCAAATGCTGAGTCAATACGGCGTTGAGGTGGACGAGCAGGGCCAATATGTTTGGCGCAATCACTCGGGGAAGTGGCATGGAGAGCTAGTACGCGAAGAAGACGGCAGCGCCGTTTTTTATGGCCGTAATCATGATTTCGAACGGCATTTTGATGCCTATGGCAACATCCTGTATGATGTGGGAACCGATAATGTGGGAACCTTCGGTGAAAAATTGAACATCAGCAGCTGGGCAGCAGCCGGCGAACCATGGCCGGAGGATGCTCCGATCCCGTTGCCGGCGAACGCCTATGCGGTGAACATGACGTCGTTCTCCGCTTTCAATTATAGCGATGAGCCGCTGGAAAAGGCTAGAATCGGCAGACTCTCGCCGGGCGAAATCGGGGCGTACATCCGCCTGCTGGAAAATGACGGCTGGCAAAAGAGGTTCGATTCCGGCAGCATGGCCGCTGCGTCGGCGGAGCTGGCCCCAATGGTAGAGTGGTATTTGGGTAAGCCGGGCGCGGAGGATATCATATTGGAAAAGGATTCAGTTTTCGTCATCATAGAGCCGGTGAGTTATCCTGAATACTCTGTGATC
>CAZJIS010000093.1:2122-5043 GCA_964546125.1 uncultured Clostridium sp.
AAGGTATATGCTACATTCTTTGCGAATTTGCGAACACACCGCAACTCTTTCATTTCATGGAGGGAATTATGAGATTTGGCGCATGCATCGAGACTTTGTATACCGAACTCCCTTGGGAGCACCGGTTTTTGGCAGCTAAGAAAGATGGCTTTGATTGCGTTGAATTCTGGGACTGGCGGGGCGTTGATCTGGAAAAAACAAAAGAATATGCGGATGCCGCGGGCATCCTAATCAGCGGATTTAACGGCGACGCAGATTTTTCACTTGTGGCGCCCACTCATAAGGCCGAGTATCTTGCTTTTCTTAGGCAGTCCATCGCGGCCGCGAAAACACTGGGGGCACCTTCTGTCACCATCCATTCCAATGCGCTGGGTGAAGGGGGTGTCGTGACGGATCAATATACCGGTTTGTCCAAGACGGTAAAGCTTTATTCCATGTTCGATACTCTCAAAGACGCAGCACGTATCGCAGAGGATAACGAAATACTTCTCAACCTTGAGGCGTTGAATATCTATACCGACCATCCGGGCAATTTCCTTGTGCATACCCAAATGGGTGCCGAGATTATCAGGCTAATTAACTCGCCTAAGCTCAGGCTGCTATATGATGTATATCATATGCAGATTAACGAGGGTCGCATATGCGATACTCTAAGCGAATACATCGATTGCATCGGACATGTGCATATCGCAGACGTGCCGGGAAGACATGAACCAGGTACGGGAGAAATCAATTATGGCTTTGTACTCAGGCATCTGGATAAGCTGGGCTATCAGGGCGTAGTGGGTTGCGAACTATTCCCCGCAACGGAGACATCTGCTGCCGCGCGCGCTATCATGGAAGTAAAAAGAGCCGCGCAAGTATAGGCATAAAGTGGCCAAATTCTTACATTAAGACAACGGATATGAACTGAAATAATACTTTCGAATTATTTTTTGCTCCTGTAGGGCCGACCCAATTGTGCTCCTTTGCCGCCAGAAAAGCCAGGAAAGAGGGGCCTCTTTCTTCCCTTTAGGGGCAAACAGGCAATAATAAGTTATTTGAGGCTTAAATCGAGGTCGAAGGTCACCGACAGGAATAGAAGCGGTATTAAAGCCGCTTTGGCTCTCTTTTTATGCCTTAAAACCCGCGTTGCTTTTTGTGTTTTCTTGCTCTGCGAGAAAGTCGGCAATCGACTGACCGGGGGGGAGTTGAACCCTAAGCACGATATCGATATTGCCTGCTTTGGCGTCTGACAGCGTACGCTTATATAAAGGATTGAACAGGGCCGCGCCGAGTCCTCCGATCTCGATGCAATCGGTGATCAGTACGCTCGAGGACACGAGTATAGACGCGCGACTGTGGTCTTCGCCGTGCCGGGAGCGCCTGCGAATACCATGTGCATCGCCGGGCGCTTGCAGAGGAATCCCTTATCGCACAAGAGCTTTTGCGCCTTATGGAAATCTATCGCCTCGGATATGATGCGCTTGGGCTCGGCTAAGCCCATCATAGCGTTGAGCTCATCGATTGCGCTACCCCGGCCCGGCGCACCTTCTCCGGGTGCGTGAGGGCCATGGAACGGTATTGCGGGTATAGTTCCGTGCGCAGATGCTGATCATACCATTCTTCAAAAAGGCAATCGAGCTCCGAGCGAATGAAACCCTTCTCGCCCTCGCCTATTTATAATGTATTCCCTGAACTCTGCGCCAACGCCGGCGAATGAACTTGGGGCGAAAAAGATACTTAAAACTATTACGCAAACAATCATTATTGGCACAGCTGCAAATAAAACTCTTGCCTTTTTCATTATTTGTTTACCTACCCAAGTTATTATTTGCGGATATCTTTGATAAGGGGGTATAGGCAAAATCTGGGCCTAGGTGCCTAGTCCAAGATTTTGTCCGCGCCCCCGGTATCGATGCGCACGATTTGTGATATACGCCATGCAAGCCCGAGCGCATTGGGCGTATCGTTTACGCTGAGGGCGACGCGATAAACCGCAACCTCGTAACCGTCCGGCCCAAAAAGTTTGATGATATCCAAATCATACGTTGAAGCATCCCATTGAGCAAAGCGCGTTATAATATACTGTTGTCTGCTGCCGGTCAATTCATTGAGTTCCGTCGCGTCGCACACATAAGCCCCGTTTTGGAATGTCATGAAATTGCTTGGATCGGCGCCTATATAACCGACCGGCTTTTTAAGAAAGCGTTCGGGCATTGCAGTCGGGAGGGAAAAATCCGCCGTGTAGTCGGCAAAGCATACTTCAAGAAAATCCCGCGCGGCGGCTTCGGGCACCCGCAAAAACGCGCCTCTCTTACCTGCTTCCACGGCGGGATGTTCATAGCCATATTTGCTGAAAAGGTGCGCCATCAGCCCCCAAAGGTATGCCTCGTTGCCGATCGTATGTTGATTCGTGCTGAGATAGTCTTCAAAAAATTTCAGGTCGTCATTCTGATAATCGTAGGCTGTTCGGTAGTCGAGCAAAAATTCAACAAGGGGCATCATTTGCATGACGCTGTCGGGGACCGTTGCCGGCGTGCTGCTGCGGGCAATGCCCGGCGTTTCCTTTTCCGCCCACGTTGTAAAGATGTCCGTCTGCGCCCACACGGCCGGCTCATCCGTGCTTGCCGTGTTGTTCGGCGTTGCCGGCGTTGAAGCGCCCTCCTGTGTGGTGGGCGGCGTTTCCGCCGCGCGGAACGCGCAGCCGCAGAGCATAAGAAGGAGCGCTAATACAACTGAGATCATGCAAATTATGGAGTTTTTCATAGTCGTCCTTTCTTCGTTGAGCGCTTAGCAGTGCGATACCTGCCGCACTGCCGGCCATCCGAGCATAATGCTAGGGGTTAGTTTGCATTTATATAAGGGTTTTTAGCTGCGCGGAATCATAGACATCCCGCCGCCCTCATACCGCTGGGTGTTTGCTTTTAATCCTCTCCATT
>CAZJIS010000094.1:0-407 GCA_964546125.1 uncultured Clostridium sp.
ACATGGATAACATCAGGGTTGCGATCTGGGGATTCGGGGCTATGGGCAGCGGCATTGCCAAAGTGCTGCTGGGCAAGAAAGGCGTTGAGATCACGGGCGTGTGCGATATTCACCCCGCGCGCGCAGGAAAGAGCATTTTTGAACTGCTCAAAGTCGAGCGCGGCGCGCGCCCGGATGTCATCGTCAGTCCCGACATTGAAACCGTCGCCGCGCGCGGCGCTGCGGATATCTGCGTGATCGCGACGGACTCGTTCACCAAAAAAGCGTTCCCCAAAATCAAATTCGTCGTTGAAAACGGCATCAACGTCATCTCCACCGCCGAGGAGATGAGCTATCCCCGCGCGCAGAACCCCGAGCTTGCCGATGAAATGGATAGGCTTGCCAAGGCAAACGGCGTTTCCATCCTC
>CAZJIS010000094.1:417-5001 GCA_964546125.1 uncultured Clostridium sp.
TCCTCGGCACGGGCATCAACCCCGGCTTGATGATGGACCTTCTTGCCATCTGCCTCACCGGCTGCATGACCGATGTGGAGAGCGTGCAGTGCAGGCGCGTCAATTCCCTCTCCCCCTTCGGCCCGGCCGTTATGGAAGAGCAGGGCGTGGGCATCACGGTCGGGGCGTTCGAGGCGGGCGTTGCGGATGGTTCCCTCGCGGGTCACGTCGGCTTTGCGGAGTCCGTCGGCATGATCGCCGAGGCGCTCGGCTGGAATGTGGAGCGCTTTGAGCAGCAGATGAAGCCCATCGTCACAAGCGTCGACCGCAAATCCCCCTATGGCTTTGCAAAGGCCGGCGACGTTGCGGGCGTGAACATGACGGGTCAGGCGTATGTGGACGGCGAAGTGAAGATCGACATGATCCACCCCCAGCAGATAGAGCCGGAGATGGAAGGCACGCACACCGGCGATTACATCGTGCTCAAGGGCACGCCCGAAGTCAACATGGCCATCCGCCCCGAGGTGGATGGCGGCATCGGCACGATTGCGATGCTCGTCAACATGATTCCCCATGTCATCAACGCCAAGCCGGGCCTCAAGACCATGCTCGATCTGCCCGTGCCGCGCGCCATCATGGGCGACATGCGCGATATGATCGATTGCGACTAAAAAGCTTGCGCTTTTTGGTTAGGTTGGCGCGTCACGCCTAAAATGCCGCGCATTTTGGCCGGCGGACGCGGAAGGAAAAAATCCGGGGGAGTTCATCCGCTTTGGCGCGCATGTCGTCAAAGCTGGAAGGAAAGCCAGGGGCTTTGGCAAACCCCGGCCGTGGCATGATGGGAGGAGTTTGAATGGCAAACAAGGGCGATTGGGCGCTGGTGCACACGGTCGTGCTCACGCCGGAGCAGCGCGCCCCGCAGGTTCCCGAGGACACGCGCAGCGTGCCCCTCGAGATGTGGACAAAGGGCTACCTTCAATCCGAAGCCGAGATCGGCGACGAGGTCGAGGTAAAGACCCGCACCGGGCGCGCCGCGCGCGGCACGCTCATCGAGGTGAACCCGCAGCACCGGCACAGCTACGGCGATTTCGTGCCCGAGCTTTTGCACATCGGCGACGCGGTGCGCGACATTCTCTTTGGAGGTGATCGCTGATGCAAAACAACAGCTATGAAGCGGTCATGGCCCGCAAGGCCGAGATCATGAAAACCGCCGTGGGCATGGATTACGCTTCGTTCGAGTCCGGCTCGATCGCGTTCGACTATGAGGCCATGCTCGCTTCCACCGGGCTTGACATCGAAGAGATCGCGCGCATTCAGGCGGACTTTGCCATCGGCAACACGCCGCTGATCGAGCTTAAAAACATCACGGCCCTCGCGCGCAAGCTCGCGCCCGCAGGCAAAGGCGCGCGCATCTTTATTAAAGACGAGGCGGCCAACCCTTCGGGCAGCTTCAAGGCGCGCCGCGCGGCGACGAGCATCTATACCGCAAAGAAAATGGGCTACAAGGGCGCCATCGCCGCAACTTCGGGCAACTACGGCGCGGCCGTCGCCTCCGTGTGCGCGATGAGCGGCCTTCGCTGCATCGTCGTGCAGGAATGCTACGATTCGCGCGGCAAGGGCCAGCCCGAGATCATTGAAAAGGCGAGGAAATGTGAAGCCTTCGGCGCGGAGGTCGTGCAGCTCACCGTCGGGCCGGAGCTTTTCTATGTATTTTTGCGCATGCTCGAGGATACGGGCTATTTCAACGCTTCGCTCTACACGGCCTACGGCATCCTCGGCGTGGAGACCCTCGGCTATGAGATCGCGCATCAGTTCCGCCAAAAGATCGGCCGCGATCCCGATGCCGTCGTTTGCACGAACGCCGGCGGCGGCAATCTCACGGGCACGGCGCGCGGCCTGAAGAAAGCGGGCTGTAAGGCGCAGGTCATCGGCGCGAGCGTGAACCTTTCGGGCCTGCACATGGCAAGCGACGCGCAGTTCAACAAAAAATCCTTCACCACCGGCCACACGGGCTTCGGCATGCCGTTCTCGACCTGGCCGGACAGGAGCGACGTGCCGCGCAGCGCCGCGCGCCCGCTTCGCTATATGGACCGTTACGTCACGATCAGCCAGGGAGAGGTGTTCTACACCACCGAAATGCTCGCCTCCCTCGAGGGGCTCGAGCGCGGGCCCGCGGGCAACACCTCGCTTGCGGCGGCGTTCTCGCTCGCGCAGGAAATGGGAAGGGATCAGTGCATCGTCGTGCAGGAAACCGAATATACGGGGGCCGGCAAGCACATCAACCCGCAGCTCGACTTCGCGCGCAAAAACGGCGTTGACATACGCTTTGGCGATCCGGCCGAGGAAGTGCCGGGCGCGAGCATCGTGCTGCCCAGCCACCCCTCGCTCATCCGCGCGCGCGAAGTGGATATAAACCACATGCGCCGCTCCCTCATTCGCAACGCGCTCGCGCACTACGGCGTTGCGCCCACCGCGGCGGACGTCGCTTTCCTCGCGGCGGAGACCATGACGGACGAAGCCTTCGTACAAGCGGCCATTGCGGCCAATCAAAATAAGGAGTGAACCATGAAAAGAAGAGAGGACGATTTTTCGGCGCGGCGCGCCCATATTGCCGATCTGACCGACGAGCAGCTCGAGCAGCGCTTCTGGGAGCTTGCGGGGCAGATCACCGACCCGCTGCTCAAAATGGGCTACGAGAACACTTCCCCCGCCATTGAGCGGAGCGTTTTGCTTCGCATGGGCTTCTCCTCGCTCGAGGCGAAGGCCATCGTCGACGGCTGCATGGAGAGGAACCTGCTCGCCCACGGTGCGGGCAACGTGGTGCTGCGCCTCGCGCGCGCCAAGGAAGTTGACATCAGGCAGGCGGGCCTCGCGCTGAGCGAGGGCAGGCTTTGGGATGAAGCCTGCGCCGCCTTTTAAGGAGGTGCGAGATGAGCGACTATAGACTGGACCCCAACGACAACATCAACGTTTCCGAGATCCTCAAGGACCTTGAAAACTACCACCCCCGCAGGCATGGCTGGACCTGGCGCGAGCCCGCGCCGGCGCTTCGGATGGGCGCGTTCGAATATCAGGATTGCAGCGCCCCCCTCAAAGAAAGCGTGCCTTTGCCGCCCGCGCATTATTTTGGCGACATCGACCCCCAGCCGATGCCCGTCATCACCACGGAGATCTCCTCCGGCCGCTTTGAGGACGACATCCGCCGCATGCGCATGGCCGCCCACCACGGCGCGGATCACATCATGGTCATCCGCACGGCGGGGCAGAGCCATTACGACGGCCTCATCGAGGGAACGCCGCAGGGCATCGGCGGCGTGCCGGTCACGCGCAAGCAGGTGCGCGCGCAGCGCAAGGCGCTCGACATGATCGAAGATGAAGTCGGCCGCCCGATCAACTACCACAGCTACGTTTCGGGCGTCGCGGGGCCGGACATCGCCGTGATGTTCGCCGAGGAGGGCGTCAACGGCGTCCATCAGGACCCGCAGTATAACGTCATTTACCGCAACATCAACATGGTGCGCTCGTTCGTCGATGCGTGCGAGTCGAAAAAGCTCATCGCGTGGGCCGGGCAGGCGCAGATCGACGGCGCGCACAACGCCAACGCCACCGCGCGCGACGCATGGAAAGTCATGCCGGAATTGATGGTGCAGCACGCGATCAACGCGCTGTTCTCGGCGCGCGTCGGAATCGATAAAAAGAACATCTGCCTCTCGACCGTGCCGCCGTCCGCCACCCCCGCGCCCTGCATCCATATGGACCTCCCTTATGCGGTGGCGCTTCGCGAGCTGTTTTACGAATACCGCATGCGCGCGCAGATGAACACGAAGTACATCGAATCTTCCACCCGCGAGGCGACGGTGACGCATGTGCTCAACATGGTTATTTCGAAGCTCACCTCGGCGGACATCCAGTCCACCATCACGCCGGATGAAGGGCGCAACGTGCCCTGGCACATCTACAACCTCGAAGCGTGCGACACCGCCAAACAGGCGCTGGTCGGCATGGACGGCCTTATGGAGATGGTGGAGCTGAAAAACGACGGCTACCTGCGCGACAAGGCGCGGGAGCTTAAGGAGCGCGCCATCCTCTTTATGGAGGAGATCGTGGAGATGGGCGGCTACTTCGCGGCAGTCGAGGCAGGCATGTTCGTCGACTCCGGCATGTATCCCGAGCGCAACGGCGACGGCATCGCCCGCAAGATCAACGGCGGCATCGGCGCCGGCTCCATCGTGAAACGCGCGGAGGATTACTGCGCCCCCGTCAGCGCGCACTACGGTTACAACAACATCGCCCAGTACGGCGCTGCGAACCCCTCCGACCTCATCGGCGGCTGCACCCTGGAAAAGCCGGAGAAGATCGTGTTCATCGACGAGCTGGACGAGGAGGATAACTGCAATGTGCGCATGAGCGAGGTGAAGCAATTCGCCCAGCCCGGCGCGACGCTCATCCGCCCCGAAATGGAATGGCTCGCGGACGGAACCGTCATGCTTACCATGTTCTTCCCCGCCGAAAAGGGCATCGCGGAGGCCGCGGCGCTCGAGTGCGGCAGGCGCATGGGATTGACGGACGTGGAGGTGATCTCCCGCGAGATCGGCCACCGCGCCG
>CAZJIS010000095.1:0-4817 GCA_964546125.1 uncultured Clostridium sp.
TCCCCGACAAGCCCGTCACTGAAAAGCCGGCCGAGACCCGCATGGGTTCGGGCAAAGGCTCGCCCGAATATTGGGTAGCGGTCGTGAAACCGGACCGCGTGCTCTTCGAGATTGCGGGCGTGGACGAAAGCACGGCGCACGAGGCGCTCCGTCTTGCAGCGCACAAGCTTCCCGTCAAGTGCAAAGTGGTCCGCAAAGCAGTCGAGGCAGGAGGAGAGAACCATGAAAGCAAGTGAACTGAGAAAGCTCTCCACCGAAGAGCTCGTTGCCAAGGAGAAAGAGCTCAAGCAGGAGCTGTTTAACCTTCGTTTCCAGCTTGCCACCGGCGGATTGAGCAACACGCAGCGCATCAGCGAGTGCAAGAGGGACGTCGCCCGAGTGAAAACGCTCCTTTGCGAGCGCGAACTCAAGGCCGCCGAGTAACGGGTGAAAGGAGTAACTACCATGGAAGAAGTCAGAGGTTCTCGCAAGACCCGCGTCGGCGTGGTCGTAAGCGACAAAATGGATAAAACCGCCGTGGTCGCCATACAGACAAAAGTGCGCCATCCCCTCTACGGTAAGATGGTCAACCGCACCCATAAGTTCAAGGCGCATGATGAGAACAACGAATGCGGCATCGGGGACACCGTGCGCATCATGGAGACCCGCCCCATCAGCAAGGATAAACGCTGGCGGATGGTGGAGATCATCGAAAAGGCGAAGTAAGCCGGAAAGGAGCAGACAATGATTCAACCGCAGACAAGGTTAAAGGTTGCCGACAACAGCGGCGCCAAGGAGATCATGTGCATTCGCGTGCTGGGCGGTTCGTTCCGCAGGAGCGCGAGCATCGGCGATATCATCGTGGCATCGGTCAAGTCCGCTTCTCCCGGTGGCGCCGTGAAGAAGAAGGATGTCGTGCGCGCGGTGGTTGTGCGCACCACCTACCCCACACAGAGGCCCGACGGCAGCAGCATCCGCTTTGACGACAACGCCGCCGTCATCATCAACGATAAGAAAGAGCCCAAGGGCACCCGCATTTTCGGGCCCGTCGCGAGGGAGCTTCGCGCCAAGGATTACATGAAGATCGTATCCCTTGCGCCCGAAGTGCTTTGATGGAGGTACGGCATGAATAATCTCAACGTCAAAAGAAACGACACGGTGGTCGTCATCTCCGGCAAGGACAAGGGCAAAAAGGGGAAAATCCTCGCGGCCTTCCCGTCGAAGAACCGCGTCAGTGTGCAGGGCGCCAACATGATCGTGCGCCATGTGAAGCCCCGCAGGCAGGGCGAGCAGGGCGGCCGCATCGAGCACGAGGGGACGATCGACGCCTCCAAGGTGATGCTCGTGTGCCCCCACTGCGGCAAGGCCACGCGGCCCGGGCATGCCTTCGAGGGCGACAAGAAAGTCCGCGTATGCAAGAAGTGCGGCAAGAACATCGACTAAGGCGCAAGGAGGAAACTTAAGTGGCTAAGAAAGAACAAACTTCTCAGGCGCCGGCCAAGAAGAAAAAGGTCGCGGAGGAGGCCAGGCCCTTTACCGAGGCCGCCCGCCTGCGCGTGAAGTATAACGAGGAGGTCGCGCCCGCTCTTATGACCAAGTTCGGCTATAAGAACGTGATGCAGATCCCCCGGCTCGAGAAGGTCGTCCTCAACATGGGCCTTGGTTCCGATAAGGATAACCCCAAGGGCATGGAAGTCGCGCTCGAGCAGCTCGCGCTCATCGCCGGCCAGAAGCCGGTCGTGACCAAGGCCAAGAAGAGCGTCGCGAACTTCAAAGTCCGCGAGGGCATGAACATCGGCGCCAAGGTGACGCTGCGCGGCGATCGCATGTATTACTTCGCCGACAAGCTCATGAACATCGTGCTTCCGCGCGTGCGCGACTTCCGCGGCGTGCCGGCTATCTCCTTTGACGGGCGCGGCAACTTCGCCATGGGCGTCAAGGAGCAGCTGATCTTCCCCGAAATCAATTATGACGACGTGGATAAGATCCGCGGCATGAACATCGTCTTTGTCACTTCGGCGAACACGGACGAGGAAGCCAAGGAGCTGCTCACACTGATGGGCATGCCCTTTGTGCAGGACTGATAGGAGGACGAAACAGTGGCTAAGACCAGTATGAAGATCAAACAGCAGCGCCAGGCCAAGTATTCGACCCGCGCGTACACGCGCTGCCGCATCTGCGGCCGTCCGCACTCGGTGCTTCGCAAATACGGCATCTGCCGCATCTGCTTCCGCGAGCTCGCCTACAAGGGCGAGATCCCCGGCGTGCGCAAGGCAAGCTGGTAAGCGTATCGAAAGGAGGAAGAAAGTTATGTTAGTTACCGATCCCATCGCCGATATGCTCACCCGTATCCGCAACGCGCTCACCGCGCGGCATGAGGACGTGCTCGTCCCCGCCTCCACGGTGAAAAAGGCCGTCGCCCAGATTTTGCTGGATGAGGGCTATATTAAGGGCTTCGACATGCGCGAGGACGGCGTGGCCAAATACATCCACATCACCCTCAAGTACGGCCCCAATAAGGCCAGGGTCATCACGGGCCTCAAGCGCATCAGCAAGCCGGGCCTTCGCGTGTACGCGCGTCGCGACCAGCTGCCCCGCGTGCTCAACGGCCTCGGCATCGCCGTCATCTCCACCTCCCGCGGCATCCTGACAGACCGGGAAGCCCGCAAACAGGGCGTGGGCGGCGAAGTGCTCGCTTATATCTGGTAAACGAAAAGAACGCAAAGAAAGAGGTGTAGGCAATGTCACGAATCGGAAAACTTCCGATCACGATTCCCGCCGGAGTGACAATCACGGTCGATGACGATAACACCGTTACCGTCAAGGGCCCCAAGGGCACTCTCACGGATAAGTTCGCAAGCACGATGGAGATCGCCGAAGAGGCGGGCGTCGTGAGCATCAAGCGCGCCAACGACAACAAAGAGAACCGCGCGCTGCACGGGCTGACCCGCTCGCTGCTCAACAACATGGTGGTCGGCGTCACAAACGGCTTCCAGAAGGATCTCGAGGTCGAGGGCGTCGGCTATAAGGCGACGCTGCAGGGCCGGAAGCTCGTGCTGAACATGGGCTACTCCCACCCCGTCGAGATCGAGCAGCCCGAAGGCATCACCTTCGAGGTTCCCTCCGCCACGAAGATCAGCGTCAAGGGGATCGACAAGCAAAAAGTCGGCCAGATCGCGGCCGATATCCGCGCGGTGCGCAAGCCCTCGCCCTACATCAGCAAGCAGGGCGCCGGCAAGGGCATCAAGTACGCGGGCGAGAAGGTACGCCGCAAGGTCGGCAAGACCAAGTAACGCGTAAAGAAGGAGTGAGAGTATGATTTCCAGGATAGATAAAAACGCTGTGCGCCAGGGCCGCCATCTGCGCACCCGTAAGTACATCAGGGGTACCGCCGGCAAGCCGAGGCTCAACGTTTACCGCAGCCTCAACCACATTTACGCGCAGGTGATCGACGATGAGTCGATGCATACCCTCGCCTCGGCCTCCACGCTCGACGCGGAGATCAAGGCCGGGCTTGGTGAAAAGACCAAGAGCGAAGCCGCGCTTCTCGTGGGCGAGCTTGTGGGCCGCAGGGCGCTTGAAAAGGGCGTGAAGCAGGTCGTGTTCGATCGCGGCGGGTATCTCTACACCGGGCGCGTACAGCAGCTCGCAGAGGGCGCCCGCAAGGCCGGGCTGGAATTCTAAGGAGGCTAATATGCAGAAGCGATTCGATACACCCGCAAATGAGCTCCAGGAAAGGCTCGTGTTCATCAACCGCGTCGCCAAGGTCGTTAAGGGCGGCCGGAACTTCCGCTTCACGGCGCTGATGGTCGTCGGCGACGGCAACGGCCGCGTGGGCGTGGGTCTTGGCAAGGCGACGGAGATCCCTGAGGCGGTCCGCAAGGGCATTGAGGACGCCAAGCGCCACATGATCGACGTGCCCATCGTTGGCACGACCATCCCGCATGCGGTCGAGGGTAAATTTGGCCGCGGCTACGTGCGCATGCTCCCCGCTAAAGAGGGAACGGGCGTGATCGCGGGCGGTCCCGCGCGCGCGGTGCTCGAGATGGCCGGCATCAAGGACATCCGCACCAAGAGCCTCGGGTCCAACAACCCCGCCAACTGCGTGAAAGCCACGCTGCAGGGGCTCTCCCAGCTGAGGACCGCCGAGCAGATCGCCAAGCTTCGCGGCAAGACCGTCGAAGAGATCCTCGGTTGATTGGAGGAGAACAATGGCTAAGTTGAAGATAACGCTCGTCAAGAGCACGATCGGCGCGCTGGATGGCCAGCAGGCCACCGTCAAGGCTTTGGGCCTGAAGAAAACCAACAGCACCGTCGTCCATGAGGACAATCCCGCCGTGCGCGGCATGATCTTCAAGGTCAAGCACCTTGTGAAGGTCGAAGAGATTTAATCGGAGGTGCAGCATGAAACTACATGACTTACAGCCCGCAGAGGGTTCGACGCAGCGCGCAAAGCGCGTCGGCCGCGGCACCGGCTCCGGCCTGGGCAAAACCTCCGGTAAGGGCCACAAGGGCCAGAAGGCCCGCGGCGGCACGAAGAAGAACGGCTTCGAAGGCGGCCAGATGCCGCTTACGCGCCGTCTGCCCAAGCGCGGCTTCACCAACATTTATGCCAAAGTATTTACCATCGTGAACATCGCCGATCTCGACAAACTGGAGGACGGTTCCGTTGTGAGCGCCGAGTCCCTCAAAAAGGCCGGCGTCATCAGCAAGATCGAAAAGGATGGTCTCAAAGTTCTTGGTCGCGGCGAATTGACCAAGCGTTTGGATGTTAAGGCGGCGAAATTCTCCGAGACAGCCCAAAAAGCCATCGAGGCCGCGGGCGGAACTGTTGAGGT
>CAZJIS010000096.1:0-4734 GCA_964546125.1 uncultured Clostridium sp.
CTCGTTAAGAGCGTCACCGGCAAAGAGCCGTTCAAGGGCATCAACCCCGATGAGTGCGTCGCGATCGGCGCCGCCATCCAGGCGGGCGTGCTCGGCGGCGAGGTGAAGGATATCCTTTTGCTCGACGTGACCCCGCTCTCCCTTGGCATCGAGACCGTGGGCGGCGTGTTCACGCGCCTGATCGAGCGCAACACGACCATCCCCACGAAGAAGAGCCAGATCTTCTCCACCGCGGCGGATGGGCAGACAAGCGTTGAAGTCCATGTGCTCCAGGGCGAGCGCGAGATGGCGCAATATAATAAGACCCTTGGGCGCTTCCAGCTCGCGGGCATCGCGCCCGCGCCGCGCGGCGTGCCGCAGATCGAGGTCAGCTTCGACATCGACGCCAACGGCATCGTCCATGTGTCCGCCAAGGACCTTGGCACCGGCAACGAGCAGAAGGTGACGATCACCGCGTCGACCAACCTCAGCGAGGATGATATTAAAAAAGCCGTGCGTGAAGCCGAGCAGTATGCGGGCGAAGACAAGCTGCGCAAGGAGGAGGTCGAGACCCGCAACCATGCCGACAGCCTCGTTTACTCCACCGAAAAAACGCTCAAAGAGCTTGGCGATAAGCTCTCGGCCGAAGATAAAGCAAAGGTCGAGGCGGAGCTTGCCAATGTAAAGCACGCGATGGAGGGCAGCGATTATGCGGCCATCAAGAGCGCTACGGAGAAGCTCACCGAGGTTTCCTACGACGCGTTCGGCAAAATATATCAGCAGCAACAGCAGCAATCGCAGGAGGCGGGCGCTTCCGGCGCTTACGGCGAGGGCGCGTCGCAGCAGGGTGACGACAATGTGGTCGATGCCGATTACGAGGTTGTGGACGACGATAACAAATAACGCGCATAGAATAGAATAAGATTGCTTGGCGAGGGCGTCGCGCGTGCGAAAGCATGGCCTGACGCCCTCCTGAGGGTAACAAGGAGCGATGGCGAGTGGCTAAGGCGGATTATTACGAAATGCTCGGCGTCAACCGGAACGCGTCGGAAGATGAGATCAAAAACGCGTTCCGCAAGCTGGCGAAAAAATACCATCCCGATGTGCAAACGGGCAACAAGAGCGAAGCCGAGGCGAAGTTCAAAGAGGTGAACGAAGCCTACGAGGTGCTTTCGGATAAGGAAAAGCGCGCCAAATACGACCAGTTCGGCCATGCGGCGTTCGACCCCGCGGCCGGCGCGGGCGGCTATGGCGGGGGCCCGGGCTTCGGCGACTTTTCGGATATTTTAGACAGCATGTTCGGCGGCTTCGGCTTCAGCGGCGGCGGCGCGCAGCAGCAGCGCAACGGCCCGGCGCGCGGCAACGACCTCAAATATAATTTGACCCTTACCTTTGAGGAGGCGGCATTCGGCTGCAAGAAGGAAATCTCCATCCCGCGCGAGGAAAACTGCGCCGTCTGCGGCGGCTCGGGCGCGAAGCCCGGCACGCAGCCGGTGAAATGCACGACATGCAGCGGCACGGGACAGGTGCGCGTGCAGCAGAACACGATGTTCGGCGCGTTTGCGACGGTGCGCACCTGCGACGCCTGCCACGGCACGGGCAAGATCATTTCCGACCCTTGCGAAGGCTGCCATGGGCAGGGACGCGTGCGAAAAGCCCACCGCATCAACATCACCATCCCCGCGGGCATCGACAATGGACAAACGCTCAACATGCGCGGCGAGGGCGAGGCCGGCAAGCGCGGCGGACCCGGCGGTGATCTCTATATCGTGGTCAATGTTAAACCGCACAAGCTGTTTTCGCGAAGCGGTTATGACGTTTATCTCGACATGAACCTGCCGATGACCATCGCGGCGCTTGGCGGGGAAATCCAGGTTCCGACGCTTAGCGGCAACGTGAAATACACGATCCCCGAGGGCACGCAGACCGGCACGACCTTCCGCCTGCGCGAGCAGGGCATTTCCCGGCTCAACGCCAACGGCAAAGGCGATATGCTCGTGCGCGTGAACGTGCAGATTCCCAGGCGCCTCAATGAGGAGCAGCGGGAACTCGTGCGCAGGCTTGCCCAGTCTTTGGGCGATAAGCTCAGCGATACGAAGCCCGTTAAACGCACGCTTATTGACAAGATGAAGGACCGTTTCAACTGAACGTTCGGGCGTTTCGCGCCCGCGCATAAAAAGGCCGTCCGCTTTCGTGCGGGCAGTCTTCTTTTTTGCCGCGCAAGCTATTGAAATGCAAAACGGCTATGGTAAAATGCACTTAACCCTTGAAATTTTATTGGCGGGAGGATTCGATTATGGCGGTCATACTCGATGTGAGGAGCGTCGGCTTTTCTAACGACCTCAAAAACGATGGGCGCACGCCGGAGAGCTTCACGCTGCCCGCTTGCATGACGTCTCTCATGGAGTTTATCGGCGAGGATGTAAGTTGGCAAACGATTCATGCCCATGGCCGCGAATATGCGAAACGCGGGCTGTATGACGCGCTTTTGGCCGCAAGCGGCATGGCTTTCGGGCTGCTGTGGCATAAAGAAAACTGCCCGAGCAGCTTCGACCTCACGCAGGTCAACGAACACGATGAAACGATCCGCCTTGCCTTTAAGTATGTCGGCTACGGCTGCGAGATCGTCGAAAAAACGGACTCGAACTTCGATGAAATGAAACGCCTTATCACAACAAGCATCGACGCGGGACTGCCCGTGCTTGCCTTTGGCTTGATCGGGCCTCCCGAATGCGCGATCGTGTGCGGTTACGACGGCGCGGGGGATACGCTTTTCGGCTGGAGCCATTTTCAATCCCGCGAGCCGGCCGATTGCGAGCCGAACGGCATGTTCCGCAAGGCGGGCTGGCATGAAGACATATGGAAAATCGTGCTGTGTAAGGCGAAAAAAGAGCCTGAGAACGATTTGAGAGAGATCCTCCGGCGCGGCGCCGCCATTATGGCGGCGGAGAGGATCGGCGGCCTTTACGCCGGCGCGGCAGCGTATGACGCCTGGGTTAATTACGTTTCCGACCCGGCCTATGCGCAAATGGGCGATGATGAGCTGCGTGGCAAACATTGGTTCCACCATGTGCTTGTGGGCAATCATGCCGAGGCGAGATGCTATCTTGGCAACTTCCTGCGCACATCGGCGGGGGAGGATGCGGCACTTCAAAAAATTGCGGATTATTATGAGCAGATCCACGACGCTTGCTGGAAGCTTTGGGCCGCGGCGGGCGGCTGGAACAACCCTGAAAGCTATCGTGCCTTGCGCGACGAAGCAAAGCGCACTGAAATCGCCGCTTTGATACGAAACATCGAAGAGCTCGACTTCGCGGCGATCGACGGATGCAAGGCGTGGCTTGGCACATAGGGGAGAGAAGGGGACGCCTCTCATAGGTCAGCTTTTCAGACCAAGGCGTTTTTAGGAGCGACGTTATGGAACTCAACAAGGTCGTCATCGCGCCGGACAGCTTTAAGGGCGCACTTTCATCAAGGCAGGTTGCGGATATCATTTACGAGGAGCTTATGTTCCATTTTCCCGCGTGCATCGGGATCAAAATGCCGATTGCCGACGGGGGCGAGGGGAGCCTTGAAACGATTCTCGCCGCCACGGGGGGCGCGGTTTATCAGCAAACCGTGCTCTCGCCGGACGACCGAATGATTGAGGCAAACTTCGGCATCCTGCCGGGAGGCGCGGCGGTCGTGGAACTTGCGCAGAGCAGCGGGCTCACAAAGCAAAACGGCCTGCACCCGATGAGCGCCACGACCTATGGTTTTGGCCAATTGATCGCCGCGGCGCTCGACCGTGGCGCGCGCTCCTTCGTGCTTTGCATTGGCGGCAGCGCCACGACCGATGGCGGCTGCGGCATGGCGGCGGCGCTCGGCGTGCGGTTTCTAAATAAGGAGGGCGAGAGCTTCGTCCCCTGCGGCGCGACCTTGAAAAACATCGCGTCGATCGACCCGGGCGGCCTTGACGCGCGGGTCTTGCAAAGCGATTTCACCGTGATGTGCGATGTGGAAAACCCGCTGTTCGGCCCTAATGGCGCCGCGTATTCCTATGCGCCGCAAAAGGGGGCGAATGAAGGGGAGGTCGCGCTGCTCGACGCGGGCCTCCGGCACTTAAACGCCGTTTTAATAAAGCTGTTCCAAACCGACTTCAGCGCGCTTCCCGGCGGCGGGGCAGCGGGGGGCCTTGGCGCGGGCTGCGTGGCGTTTTTGAACGCGCGCCTCCAAAGCGGCAGCGAGGCGATCCTTGCGCTTTGCGGCTTTGCCAGGCACGCGGCGGATGCGGACCTCATCATTACCGGCGAAGGTAGGCTTGATGAGCAGAGCTTTCAGGGAAAAGTGCTCTCGGGCATCCTCAAAGCGGCGGGGAACGTGCCCGTCTTATCGATCTCGGGCGTTCGTACATGCGCGGACGCGCTTCTTTTCAAGCACAACGTCACGGTCTTTGAGGCGAGCGAGGGTATCTCCATCGCGCGGAGCATGGCTGAACCGGCAAAATACCTGAGGGCTGCCGCGGAGAAAGCCATGTTGTATTATCAAAAAATTAAGAAGTAAAGGATAGAGCTTTCGTCGCGATGGGATGTGTTACAGGGTGTGTAATAACAACTTAGAATGCGTTTGAATGCGGCGGAACCGGCGGCGGGCTAGCCGCTTTAATTGTCTGGTGTCCAAGCGTTTATAAGAAAACAGGGCGTTCGCCGCTTGGTGAACGCCCGCATAAAATGGCTCCCCCTGTTGGACTCGAACCAACGACACTGCGGTTAACAG
>CAZJIS010000097.1:0-4622 GCA_964546125.1 uncultured Clostridium sp.
GATTCGAAATCTTGGTGCGATCCTCTGTAATATTAATATAGGATATATTCCGCCCCGCGCGTTGAAGCCCCGGGGAAGGAGGGCTACAATATAGAAGGGAAGGATTGGTCCTATTTTCTTTTGATTGACGCAAACGGAGGATTATTGTCATGCCGCAATTCGCAAAAAGCCTCGATGGCATCACGGGCAGCGCCATCCGCGACCTGCTCGCGCTGCTGCGCGCCGAGGGCATCATCTCCTTTGGCGGGGGCAACCCGTCGGCGGAGAGCTTCCCCACGCAGGAGATCCGCGCGCTCGCCGACGAGCTGCTCGCAACCGCGGGGCCGACGCTTTTGCAATACGGCGCGACGGAAGGCTCCCCCGCGCTGCGCATGGCCGTTGCCGAACACCTGCTCGCGCCGCGCGGCGTTTCCGCGCCGCCCGAATGCATTTTGCCGACCTCCGGCTCCTCCCAGGCGATCGATCTCATCTGCCGCGCGTATGTGGACCCGGGCGACGTCGTGCTCGTCGAAGCGCCCACGTTCCTCGGCGCGCTGCAAACCATCCGCATCAGCGGGGCAAAACTCGTGAGCGTCCCGAGCGACGGCGAGGGCGTGCTCACCGATGCGCTCGAGGAACTGATGCGCCTGCACCGGCCCAAGCTTTTTTACTGCATCCCCACGTTCCAGAACCCCTCCGGCAAAACGCTGGGCCTCGCGCGCCGCAAGCGCATTGCCGAGCTTGCGCGGGCCTACGACGTGATGGTCGTCGAGGACGACCCCTATTACGCGCTGCGCTACCGTGGCGCGGAACTGCCGCCGATTAAAAGCTTCGACGAAAGCGGCCACGTGCTGCTTCTCAACAGCTTTTCTAAAACCATGTCCCCCGGCATGCGGGTAGGCGTGCTCACGGGGCCTGCGGACGCCGTGCGCAAAATGGTCATCCTCAAGCAGGGCGCGGATACGCTCACCACGCCCCTCATGCAGGCGGTGGCGGCAGCCTTCCTTGCGCGGGGCATGATGCCCGGCCAGCTCGCGCGCATCCGCCCGATGTACGCCTCGCGCCTCGACGCGATGCTCGGGGCCCTCGATGCGCACTTCCCCGAAGAGTGCGCCTATACCCGCCCCGAGGGCGGCCTGTTTGTGTGGGGCGAATGCACGGGCCTCGATATGCTTGCGCTCATGCCGCGCGCACTCGAGGAAGCAAAAGCCGCCTACATCCCCGGCGCGCATTTCTTCGTTGACCCCGAGGCGCACCGCGGCACGTTCCGCCTCAACTTCTCCGGCTGCTGCCCCGAGGACATACCCCTTGGCGTGCAGCGCCTTGGCACGCTGATGAAAAAGGCGCTGCAAGAGGGCCGCGCCCGGTAAGCGTCCGCGTTTTCCGCGCGCCCCAATGCCCCGTTTCTTTACAAACAGCCTCCGCTCGATGAAGCGGAGGCTGTTTTTTTCGTTTTGGATTTTTATATTACCGGCTCACGCTCGCCGCATAATCGCACGCGGCGTTGACCGCATCGCACACGGCACGGGAACTGATGGTGGCGTTGGTGATCGCGTCGATTCCCCCGCCATCCTGCCCGACCGCGACGGGGGCGCTTACCCCCGTGAACTGGCCGGTGAACTCCTCGCCGCGCACGAGCTCGCCAAGGCCGGCGGTTTCAGAGAAACCCTCGCCGCCGCAGGCGATGCCCGCGATGCCGCCATCCTTCGTGACGCCGACCGTCACCTCGATGGGGCCGCGGTAGCCCTTGACGGAAACGATGACGACCTTGCCGAAACCTTCGCCCCCGCGCAGCCCCTCGTGGCAGGTGAGAATTGAAACGCCGCCGACCTCGGTCCCTTCGGGGACGGGAAGCTCTTCAAACGAATCCGCGCCGGGCAAAAGCGCGGCGCGCGCCTGATCGGCCGCGGCGCGGGATCGCTCCTCGACGATGCGTTCGGTGAGCGTGTGCGTGAACGCGAGCACAAGGCCTGCCGCAACGCAGATGATGGTCAAGACCAGCCATGCGGGTTTTTTCATCGTGTACCTCCGGGTTGGTTGATGCAGTGGACGGGGGGTTGGGAGCAGGGTCTCCAACGTTTCTCCCGTTCCCCCCATTATCAATTGTCCATTGTCAAATGTCAATTATCCGCCGAAAAAACATACGCGCTGCGGCTCACGAATGTTTCGCCGGGCATGAGCACGGCCCCGGGAAAATGCGGATGGTGCACGGCATCGGGGCAGGATTCGGTTTCAAGGCAAAACGCGCTGTGCTTCCCATAGGCCCTGCCGCCGCGCCCGCGCGGTTCGTTGAGGAAATTCGCGGTGTAGAGCTGGAGGGCGGGCCGGTCGGTGTGCACCTCGAGGAGGAAACCCGTGCGCTCGCTTCGCACGCGCGCAACGCGGCGCATGCCGCGGCCGTTGAGCAAAAGGCAATGATCATACCCCCAAGGTAAGGCGCCGATGTCGCGCCCGATGGGCTTTTCTTTTGTAAAATCGAGCGCGGTGCCCGAAACTTTAGAGATCGTTCCCGTGGGGATGAGCGAAGCGTCCGTTTCAAGGTAAGCTTCGGAGTCGATCCAGAGCAGGGTGTTCATGACATCCGCCTCATCATCAAGGCGGAAATAGCAATGGTTGCAGGGGTTGTAGAGCGTCGGGCGGTCGGTCGTGGCGGTGAAGGTCATCACGAGCGCGTTGTCGTCGGTGAGTTCATAGGCAAGGCCCGCGCGCAGCGTGCCGGGGTAGCCGTATTCCCCGTGCGGCGAGGTGCGCGCAAGGTGAAGCCTATCGCCGTCGCATTCCGCTTCCCACACGCCGAAGCTGAACGCCGGGCCGCCGCCGTGCAGGCTGTTGGGGCCGTCGTTGGCAACGAGCGCATATTCCGCGCCGCCGAGCGCGAAGCGCGCCCCGGCAATGCGGTTGGCTGCACGCGCGCAGGTCGCGCCCATGTAGGAGGGGCTGTTCTCATAAGAAGCCGCGTCGTCAAAGCCAAGGATCGTTTCCCGAAGCCCCGCCCTTGCGGGCACGCACAGCGATTGCACCGTGCCGCCCATATCGAGAATGTCGGCATAAGCGCCCCGCGCGTTCGTGAGGCGGAAGCGCGTGACGCGCGCGCCGCCAAGCGTGAAGCCAAAGTCATAGGCCCGGATCATAAACCCCTCCGACTTTCTCGATAAGCGTGCGCGCCGCGCGGGCAAAGCCCTGCCCGCCGCGGCCTTTTACGATGTAGGCGGGCATGCTCGCCATGCTGTGTGCATAATCCAGCACGTTCTCCACGCCGCAGGCGTTGGGGAAATAGGCAAACATCGGCTCGTCGTTGGGCGAATCTCCAAAAAACAGCGCATGAGAGCGCGCGTTTTCAACCTTCTCATGTTCAAAATAGTTGAGCGTCATCGAAAGCTTATCATACTCCCCATACCACGCGTTGACATGGATGCTCGAAAGCTTGCACTGCGCGCCCTCGCGGCGGCAGGCGGCGAGGATCGCCTCAACCGAAGCATCGGGCAGGCGCGGCTCGTCCTCCGCAAAATCGAACGCGAGGTCGTAGGCGCGAAAGCGCTGGTCCCTTGAAATGCGCGCTTCGGGCACGGCGGCGCGCACCGCGCGGGCAAGCGCCTCGAGCCGCGGCGCAGGATCGCGCGCGGCGTTGGGGTGGGTGAGCGTGTGTATGGCGTTTTGCGCATCGCGCATGAGCGCGAACGCGCCGTTTTCGCAGATCACCGCCGCGACCGGCCACTGGCGCAGCATCATGTCGCACCAGCCGGCGGGCCGCCCGGTGACGGGCACGAGCCTAAACCCCGCGCGGGAAAGCGCCCACATCGCAGAATACGCCTGCGCCGTGAGCTTGCCGCGGGTGGTGAGCGTATCGTCCACATCAAAGAGGATAGTACGGATCGCCCGCGCCGCGGCGAGGGGCATTTGGTCGAACGGGCGCATGCCGCCCCCGCCGGTCATACGAGCCGCGCCGCCGCGCGAAGCAGCGAGCCGCGAATGAAAACGATGTTGCGCACATCGAACACCGTGTCGCGCGCGGTGTGGATGCGGCTTAAATAGAGCATGCCGCGCCGGGTCCTTCGGAACGCCGCCACGGCGACGCCACGCCGGAAACTCACCTGGTCGGAGGGGTAAAAGGTATGGCCCGCGCGGCTTAACTCAACCTCTTTTTCCCCATCGGGCAAAAAGCTTGCCTCGAGCAGCGCGTAAAGTTCGGGCGGGCAACGCCTCGGGAGGGCCAGCAGAACCGCATCCCCGTCGCAGACGCAATCGAGGTTGAGCACAAAGGCGTCCCGCCGCGCGGCGGGATGTTTTGCGGCAAAGCCCGCCGAGCCGAAAAGGCCCAGCTCCTCATGATCGAAGAGCACGAAGGCGACCTTAGAGCGAAGTTCGGGGGGCAAAGCAAGCGCGGTTTCGAGCACGCAAACAACGCCGGACGTATTGTCGTTTGCGGTGTGGCGGTTCGCCGGGCCAAAGAGCAAAAGGCCCAAAAACAACAAAAGCAGCGGGCCTAAAAACAGCGGACGCAGGCCGCGCAGGCCGGGCAAAAGCGCAAGAAGCGCCGCCCCGCCCCAAGCGAGCAGCACGATGAGCGCAGTCAGCGCAATTTGGTAGACCAAATATAAAACAAGGTTCTGCGGCGTGATGAAATTCGGCACGGGCATGACGGC
>CAZJIS010000098.1:0-4585 GCA_964546125.1 uncultured Clostridium sp.
GAGAAGTGCTGGTAATCCTTCACGCTCTTCCAGGCGCCGCCCCACTCCCAGCCGCGCGCGGTGAAGAGGCGGTAAGCGAGGTCGTTTTCGTCGATCTTGCCGGGAAAATCCTGCGTGCGGTCGACATAGGGCGCGGCGCCCGCGGGAAATACGCCGTTTTTCGTGACGTAGGGGTTCACAAGCGGGTTGATGTCGATCGCGGTGCCGTAGCTGTGCAAGGAAAGGTGGTCCGTGCCGGCGACAAGGCGGTAGTTGAAAGCCGAGGTGTTGTTAGCCTGCATGGAGAGCTCATCGTCCGCAAATTCGCCGAATTCATCCACAAGGCGGATGGAGGTGAACGGGTAGCCCGCGAGGTAAAGCTCATGGAAGATTTCGAGCACCTCGGCCGCGACAAGCTCGTGGACGATCAGCTCCCCCTCGTGGGACGCGCCGTCAAAATCAACATAGAGGACGCCAAGATAGCGCAGGTCGTCGTAACGAATGGCGGCGTCTCCGTCCGCAGGGTAGCTTTTGCCGGTGATGCGCGCCTTAATCGCGTCGGTCAGCTCTATCGCATAGAAGCCCTCGGCATAATCGAGCGTGTGAGGGGGCTGCGTGGGCTGCGGCGTGGGCGTGGGCGTAGGCGCGGCGGTGGGGGTGGGGGAGGCGGTTAAGGCGGGCGTTGGCGAAACAGCGGCGGGCGTCGGCGAAATAGCCCCCGGCGCGCGGGCGCAGCCGGAAAGCACAAAAAAGAACGCGAAAAAGAACGCCGAAAAAAGCGCCGCGGGCGCGCGAGAGGAACGCATAGGCAACCTCAGTTTTCCTCGTCCGCGTCCGGAAAATCGAGGAACGCGGGCGGCGCGTCGAGCACGCCCTCGATGAGCGCCGCGGCGCGCGCATGGTCCTCTTCGGCGACGTAGAGCTTCACGCCCATGGTTACGGATGCCGCGTAGATCGCGCCCGGGCCGGGGGTGACGGTATAGTAGGGAATGCCCGCTTCTTCCAAAATGCCCTGGAGGATGCCCGCCTCGGGCAGGCTCGCGACATTGATCAGTAGCTTTTCAAGCAATGAAAACACCTCCTTTTCACGATCACTATATCACGCGCGCGCCCCGTCATCAACAGGAGGCGGCGCGGCGCAGGTTGTGATATAATGGTACGAAATCCGAACGTTACGGAGAACTCGATTGAAGAAGAAGGATCTCGTTATCATCGGCGCGGCGCTGCTCGCAGCGGCCATTGTGTACCTGATTACGGCGCTGCCGCGCGCTTCGGGGGCATATGCGCTCATTTACGTGGGCGGAGAAATCTATCAAAAGCTTCCGCTTGACGAACCTGCGGCCATTACGATCGATCAGGGGGATGGGCGGGTGAACGTCGTCGTCATCGATGAAGCGGGCGTTCGCATGGCCTCCTCCACATGCAAAAACCAGATTTGCGTGCGCGAAGGCACACTCCGCCCGGGCGAAGCGGAGGGGCTGGCGCTCGGCAGGTGGATCGTGTGCCTTCCCAATGGCGTTGCGGTTGAAATTCGGGAGGATGCGCCATGAAAAAGGCGGGCGCGGCGAAAATCGCGCGGCTCGGGTTGATGGCGGGCATCGCTTTGGTGCTTGGGTATGTTGAATCCCTCGTGCCAACGGGCATCCCCGGCGTGAAGCTCGGCCTTTCGAACGCCGTTTTGATTTACGCCCTCTATTTGATGGATGCGGGCAGCGCGGTTTTTTTGATGCTCGTCAAAGTCGGCCTTTCGGGGCTCCTCTTCGGCGGCTTTTCAGCGCTCGTTTATAGCTTTGCGGGGGGCGTTGTGAGCCTTGCGGCGATGCTCCTTGCAAAAAAGCTCAAGGGTGTTTCGGCTGTGGGCGTCAGCGTTTTGGGCGCGCTCGCGCACAATGCGGGGCAAATGGCCGTGGCGGGGTTCGTCGTCGGCTGGCGGCCTATGCTCGCCTATCTGCCGCTTCTGCTCGCCGCCGCCGCGGTTGCGGGCACGCTCACGGGGCTTGCGGCGCAGGCTTCGATTCAAGCGCTGCATAAGGCGGGCGCGTCCGGGCAAAAATCCGGGCGCGGGGAGGGCGCATGAAGCGGATGCGGTTGCTTGCCCGGCTTTTGCCGGCGCTTTTGATTGGGCTGTTTTTGCTCGGCGGCTGCGCGGGCGGACCCTCGCGATATGAGCGGAGCTTTTTTGATGTGTTCGACACGGTGACGACCGTTGTCCTCTATGCGCCAAATGAAGGGGCCGCCGCCGCATATTTTGAACAGGCGCACGCGCTGCTCAAGCACTACCATGCGCTCTTTGATATTTACAACAACTACGAGGGCCTCAACAACGCCCGCACGGTCAACGAGCGTGCGGGGCAAGAGCCCGTTCCCGTGGACGATGCGCTTTGCGATTTATTGCTGCTTGCAAAACAAATGCACGCGCAAACCGGCGGCAAGCTGAACATCGCCCTTGGCAGCGTGCTTTCAATTTGGCACGATTACCGCGAGGCGGGCCTGGAAGACCCCGCGCGGGCGGAACTTCCGCCGATGGAGGCCCTTTTGGCCGCCGCCGCGCACACGGACATCGACCGCCTGATCGTCGACCGGGAGGCAGGCACGGTGTTCCTCGAAGACCCGGGGATGCGCATCGACCTGGGCGGCATCGCCAAAGGATATGCCGCCCAGCGCGTGGCCGATGAAATGCGCGCGGGGGGCATATCCTCAATGCTTCTTTCCGTGGGCGGCAACATCTGCACCGTGGGCGCGCGCGCGGATGGCAAGGGCTGGCGGGTGTCCGTGCAATCCCCTTTGGGCGCGGGCACGATCGCCACATTGAGCATTGCCGATGAAAGCCTTGTGACAAGCGGTTCCTACCAGCGCTTTTATACGGTAAACGGCGTTGCCTACCACCACATCATCGACCCCGAAACGCTTTGGCCCGCATCGTACTTCACATCCGTCACGGTGCTCGCTAAAGATTCCGCGCTTGCCGATGCGCTCACCACGGCGCTTTTTAATTTAGATTTAAGCGAGGGGCGGGCGCTCGTCGCCCGGTGCGGGGGGGCGGAAGCGCTCTGGGTCGCAACGGATGGAACGCAAACCATGACCGAGGGCTTTTCGGCCGCGCTGCGGCGCTGAGAAATCCTGAACCTAAGCGCAACGCCGCCCAGAATAGGCGGCGTTTTTGATTTCCGGCCGTTTTAACCGCCCGCGTCCGGCAGCGGCGCATCGGCAAACGCGGGGGCGGGGGCTCCGTCCTTTTCGGTGAAAAGGGGGCTTTTGCGGTAGAAGATGGTCATCAAAATGCTGCACACGATCCACCCCATCGGGTAGGCGAGCGCCACGGCGAGGAAGCCGCCGCCGAGAAGCTTCGTCACATACAAATAAATTTGGCGGAACAGCACGAACGAGGAGAGCATGATGATCATCGGCGCTTTGGCGCGCCCGGTGCCGCGCATCGCCCCCGCATAAATTTGGTTGAAGCAGGCGAGCACATAGAACGGCGAGATAATCGCGAGGAAGCGGCCGCCAAAATCGAGCACGGCGGGATCGGGCGAGAAAATTGAAACGAGCGGGAAGCGGAAAACCACCATGAGCGCGCACAAAAAAGCCGTAATGGAAAGGGCCATCAGCAGCGCCTGCCGCACGCCCTTGCGCGCGCGGGAGATATTGCCCGCGCCATAGTTCTGGCCGACGAACGTTGTGGAGGCGATGGAAATGCTTTGCAGCGGCACAAGCGCATACGAATCGATTTTATTGTAGGCAGACCAGCCGGCCATGGCGTCCGAACCGAAACCGTTGATGTAGGATTGCACAAAAACGTTTGAAAATGAAGTCACCGCCTGCTGAATGCTTGCGGGCAGGCCGATGGCGAGAATTTTCTTCAAAACGGGGCCGTTGATGCGCAATTCGCCCCAGTGCAAGGCGTAGGGCGCCTCCGAACGGGAAAGGGTGAAAAGCACGAGCGCCGCCGAAAGGAACTGCGCAATCACCGTGGCATACGCCACGCCGCTGATGCCCATATCGAACACGAGCACAAATAAGAGGTCCAGGCCGACGTTGAGCGCGGCGGAAAAAATAAGGAAATACAGCGGCTTCATCGAATCGCCGACCGCGCGCAAAATGCCGGAGCCCATGTTATACATCAAAAGCCCGATAAGGCCCGCAAAATAAATGGTGAGGTAAAGCCTTGCGCCCTCAAACACATCCGCGGGCGTGTTCATGAGGCGCAGCATGGGAGGCACGATTAAAATGCCCGCGGCCGTGGCAATGATGCTCACAATAAACGTTACGAGTATGGTCGTATGCACGGCGTCGCTGAGCTTGCGGTTATCCTTTGCGCCGTAGGCGTGGGAGATGACGACGCTCGCGCCGGTGGAAAGCCCCGCGCACAGCCCAACGAGCATGTTGACGATGCTGCCCGTGCTGCCTACCGCCGCAAGCGCCTGCTTGCTGACATATTGGCCCACGACGACAGCGTCAAAAGTGTTGTAAAATTGCTGGAACAGCAGCCCCAGGCTCATGGGGATCGCAAACTGCAAAAGCTGCTTCCAGATGACGCCCTGCGTCATATCCGCATCGGTGCGCCTGAATCGCTTGGCGATATTCAATGTCCTTGTCATTCCTCGTT
>CAZJIS010000099.1:0-4469 GCA_964546125.1 uncultured Clostridium sp.
TGCTGTCCGACTGAACCTGCGGCATAGCAGGCACGGAGGAAACGCACAATGAAATCTTACCGCATACTCGACTGCCATGTCCACTACGCGCTGCCCATAGGGCGCAGCGAGCTTTATGAAACGCTCCGTTCCGTCGGCGTGGATATGGCCAACCTCGTCGTCGTACCCGACCGCGGACATATCTCCAGCGTGCCCGATGCGCTCGCCTACAAGCACGCTCATGCGGGCGAAACGTATGCGTTCACGAGCCTCGACGTATCCGAATACATGCGCCACCCGAAGGCTGTGGGCAGGCGTATGAAGGCTTTCGCCGCGCGGATGCTGCGCGCGGGATGCGACGGCGTCAAGATCATAGAGGGCAAGCCCGACATGAGGCGCGCGCTGCCCGTGCCGAACTTCGACGCCCCGGTATGGGAGCCGTTCTTTGCATGGGCGGAGCGCAAGCGCATTCCGATACTCTGGCATGTGAACGACCCGGAGGAGTTCTGGGACGAGGCGCGTATCCCCGCGTTCGCGAAGGAGCGCGGCTGGTTCTATGGAAAGGGCAGCGTCAACAACGAGGAGCAGTACCGCCAGGTACTCGCGCTGCTCGCGCGGCACCCGAAGCTGAACATCACGTTCGCGCACATGTTCTTCCTCTCGGCACACCTCGGGCGGCTCGCGGAGTATATGCGGGAGTTTCCGAACATCCGCGTGGATCTGACGCCCGGAATCGAGCTCTACGTCAACCTCTCAAAAGACCCCGATGCCGCGCGCGCGTTCTTCGACGAATTCTCCGATCGCATCCTTTTTGGCACGGATATCGGGGCGCGCGCCGTCATAGGCCGCACGCCGCTCGACAGGAACGAGAGCTTCCAGCGCGTTAAGCTCTGCCGGAGCTTCCTGGAAAAAGAGGGCGAATTCGCCATGGAGATGGACGGCGGTTTTCTGATGGGCGAGGGCGAGCTGAAACTCTTCGGCCTCGGCCTTCCCGAGGGCACACTTCAGGGCATCTACCACGATAACTTCATGGACTTCGTGGGCGCGCCGCCCCGTGCGGTCAAAGCGCGGCTCGTGCGCGCGGAATGCCGCAGGCTGCGCTTCATGATGGGCATCATGGCGCGCTTCGACAAGGATTTCGCCGCCGATTATACATCGGTGGACGATGTGACAACATACTTCAAATCGACCCGATCCATCCGCAAAAACGCAAATGAAAGGAAGGAAAACGCATGAAACAGCTCAAACGGTGGCAGGAGCCGCTCTACGGCATCGGAGGTTTCGGCGCGACGCTGATGTACCAGGTGGCGATGAGCTACATACTCGCATACTATGTGCCCACCGCGTCCGACCTCGCCAGGGGGGCGATCGTGCTCGCGCCGCCCGCGCTCTTTGGTGTGCTGTTCTTTGTGGCGCGTATGCTCGACGGCGTGGTGGATATCCCCATCGCGGCGTGGACGGACAACCTCAGGAGCCGCTTCGGGCGGCGCAGGCCCTTCATGGTGCTCGGCTTTCTGCCCATGGTCGCCTCGTTCATCCTCATGTGGTTTCCGCCCGTGACCGCTCCGGCGGCGGGCGGCAGCGTGCTCAACACGATTTACATCGCCCTCATCAGCGTCCTATTCTTCTTCTTTTACACGATGATGGCGGTACCCTATCTTTCCGCGCTCTCCGAGATTGTGCCGGATGAAAGGAGCCGCGTGCGCGTGGCGAGCTGGCAGACATTCTTCAACACCATGGCATATGTGCTCGTTTACGTCGTGGTGCCCATTTTGTTCAATAAATTCGGCATGAGGAAAGCCGTGCTGATGCTCACGCCCATCATGCTGACGTATCTGTTCCCGATGTTGGTCATCAAGGAAGAATCCACCAAGGACGGCGCGAACCGCAGGGCCGAGCCCGAGGTTGGCCTCGCGGAGAGCTTCCGGCAGACGATCACGAACAAGAACTTCCTGGTGTATCTCGCAAGCCTCGCGACGTTCTTCTTTGGCTTGCAGCTTTTCCTCGGCGGCATTAAGTACATGTGCAATGATATGATGGGCCTATCCGACGCTGAGATGGGCATGATGAACGCTGCCGCCTTTGCGCCGATTCCGCTGATGCTGCTTCTGCTGAACTTCATCACGAAACGCAAAGGCTCGAAAACCGCGTTTCGCATCGCCCTAATCGTGTTTGCCGCGGCGATGCTGCTCTTCCCGCTCGGGTGGACCAAGCTCGGCCTGCCCATACCGCCCATGGTCGTGGGCATCGTGGCGGGCGCCATAGGCAGCTTCTCCATAGGCGCGTTCTTCACGATCCCCTATGCCTACCCCGCCCAAATCGCCGCCGAGGACGCCGCCATTACGGGCAAGGACCGCGCGGGCATGTTCTTCGCGGTGCAGGGCTTCGTCAACCAGCTCGTCGGCGCGCTTGCGGGCTCGCTCGTGCTCGCGAACCTCGTGAGCATCAAGACCCCCGCCATAAATACGGGCGCAATCTTCATCGGCCCGCTCGCGGCCGTCGCCTGCGTCGCCTCGTTCCTGATCGCGGGCAAGCTGACCATCGGAAAGAAACCTCTTCCCGCCAAGGAGGAAACCGAGGCGCAATGAGGGCGGAACTCATACTCTGCAATAATGTGGCGGCTGCGGCATCCGAAACCGCACTGCGCGTCGCGCGGCATTTTGAGGCCTGCCCCGGCGCACTCGTGGCGCTGGCGGCAGGCTTTACCCCGCTTGAAGCATACGCGAAGCTCGCGCGTATGGCAGAGGACGGCGAGGTTTCTCCCGCGGCTATGCGCTATGTCGGACTTGACGAGTGGGTCGGTCTCGGCCCCGCCGACGCGGGGAGCTGCATCTTTACGATGAACAAAGCGTTCTACGGCCCGTGCGGCATCCCGGAGAGGCGCATCCGCGTTTTCGACGGGTTGGCCAAAGATCCCGAGGCCGAAGCGCGCGAGATGGAGGCGCACATCGAAGCTTCGGGCGGGCTCTCGCTCGCGGTGCTCGGCATAGGCGTAAATGGGCACGTCGGCTTCAACGAGCCGGGGCAGACGCTGCCCGGCCTTTTCTCGCTGACGGCTTTAAGCGAAACGACCACGCAAATTGGCCGCAAGTATTTCGGGGATAGGGCCGTACCGACGCGCGGCGCGACGATCACGCTCAATGCGCTCATGTCCGCGCGGGAGGTCATACTCATTGCAACGGGTGCGCACAAACGGGCAGTCGTCCGCGCCGTGCTCGCGGGGGATGACCTGCCCGCGGCAAAGTTCCTTGAGCACCCAAACGCGGCGTATATATTCGACGAGGAGGCATATCCCGGGGCCCGGGCAGTCGAATGCGCAAAACGCTTTCCCCCGGCCCGCGGCTAACGCCCACAATGTTATCTATACCCGCAAGCAGACCCCGAGGGCGTTCAAACGCCGCCTAGGGGCTGCTGTGCAATACGCCTAAATACCGTCAAAACAAAATGTTTGCATTTTAATTACATAAATGCGGCCCCAAAAACTTGGCTTCCTCCTTCCGCATGGTACAATAAAAAGTAATACTTCCATGCGTTTGAAGGGAGATGAGATTATGGCTAAAAACAGAATACTCATCGTCGAGGACGACGCAGACATAGCAGATGTGGTCGCGATGAACCTGCAATACTCAAACTATGAATATGTAACTATTGATGACGGTTCGATAGCGGCACAACATTTAGCAGAGGATCACTCCTTCGACCTGGCGATTCTCGACATTATGCTGCCGGGACTGGACGGCTTTGCGCTCATGGAGCACATGCAGAAATATCGGATACCTGTTTTATATTTGACCGCAAAAGATGATGTTTCCTCAAAAATCAAGGGGCTTCGGGAAGGCGCGGAAGATTATCTCGTAAAGCCGTTTGAGGTGTTGGAGCTTCTTGTGCGAATTGAGAAGATATTGGAGCGCACCGGTAAGCTCGGCAAAATATTGAGATACCGGGACATCATGCTGGATCAGGAAACGCACACGGTCACAAAAAGCGGCGTTTCCGTAACGCTTCAGCCCATGGAATACGATCTTCTGGCGGCGCTCATCCGGCACAAAAACTGTTCTCTTAGCCGCGAACGCCTGTTATCTGAGATTTGGGGCTATGAATACTGGGGCACCACACGCACGGTGGATACCCACATATCAAATCTCAGGCGCAAGCTGGAGCTTACGGACGCCATCGTTTCCGTGCCGAAAATCGGCTACCGATTAACGGAGGAATAGGCTATGAGGCTGCGCGCGAAGCTCACGCTTGTGACCGTCGGCATCGTTGTTCTATCGGTTTTTCTGAGCACATTCCTGATTATCGTTTTCACGAAGCGGAACACGGAAGATACGGTTATAACCGCGGGAATTGAGGATTTCGGTTCGTTTTATGCTGCCCTCTCAAATGCGGTGGCATATTCCGGCGCGGAATTGAGCGCCGCTTCTCTCCACAGCTATCTGCGCTACCGATTTCTGAGCGTCAGCGGCAGCGGCGGATTCGCGCTTGAGCAA
>CAZJIS010000100.1:0-4055 GCA_964546125.1 uncultured Clostridium sp.
GAGCTCAAGCCCGGCAAGAAGGGCCTCGTGCACATCAGCAAGCTCGCCAACAAGCGCGTGGAGCGCGTGGAGGACGTTGTGTCCATCGGCGACGAGATTCTCGTGCGCGTCATCGAGATCAAGTCCGACGGTAAGATCGACCTCACCCGCAAGGGCCTCTTGCCCGAGGACGGCCAGAAAGAGAATTAAGAAACGCGAATCTTTCGCTGACTTTGGGGGGCCGATGTTAAATCGGCCCCTCAAAGCATATCCCCAATCGGTTTTTTAGAGTCCATGGCCCGAAACGGGGGGGGACGACGTCCCCAACATTTTCCCCGGCGATCGCTCATTCGTTAAAAATCCTTACCCGTCGGTGTTTTCCGGCGAACAAGGCTCGTCTTTTTTGCGCCGGGGGAGGAAAGCGGTGTAGAGCGACACGAGCACCAAGGCGATGAAGCCGCCCGAGAAGCCGTTGTTGTAGAGGTTCATGCCGCCATGCAGATAGCCGATGTTGAGCACCATCGAAACGTGGAAGAAGCCCGCGAATATGCCGGGCAAAACGCCAAAATGCCCCGCGATGGGCGCGAGGGTGGAGCCAAAGAGCGTGGCGATGACGGCGGTCGTGCCGTGCAGCTCGTGCATGTTGAGAAGCGATGCGAGGAACGCCCCCAAATAGATGGGCAGGGTGTTGCGCGGGTGCTTGCCGAAAGCCGAAAAACCCATCACCGTGAAGATGCCGCCGACCGTCGCGCCGTTGAGCTGTCCGCCAAGGAGGATCACATAGGCCCATGAAGCCAAGCCCATCACGGCGATGTTGATGAGCACGAGGCCGTAGCCGCCCTCCTCAATGAAATCCGTGCGCAGCCGCCCCGAGAGGGCAAGCAGTTTTCGATAACCGCGAAACGACCAGCCGTTTAAGTAAAGGCCGCCGAAGAAGGCGGCCGCAAAAACCGGCAGGAGATAAAAGCTCAGCGCCGCGTTGTTCCCGCTTGAAACAAGAAGGCGCGGCTCGACCTGCAAATTGAACATGCGCAGCACGCCCGTGGCGAACATGCCGATGATGCCCGCGGTAAAGCCGATGTTATAAAGGTTGAAGCCGCGGTGAATATGGAAGCAGCACTCGGCAAGGGGCGTGATAATAAGGCCGACCACAAGGCCCGCGCCGCAGCCGGCGAGGATGCCGCTCCACGGCGCAAAATCAAAGGCGAAGCTCAATTCGCTCACCAGCGGGCCGAGCGCGGTCGCGAACAGGCTCGTGAGGGCGACGTCCTTCAAGGGCATTTTATGCAGGCGCGCATAGAGGAACACGCCTGCCGTGATGGGGATGGAGTTATAGAGATTTTTGCCGAAGAGCGCGAAGCCGGAAATCGTGAGCAGCGCCGCCATAAGCCCGCCGTTGAGCTCGGCGCGCACGAGGCGCACGCCCGCAAGGGAAATGAGCCCGACAAGGCCGCTGTTCAAGAGAGCCGCGCCGAGGCCGCCCACGACGATGTAATCCGTAATGAGCACGCTCGAGGAGGTAAGGATGCGCAAAAAGCCGTTGAAAATGTCCTGGGGTTCCTGAAAGATGAAAGCGGCCGCGATCTGCGAAACGAAGAAAAAAACGATGTGGCTCCACTGTGGGCGTTTCGTCGGGGGGCTTTGGCTCATGCGCGTACCTCCGGCATTGTCCGATTAAGCGTTATGCGTTGCGGCAAAACTAAAATAAAAGAATGGAAATATTATATCGCCCCTGCGCTTCGCGCGCAACCGGGCAAATGGCGCCATTCCAAAAATCGGCCCGCGGTTTCCTCCGCGGGCCGATTTTTTTGAAAGGCCGGGGCCTTGTTGCTTAACCGAAGATGTGGAACTGGAGGAACAGCGTCGCCATCAGCGAGGAAACGAGGGACACGACCGTCACCTGCGTGTTGATCGAGGGGCCCGCGGTATCCTTGTAAGGATCGCCCACGGTGTCGCCCACGACGGCCGCCTTGTGCGTGTCGGATCCCTTGCCGCCGCAGTTGCCCGCTTCAACGTATTTCTTGGCGTTGTCCCAGAGGCCGCCGGCGTTGCTCATAAACAGCGCCAGCAGCAGGCCGCTCACGATGTTGCCGGCGAGGAAGCCGCCAATGGCCTGCACGCCGCCCACAAAGCCCACGACAAGCGTTGCGATGATAGCGACAAGGCCCGCCGGGATAAGCTCTTTAAGAGCGCCCACGGTGGCGATGTCGATGCATTTGTCGTATTCGGGCTGCACGCCCTCACGGCCCTCCTTGAGGCCGAGGATCTCGTTGAACTGCCTGTGGATCTCCGCGACCATGCGCTGGGCGTTGCGGTCAACGCCGAGGATCAGCATCGCCGAGAACACGGCGGGAATTGCCGCGCCCACGAGCAGGCCGAAGAACACCACGGGGTCGAGCAGGTCGAAGCCCTGCGTCAGCGCGAGGCCGAGTTCGGCCGCCGCCTCGTTGACTTCGCTCATGAACGCGCCGAGCAGAGCGATGATCGTGAGCCCCGCCGCGCCGATCGCAAAGCCCTTGGTCACGGCCTTGACGGTGTTGCCGGCGCTGTCGAGCGCATCGGTCGCTTCAAGCGCCTTCTCGCCGAGGTTGCCCATTTCCACAAGGCCGCGCGCGTTATCGACGATGGGACCGTACGCGTCGTTGGAGATGATCATGCCCACGATGGAGAGCATGCCCACGGCCGCCATCGAAATGCCATACATGCCGAACACAACGCCGTTCTCGCCGCCCAAAGGCGCGCAGAGGTTATAAGCCACAAGCGCCGAGAGGCCGATGCCCACGAGGGCCGGCAGCACGCTCAAAAAGCCATAGGCCGTGCCCGAAAGGATCGTGAACGCCGGGCCGGATTTGGAAGCTTCGGCGGTGAGGCGAACGGGTTTTTTATCGTCGTTGGTGAAATAGTCGCTCGCAAGGCCGATCACAACGCCTACGAGCAGGCCCGCCGTCGTCGCGCCCCAAACGCGCCACTCGAGCTTGAAGAGGAAGGTCACGAGAGCCGTAAGCATGAAGTAGATGGCGGTGGTGACGTAAGTGCTCAGGTTGAGCGCGCGCGTGGGGCTTGCGTTCTTGCCCATGCGCGCCACGAGCACGCCGATGGTCGAAGAAAGCAGGCCGAGCGCCGCATAAATGAACACGAGGATCGAGAACTGGCCCGGCCCCTTGTCGATGGCGAGCGCCATCACGAGCGCCGCGGCCATGGAGGCCACGTTCGAGTCGAAGAGGTCCGCGCCCATGCCGGCCACGTCGCCCACGTTATCGCCCACGTTGTCGGCGATGACGGCGGGGTTGCGCGGGTCGTCCTCGGGGATGCCAAGCTCCACCTTGCCAACGAGGTCCGCGCTCACGTCGGCGGTTTTGGTGAAGATGCCGCCGCCGGCTTTGGCGAACAGCGCAAGGCTCGAAGCGCCAAAGCTAAAGCCCAGCACCATGGCAGAATCCTTGGTGATCATGTAAACGAGCGTCACGCCCAAAAGGCTCGCGCCCACGACCGCCATGCCCATGACCGCGCCGCCGCGGAAGCCCGAAAGGAAGCTGTGGCGGATGTCCTTCACCGCGGCTTCGGCGGATTTGACGTTTGCCTTGGTGGCGGTCATGATGCCGATCTTGCCCGCGAGCGCCGAGATGCCCGCGCCCGCAATGTAGGCGATGGCCATGGTGATGTTCTTCATCGGATCTCCAAGCCAGATGGGCCTTGGCAAAAACACGATGATCAGCGCCGCGGCCACGGCGACAAAGCGCAGCAGCGCGAGGTATTCGCGGCGCAAAAACGCGTTTGCGCCCCTGGCGATCAGCTCGCCGATGGCGGCGATCTTCTTGTTGGAAGAGGGGCACCTCTTGACCCAAACGTAGAAGTACGCCGCGACCGCGAAGGCGATCACCGCGATGACGATCGAGAGGACGAAGGTCGTTGTCATGTTCAATTCCATTCTCCCACTCCTTCTTTCATTGTTTTTGACTTTGGAAAGCATGATTATTGAGAAATTATGCCACGAAAAGTATACCACCAACCATGCGCGCGCGCAACAGCCGGCACGCCCTTTGCGCAGCATGCCGCCCCTGCGGCGATGTTGCGGT
>CAZJIS010000101.1:0-4036 GCA_964546125.1 uncultured Clostridium sp.
TGTTGTCCGCATGCTTGCCGCCGTTGATCACGTTCATCATCGGCACGGGCAGCACATGCGCGTTCGCGCCGCCGATGTAGCGGTAAAGCGGCAGCGAAAGCGCCTGCGCGGCGGCCTTTGCCGCGGCAAGGGAAACGGCGAGGATGCCGTTTGCACCGATCTTTGATTTATCCGCCGTGCCGTCGATGGCGAGCATCGCGCGGTCAATGCCGCGCTGGTCGAACACATCCATGCCGACAAGCCCCGGCGCGAGCAGCGCCTGCACGTTGCGCACGGCTTTCTGCACGCCCCGGCCCAGGTAACGGCTCTTGTCCCCATCGCGCAGCTCAAGCGCCTCGTATGCGCCGGTCGACGCGCCGGAGGGAACGGCCGCCCAGCCGACCGCGCCGCCGGAGGTCGTGACCTCCGCCTCAATGGTCGGATTGCCGCGCGAGTCGAGGATCTCCCGCGCGTTGATCGTTGCGATCGTGTGATTGCTCATATGCAAAGCCCCCTTTTCAAAAAAATCATCGGATGCGATGAAAGATCTCATCTCTTCGATAGTATACTATATTTTTGTTAAAAAAATGGACAAAGCGTTAAAAGGTGTGCGTTTTTGGATTGTTTTTCGATAAACCGGCGTTTTCGGCTTAATAAAACGGGGACTCGCCTTTTAGCGAGCCCCCGGCGATCCGGTTTTAAGCTTGTGTTCAATTTGCCCTGCGGCGGCGCAGCGCGGCGATGAGCACGGCGAGGCCGAGGCCCATGAGCGCAAAGCCGATCACTTCATTGCCGTCGCCCGTTTGCGGGACGCCCGTCACCGGTACGTTGATCACGGTGTAGTTCGCGGGCCTGTTCGCAAACCGGCTGCTGGTCACGTTCACGATGAGCGTTTCGCCCGAAGCCGCATAGCCTGCGGGTGCTGAAATCTCCTTGATAGTGTAAGTGCCAAAGAGTATGCCGTAGAAGCGCACGACGCCGTTTGTGTCGGAGGTCGCCGTGTCAACGAGGTAGCCGTTCAGGTAAAGGCCGAACTTCGCGCCGGCAAGCGGCTTGTTCTTGTGGTCGACCTTCATCAGTTCAACTGTGCCGAGGGCGTCCTTGTTAACGAGAGCTTTTTCAATCGCCACATCGTCGAGCGCGTTGCGCTCCCCGTCGAGCACAAGGCTCACTTCGACGACTTCGCGCGTGAGCTGGTAGGCGTAGGGCGGCTCGATCTCGCGGATCTTATAATCGCCCGCAAGCAGGTTGGTAAAGCGCACAACGCCCTTCTCTGCGCGCACGATCTGCAGGGGGGTGGCAAAGTTTGCGTCGTTGGCCGCATAGATGCCGAAGCGTCCGCCGGTAAGGGGCCGCCCGTTCTCATCGGTCTTGTTGAGGGTGATGTTCGCGCGCAGCAGGTAGTTGACCAGCGGCGCGGCGGCGGCGTCGGCGACGGTGTTGCTCTGCGCGTCAAGCGCGAGGGTGACGGTGCGCGTCTGGGTGCTAAGGCTGTAGCCGGTGCCCGCTTCAACCTCGCGGATCACATAGGTGCCGGGCAGCAGGCCCTCAAAGGTCACGACGCCGGCCGCATCGGGCGCGACATTCGCCTCAATCGGGTTCGCAAATTCGGTGTCGCCCACCGCGTAAATCGAGAAGAGGCCGTCCGCAAGCGGCGCCGTGCCGCCCGTGGGCTGCTCGCCGAGCTTTTGCATGGTGATCTTCGCGCGGATCAGCGCGTTTTCAACCGGCATGCCGCTCAGGTCGAGGTCCGGCAGCAGGTTCTCGCCGTTGGGCGTGAGCGAAACCGGAATGCCGCTTCCAAGCGGCAGGTAGCCGGCCTTGGGCGCAAGCTCATACACAATGTAATCGCCCCAGACGATGCCCGTGAAGCGGACATAACCATTTTCATCCGACGTCGCACGCGCAACGGGGGGAACGCTGAGCACATCGTCGCCGGGCCTGAAAAGGCCAAAGGCAATGCCCGAAAGCGGCAGGGGGTTCCCGCCGGCGGGGTTCTCGCCCACCTTGCGCAAAGTGATCGCGGCGGATAGAAGCTCGTTTGCGATGCGGACGGTCGGGTTGAGCGCGTCCGGATTTTCCGGCGTGGCCTCCGTGATGATCACCATGTGGTCGACCGGGTCGATCGCATAGCCATAGGGCGCTTTGACCTCGCGGATGTAATACGTGTATTTTTTAAGCCCGGTGAACTTGATCTGGCCGCTCTCGTCGGTGGTGAGAAGCTTCTTTTCGTTTTTCTTGCTGTCGAGCAGCATGAATTGGATGCCCTCCCGGGCAATCGCATTGCCCGCGGCGTCTGTCTTTATAACCGTGATGCTCGCGCTGCGGCCGCTGCCGCCCGCGCCGAATTCGGCCTCGGATACGGTATATTCGCCGCTCGCGCCGGAGGGGTTGCCGTAAGCGCCCTCAAAGCTGATGGCGTTGCGGAAGGTGCCGGGCTTGAGCACATCCGTGTTGAACACGAGGCGGTACGCATAGGGGCCGTCCGGGAGGTCGAGCTTGAATTCGCGTGAGTTGTAATCATAGGTAAAGCTGAAGTTTTCCGTCACCTCACCGTTGGGCACGAGCACGTTGCTCGCGTTGCGCACAAGGTAGTAGAGCCTCACGGAATGAATGTCGAGCTCGAGGCCGTCCTGCAATTTGTCGTAAAGATTGGGGGAAACCATGTTCACCATGTGGGGGTTGATATCCGAAGTCCATGTGATGTAGCCCTGCGTGCTTACCGGGCTCGTGTTGCCCCGCTTGGTGATGGGCCTGTTGGGGATCGTCAGCGTCGAGTCCACGGAAACATCTCCCGCGCCCGGGATGCCGGAGGAGAGGCTCGCTGTATTGATAAGCGAAACATCGCCGTTTGTCGTGAGGAAGATTTCGGGGTTGGTGACCTTCGTTTTGAATTTAATCACGCTCTTCACGTTGTTGAGCGCGCCCAGCCGGATTGTGAGCACCTTTCCGGCCAACGAGAACCCCACGCCATTGCCCTCAGAGGGTTCGTAGGGGGTGCCGTCGATGGTGAGCGAGCCGGGTACGAAGTCATGGTTCGCCCGGATCGTGTCCGTCACGGTGGCGTTGGGCATGACCATGAGGTTGTCGTTGACGGTGACGGTCCACTCGACCTCGCGGGCGGCAAAATCATAAGCGCCGTAGGCCTTGGTGATGACCGTGCTCGAGGCGTTGTGGGGCGCGTCGGTCACGACGGAAATCTCAATGTCGCTGCTGCTATAAAGCGTGGCGCTGTTGTTTACATAACCGGTCGCGTTGTTGCCGGCGTAGATATTTGGGTTTGTCGCCTTGGTTTGGAACGTGATTACAATCATGTCGCTGGCGGCGAGGGAGCCAAGGCCGACGGTCAGCTTGCCGCCGCCCACAAAATAACCGTACTGAACATCCTTGGCGGCATCATGGCTCGCCGCGATCGCCAAAGTTCCGCTCGCCGCCCCGTTTTGGTAGGTGGGCGTAAAGCCGGCGTAGAACTCCTGATTCGGCCCGATCACATCCTCGATGTAAGCGCCGTTGATCGTCTGCCCGTTCTGGTTGACGCGGACCGTCCATGTGAGCAGCTGCGTCGCGGGGTCATAGGTCCCGCCGCTCTTGGAGATGAGGCTCGTGCCCACATCCACGCCCGAGGAGGAGTCGGTGTAGGATTCCGTCACGGTTTCGCTCTTTTTGATGTTGAGCGTGCCGTTGTTGATGAAGTTCGTCTGGCTCTGCTGCTTGTAATAATCCGGGTGCACCCAGGTGCGGAACGTGATCCGCGTTACGCCGGACACATCCTGCCCGAACGTATAGGTGAACTGGCCGGGCGTGAAGTTGCTGTAAGGCGTGCCCGGCGTGCCCGGGTTGCTCACAACGAGGGAATCCGGGGCAGCGGGGGCCGCGCCGTCGCGAAGCAAAGAGGTTGCGTCGAGAACGAGGTATTTGGGGAGGTTGTCCACGAAAGTTGAGCCCGCGGGGATCGTGCGGCCGTCGTTGTTGAGCGTGACGGTCCAGTCGATGTAGGCCCTTCCGTCGTCGGCAACTCCCGATGCGCCCTCTTTGTTCACCCAATTCGTGGTGATGT
>CAZJIS010000102.1:0-3985 GCA_964546125.1 uncultured Clostridium sp.
CGCGAGGGGGCTTTTTTGTTTTGGCATATCCACGCCCCCGCAGACATACCTATAACCGATCGGGGAGGGGGAGGGCCATGCGCAAAACAAGATCGAATGAAGCGCCCAACATGTTTGTGGAGCTTTTGAAAGCCGCGGTACTCGGCAGCGCCGTGAGCCTTTTGCTCATCGTGCTCTACGCGGCGGTGATGTGGCAGCAGTGGCTGGGCACGGGGAGCATCCCCATCGTGAACACATGCATTAAGGTCCTGTCGGCGGCAACGGCGGGCCTTGTGATCGCCAGGCGCTGCCGGGAGCGGACCTGGTTCTTCGGCGCGGCGGCGGGGCTGATATATTCGGCGTTCGCGTTCGTGATCTTTTCGATCCTTGCGGATACTTTCACGCTCACGCTCGCGGTGTTTGCGGATCTTGGCATGGGCCTTTTAGCCGGCATGCTCGCGGCGATGATCTTCCGGGCGGCCAAATAGGTCTGTTCACCCTTGTCGAATCATAGTATAATCGGTCTTGGGGAATCCGGCCCGGCCGGAGGAAAGGGACCGTTATGCTCGTTTTTGAACGCAGGGGCGCCAAACAGCCGCAGGATGAGGCGGAAAAGCTCGGCAGGGATCTGGGCGTTTCCGTGCGCACGGCGCAGCTTCTAATCGCGCGCGGTCTTATAGACGGTGTGGAGGCGGAGGAGTTTTTGCATCCCAACGAGGGGCAGCTTCACGACCCCTTTGCGTTTGCGGATATGAAAAAGGCCGTCGCGCGCATCGAGCGCGCGATCGGGCGCGGCGAGCGCATCTGCATCTTCGGCGATTACGATGCCGACGGCGTGTGTGCCACGGCCATCCTTATGCTGTATCTTCGCTCGCGCAACGCCGATGTTTTTTATATGATTCCCTCGCGCCACGACGAGGGCTACGGCATGAACGCCGCAACCCCCGCGCAGCTTGCTGCGGCGGGGGCGAAGCTCGTCATCACCGTCGACAACGGCGTGAAGGCCATCGATGAGCTTGCGCAATGCTATAAGCTTGGCATCGAGGCTATCGTGACAGACCACCACATCCCCGGCGGACGTTTGCCCCGCTGCGAGGCGCTGCTCGTCACCGGTGTGGACGGAGGCTACCCGAACCCCTATCTTTGCGGCGCCGGGCTCGCCTTCAAGCTCGTTGCGGCGATGGGGGGGCAAAAAGAGGCGATGCGCTATGTGTCCCTCGCGGGCGTTGCGACGGTGACGGACATCGTGCCGCTTCTGGGCGAAAACCGCGTGCTCGTTTCCCTCGCGCTCGAAGCGGTCGAACAGGGGTGCTGCCCCGCGGGACTTTGCGCGCTGCTCGAAAGCGCGCTCAAATCGCCGGGAAAGGTGAGCGAACGCACGTTCGGCTTCGTGATCGGCCCGCGGTTGAACGCTGCCGGGCGCATGGAGGACGCGGCGCTCGCCGTGGACCTTCTCATCGAAGAGGACCCGAAGAACATGCGCGAGGCGGCGCAGCGCCTCAACGAGCTCAACGACCTGCGGCGCGAGGAGGAACAGGAGATTTACCGCGCCGCCTCGGCCATGCTCGATGCGGACGATCTTTGCGCGAAGCGCTCCATCGTGCTTTACGATCCCAAATGGAACCCAGGCGTTGTGGGCGTCGCCGCGGGCAGGATCGCCGAGCGGTATTATAAGCCGACGCTTCTTCTCACGGGCGTGGGGGAAGCCGTCGCAGGCTCCGCGCGCTCGATCCCGGGCGTGAACATCCACAATGCGCTCTCGGCCTGCGAAAAGTATTTCACGCGCTTTGGCGGCCATGCGTTCGCGGCGGGGGTAACGCTGCCCGAGGAGAACATCGCGCCGTTTTGCGCGGCGATCGATGCTTACATCCGTGAAAACGTCCCCGAGGATGCGTTTATCCCCCGCGCAAGCTATGATGACGAGGCGGAATTTACGGGCGTTACCATGCGCCTTGCGCGCGAGCTTGAAACCTTCGCCCCGTTTGGCGAAGGCAACCCGCAGGCGCTTCTTCGCACGGACGGCGTCGCCATCAAGAGCATCCGCACGATGGGCGAGGGCAAGCACCTGATGCTCACGCTCCACAAGGCCGGGCAGTATATGAACGCCGCGTATTTTTACGCGGGCGAGCGCTTTACCGAGATCAACGCCATGGACGCGTGCGATCTCATTTACGCCCCCGCCGTCAACGATTACAACGGCGAATCACTGCGCCTTGAGGTGCGTGCGCTGCGCGCGGCCCCGCCGGCGGATATCCGCGCGTATCTTGCGCGCGGCGCGGAGAAATTCGCTGATGCATTTGCGAAGAATCTTTTGTATAATAATAGCTGTGTCGATTTCCCCTTCCGGCGCGCGGATTCCGTGGAACCGCTCGTCAGGCGGGCGTTCGAGAGGGTTTCCGGCCTCGCGGTGATGTGCTTCACGCGCCCGGGCGCGGAACGCTTCCTCACGCTTGCCCGCAAGGAGGGGCTTTATGCGCGCATGGACGTGTGTTTTCACGCGCCTCCCGGCGGCGCTTCGGCCTACAACGCCGCCGTGCTCGCGCCCGTGCTCGATGCGCTCGATATTTCCCGCTATGAGGAGCTCGTCGTGTTCGACACGCCCTTTGGCTTTGCAGAAAAGCTTCGCGAGCTCGCGCCGCGGGCAAGGTTTACGGCGCTCGCGCCCATTGCGGGCGATGCGGATGAGCTTGCGGCGGCGCTTGGGGTAGACCGCGGGGCGCTCTCCGCCCTTTACCGCGCGCTTGCGCGCACCCAGGGGCGCTTCTACAACCGCGCGGCGATGATCGAGGCGCTTTGCGGTGCGGCGGGGGTCGGCGCGCGCGAGGCGGCGTTTGCGCTGCGCGTATTCGAAGAACTGGGCTTCGTCGTGATCGACGAGGCGGGCGCGCGGTTGATGCGCGGTGCGCCTGCGCGGCCGCTTGCGCAAAGTGCGCTGTTTTGTGCGGCAAACAGGCTCACCGATGTGAACGACCAATATATGCGTCTATATAAGGAGGCTGACCATGGACCTTGAGAGCACGATTCGCTCGATTCCCGACTTTCCCATCGAGGGCGTTCTGTTTCGCGATGTGACCACGCTCATCAAAAATCCGGAGGCATACCACGAGCTTATCGAGCTTCTGGCTGCGAGCGTGCGGGATAGAAAAGTGGATCTCGTCGTGGGGCCGGAGGCGCGCGGCTTTGTCATCGGTTCCGCGCTTGCCTACGCGCTCGGCGCGGGCTTCGTGCTCGCGCGCAAGCCCGGCAAGCTTCCCTATAAGACCATCCGCCATGAATATGCGCTCGAATACGGCACGGATTCGCTCGAAATCCATGTGGACGCGGTGCAGCCCGGCCAGCGCGTGATCGTTGTGGACGATCTGCTTGCCACCGGCGGCACGGCGCTTGCGACCATACGCCTTGTGGAGCAGGCGGGCGGCGAAGTCGTTGCCGCGCGCTTTGCGATCGAGCTTAGCGAGCTTGGCGGGCGCAAGCTCCTTTCCGGTTACGACGTGGAAGCGGCCATCGTCTACTGACCGGCATAGAATGAACGGGAACGCGAGGAGGTGATGTACATGGAAGATTTGGCCACCGTTTGCGCCGCGCGCTTTACCGCGGCTGAAATGGCGCTTTTGAAGCGTGCCGAGGAGATTGCCGCGCGCGCGCACGAAAAGCAAAAGCGCGAATCGGGCGAGCCTTACATCACCCACCCTGCGGCCGTGGCGCACATGCTCTTTGAAATGGGCATGGACGCGAATACGGTGATCGCGGGCCTTTTGCACGATGTGGTGGAGGATGGCGACAGCATCACCGTCGAGATGCTCCGCCAGATATTCGGCACGGACATCGCGGAAATGGTTGACGGCGTCACCAAGCTTACCAAAACCGGCAAGAGCGAGCTTCTCACGCGCGAGGAGGCGCAGGCCGAGAACCTTCGCAAAATGTTCCTCGCCATCGCCAAGGATGTGCGTGTCGTCATCATCAAGCTGACCGACCGGCTGCATAACATGCGCACGCTTGAATACTG
>CAZJIS010000103.1:0-3948 GCA_964546125.1 uncultured Clostridium sp.
GGCGAAAAAAGCCCCTGATTGTGGATAACCATGTGGATAACGTGGATAACACTGCATGCATACGCAATGGAATGTCAAACTTTAGTCGTATTTTGTTAAATTACAGGGGATTCCGGCGAATCGATCAAAAATGCAGGAAAACCATGATTCCCCTGCACATATCCGCATTTTGTCGATAAAAAAAGGCAGATTCCGATCAAAACCGCCTCTTTGGGGGCTTAAAATGTGCGAAAAAGCGGCTGCGCGCGGGGGATTCAAACGCGCTCGAGCGCGGGGCGAACGCGCTTTGCAACATAGGCCGCGGCAACGGCCATCGCTCCATCCCCAGGCAGAAAAACCAGAAAGCAGAAAACGATCAGATCCCCAAGCGGCACAGGGGCGGCAAAATAAAGCCCCTTGAGCACGGCGTAGTAAGCCATGCCGCAAAGATACACCGCGGCAAGGCCCGCGAAGGCCGCCCCGCACAGGCGGCGCAAAGAGGGCGCCTCCCTCGCGTGGGCGATTTTGCCCGTGACATAGGCCGCGAGCACGAAGCCGACCAAATAGCCAAAGCTTGGCTGCAGCACATAACCGATGCCGCCGCCGCCCGCAAACACAGGGAAACCCGCAAGCCCCGCGGAGAGATATACGAGCGCGCTGCACGCGCCAAGCTCCCCGCCCAGCACGAGGCCCGCGAGCGAAACAAAAAACGTTTGCAGCGTGAACGGCACGTTGGGCAGGGGCACGCGAAGAAACGCGCCCACTGCGATGAGCGCCGCGCACAGTGCGCACAATGCCATGCGCCGGACTTTGCCCATCGTGGTTTTTTCCGCCCCATGCGCCATGCGTCTCCCCCCCCTCCTTATCACACTCGCTTTATCGTAGGGCCCGGCATGCGTGCTGTCAAGATCACAGCCCTCAAAAACATTTATACAAAAGCGTTTATATATAATAAGAAGGCCGATATGATACCGGCCCCTGCGAATCTTTATGCGGGCGTTTGAGGGCGGAGCCCCCGACGTTTTATCTTATTCCCCGATGCTGAACTTGATGTCGTCGGGGAGCACGAGGCCAAGCTTTTCACGGGCATACTGGATGCGATACTCATGGCTCGAGGCGTATTCGATCATGTATTCGAGGCGCTGCTCTTCGGCCTTGAGCCACGCGTATTCCTCGTTGAGCGCACCTTGCTTGGCGCGCACCTCGGCAAGCTTTTGCTGCTGCGAGAGGAACACCGTGCACGCAAAGAGAAAGCACACCAGCATAACCAGTGCGACAAAACGCGGTGTGGCCTTGAGCTTGCGTTTGGGCGTCATGCTGCCCCTCCGAGTACAATAATAAAAAGGGAACGTTTTCCTTGTTATTAATATATACTCATCTTCGGGGGATGGCAAGGTCTATTTTGCGTGTGCGCCGTTTTGGGCTTGTTCCCGCGCGCGCTTTGCCCTATGCGCGCGCCGCCTTTGTGAAAAGAGCGCCGCTGCATCGTCCAGCGCGGCGCTGACGGTTTTGATATAGGCAACAGCCCCCAGCCCAAACCCCGCAAGCGCGTAAAGCCGGGGCGAACCCCCGTTGAGTTCGTAGAGCGCGAGGGCAAAGAGCGCGCCCGCGGCCGCATAATAGAGCGCATCAAAGAACGCGTCGCGCAGGCGCGAGACGGGAAAGGGCAGCCGCAGAAGGCGGGTGAGGTCATAGAGCATGCCCGCCGCGAGGCCCGCCGTGAAGCAGCCGGCGAGCACGCGCAGCTCCCCGGCGACGCGGCTCCCAATCATCGGAACATTCTCGAAAAGAGCGTGCCGCGCTGCTCGGCGGTGTCGGCATACTCGAGCGCGATGATCTCGCCCTCGACCACCACCTGCCCATCGTCCAGCGAAAGGCGCGTGATGTGCAGCCCGTTGCCTTCGATGCGAAGCTCGCCCGCGTCGGTGATCAACTGCACCTGCGCCTCGTTGAAGCTTTCCACATCCTTCACGGCCGTGATGGTGATCAGCTCCCGCCCGTCGATGTGCACGCCATGCGTGCGCATGCGCGCAACGCCCGCTTCCATTGCCATGCGATCCATGTTCATCCTCCCCATCCATTGTGTGTTCAAAGCAATCTATGCGCTGCAACGCTACAATATATGCGTAAACAGAGCGTAAAATCATGGTGAAATGATCGGCCCGCCGCTTGACAACAAGGCGGTGTTATGGGAAGATATTCTTAAATCAGTGTCATGGGGCGCGCTCGCGCCTCCCCTCGGATTCTATGTTTTATTTTCCAGAACTAGGGCATAATACTGATAAATGAGCAAGGCGACCCCTCAGCGGCGATTATTTCATATGCAATCATTTTTTGTGCGTTCTTGAAAGGAGCAAATACTGTGACACGAGAACAGCTTTTGGAAAAAAGCCTGGGCGATTTGCGCGAAATCGCAAAATTACAGGGGGCAAAATCCCTCACCAAATACCGCAAGCACGAGCTTGTGGAAATCATTATGAACGGCGGCATCGTGCCGGATATGTTCGGCGATGAAGCCGCGCCGGTTGCAGCCGAAACGGCCGAGCCTGCCGAGGCCGCAGCCCCTGCCGCGCAGGATGAAGCGCCCCCGCCGCCCGCGGAAAACGCGCCCCCCGCCCCCCCTGCCGGGCCGCGTGAGGATTCCTACGAGCAGCGTCCCCGTTACCAGCAGCCCTACCGCCAACAGCCCCGGCAGGACTACCAAAACGGCAACTACACACGCCGTTATAACAACCAAAACCAGGGCCAGGGCTACGTGCCGCGCCAGCGTCAGGATTACCAGAACAATTACGGCGCGCCCGCCCAGCGTAACTACAACCCCAACTACAACCAGCGCGAGAGCGGCTTCCGCCAGGATAACTACCAGCAGCCCTACCGCCAGGATAATTACCAGCAGCCTTACCGCCAGCAGGACAATTACGGCGCCTATGCGCCCACCTACCCGCCCCTTGAAATGGGCGAGGATTACCGCCCGCAAAAGGCTGACGGCTACTATAATAAAGAATACGGAACCTCCAACCCCGCCGTGCCCGAAATGCTCGAGGGCGGCGCCTGCGGGGATTGCGAAGGCGTGCTCGAAGTGCTGCCCGACGGTTATGGCTTCTTGCGCAGCGACAATTACCTGCCCGGCAACCGGGATGTTTATGTTTCCATCGCCCAGATCCGCCGCTTTGGCCTAAAAACCGGCGACATGGTCACGGGCAAGACCCGCCCCTCCAAGGAGGGCGAGCGTTTCCTCGCGCTGCTCTACATCACCGCCATCAACGGCGACGAACCCGAAAAGGCACAGCAGCGCAGGCCTTTTGAAGAGCTTGTGCCGATCTTCCCCGAAGAGCGGCTCACGCTTGAATCCAAGGGCCTCGGGCGGGACCAGAACCTTGCCATCCGCCTGATCGACCTGATCGCGCCCATCGGCAAGGGCCAGCGCGGCATGATCGTAAGCCAGCCAAAGAGCGGAAAGACGACGCTTCTCAAAAACATCGCCCATGGCATTTCCACCAACTACCCCGACGTGCACCTGATCGTGCTGCTCATCGACGAGCGCCCGGAGGAAGTGACCGACATGCAGCGCTCTATCAAGGGCGAGGTGCTCTACTCCACCTTCGACGAGCTTCCCGAGCACCACACCCGCGTTGCCGAAATGACGCAGGAGCGCGCGATGCGCCTTGTTGAGCAGGGCCGGGATGTGGTCGTTCTTATGGACTCGATCACGCGCCTTGCGCGCGCCTATAACCTCACGATCCCAGCGACGGGCAAAACCCTTTCGGGCGGCATGGACCCCGGCGCGCTGCACAAGCCCAAGCGCTTTTTCGGCGCGGCGCGCAACATTGAGCACGGCGGCAGCCTGACGATCATCGCCACGGCTCTCATTGAAACCGGCTCGCGCATGGACGACATCGTTTATGAAGAATTCAAGGGCACGGGCAACATGGAGATCCACCTCGACCGCAAGATGAGCGAAAAGCGCAT
>CAZJIS010000104.1:0-3827 GCA_964546125.1 uncultured Clostridium sp.
AGCACCTCCAACAACCCGCGCTCGACCGTGAGCACGGTCACGGAGATCAACGATTACCTGCGCCTTCTCTACGCGCGCATCGGCATCCCCCACTGCCCTAAATGCGGCAGGCGCATCGAAAAGCAGAATATCGACCAGGTGGTGGATCAGGTAATGGCGCTCCCCGAAGGCACGCGCGTGCAGATCATCTCCCCCGCGGTGCGCGCGAGGAAAGGCGAGCACGCGAAGCTCTTGGAGCAGATCAGAAAAGACGGCTATGTGCGCGTGAAAGTGGACGGCACGATCTACGACATCGCCGACGTGCCGCCGCTTGATAAAAAGTTCAAGCACACAATCGACGTGGTGGTGGACCGCGTGGTCATCCGCCCGGGCATCGAAGGGCGCTTGAGCGATTCATTCGAAACCGCCTTCGGTTTCAGCGGCGGCCTCGCGAAGATCGATGTGGAAAATGAAGAGACCCTCTTTTCGCAAAATTATGCCTGCCCCGAGTGCGGCATAAGCATCGAGGAACTGACGCCCCGCATGTTCTCGTTCAACAACCCCTTCGGGGCCTGCCCCACCTGCTCGGGTCTTGGCACGCTGATGAAGCTCGATCCCGCTTTGGTCGTGCCGGACGAATCGCTTTCTTTAATAAAAGGGGCGATTTCCGTCACCGGCTGGCAAAGCATGAATGAAGAAAGCATCGCGGGCATGTTCTTTGAGGCGATCGCGAAAAAATACGGTTTTTTGCCCGAAACGCCGTTTAAGGACATTCCCGAGGCCGGCAAAAAGGCCATTCTCTACGGTACGGACGGCGAGAAGCTGCACATGCACTACCGTCGCGAATACGGCGCGGGCACGCTCGACCAGCCTTTCGAAGGCATTTGCCCCAACCTCGAGCGTCGGTACCGCGAAACGCAGTCCGATGCGATGAAACGTGAGATCGAAACCTACATGTCCAACATCCCCTGCCCGGATTGCGGCGGCAAGCGCCTTAGGCCCGAGAGCCTCGCGGTGACGGTGGGCGACTTTTCGATCGCCGCCCTCAACGACATGACCGTGCTCAACGCGCGCGCGTTCTTGAAAAGCCTCAAGCTCACGGAGACCGAGCGCATGATTGCCGCCCAAATCGAAAAGGAGCTGGACGCAAGGCTCGGCTTCCTTGCCGATGTGGGGCTTGATTACCTGACGCTCTCGCGCGCGGCGGCCTCCCTCTCGGGGGGCGAAGCGCAGCGCATCCGCCTTGCGACGCAGATCGGTTCCGGCCTCGTAGGGGTTCTCTACATCCTCGACGAACCGTCGATCGGCCTGCACCAGCGCGACAACGACAAGCTCCTTTCTACCTTGCGCGGCATGCGCGACCTTGGCAACACGCTCATCGTCGTGGAACACGATGAGGAAACGATGCGCGCGGCCGATTACATCGTGGACGTCGGCCCCGGCCCCGGCGAGCGCGGCGGCATGATCGTCGCCGCGGGCACGCTCGAGGAAATCTGCGCGAATGAAGAATCGATCACCGGGCGCTACCTCTCGGGCAAAGAGAAGATCGACCTGCCCGCAAAGCGCCGCGATTTTGACGGGCGCGTGCTTACCATCCGCGGCGCGCGGGCCAATAACCTCAAGAACATCGACGTCGAAATCCCTCTTGGCGTATTTACCTGCGTGACCGGCGTTTCCGGCAGCGGCAAGTCGAGCCTTGTGAATGAAGTGCTCAAAAAAACGCTGCTTCGCGACCTCAACGGCGCGCGCACTTACCCGGGCGCGAACGACGGAATCGATGGCATCCACGCGCTCGATAAGATCATCGACATCGATCAGTCCCCCATCGGGCGCACGCCGCGCAGCAACCCGGCTACCTATACGGGCCTTTTCGACTTAATTCGAGACGTGTACGCCCAAACGCCGGATGCGCGCATGCGCGGTTTTAGCAACGGCAGGTTCAGCTTCAACGTCAAAGGCGGGCGCTGCGAAGCGTGCCGGGGCGATGGCATCATCAAAATAGAAATGCACTTTCTGCCCGATATCTATGTGCCCTGCGAGGTGTGCCACGGCAAGCGATACAACCGCGAAACGCTCGAGGTGCGCTACAAGGGCAAGTCCATTTCCGATGTGCTCGACATGACCGTTGAAGAAGCGCTGCGCTTCTTCCAGCCGCTGCCAAAACTCCGCCGCAAGCTCGAAACGCTGCACGATGTGGGCCTTGGCTACATCCGCCTCGGTCAGCCTTCGACCACGCTCTCCGGCGGCGAAGCGCAGCGCGTGAAGCTTGCGACCGAACTCTCCCGCAGGGACACGGGCAAGACCCTCTATGTGCTCGACGAGCCGACGACCGGCTTGCATGTCGATGACGTGAAGCGCCTACTCGCGATTCTCCAGCGCCTATGCGACGGGGGGAGTACCGTGGTCGTGATCGAACACAACCTCGACGTCATTAAAACCGCGGACTATGTGATCGACCTTGGCCCCGAGGGGGGCGATCGCGGCGGCACGCTCGTTGCGTGCGGCACGCCCGAACAGATCGCCCGGCACGAGGCGAGCTACACGGGCCGCTACCTTAAAAAAATGCTCGAATAGGAGGCTTTGCCGATGGGTTCTTCGATGGAAAGATGGTATGCAGCAGTCGACGCCCGCTACTCCGTGCGGGTTTATGATTCCGACCCGACCGCAGCACAGCTTGAAGCCCTCCGCGCCGCAGCGGACGCACTTTCGGCGCGCGGCGTGCGAATCGACGTCGTGCAGGATGAAGCGGTGTTTGCCGGCATGCTCGGCGGCAAGATCAAAGGAACATCGACCTTCGCGGCCCTTATCTGTGCGGGCGCGCGCCCGGAAACGGCGGGCTACATCGGCGAGGCGTTTGTGCTTGAAGCGACGGCCATGGGTCTTTCAACCTGCTGGCTCGGCGCGAATTTCTCGAAGGCAGGGCTCAAAAAAGCCGTGCCTCTCGCGCACGAGGAAAAGCTCGTGTGTGTGATCTCTGCCGGCAAGGGTGCGCAAGCCTATACGCGGCGCAAACGCAGATCCATTGAAGAACTGACCGAACTTACTCTCGAGGAGTTCGAGGCGCTGCCCCAATGGAAGCGCACGGCTATCGAATGCGCGCAGCGCGCGCCAAGTGCCATCAACGCGCAGCCATGGAGCTTCGACCCCGCGGGCGAGGGCATTGCCGTAGAGAACACCGCATGGAATTTCGGCTGGGGCAAGCTCGATTGCGGCATCGCCATGCTGCATGTCGAACTTGGCGCGGCGCATTGCGGCATAAGCGGCGAATGGCGCGAAGGGAAGGACCAAAATATTTTCGTGCCGCTCGCCTAAAGATCGGGGGTTGAACCTTGGCCCTCCATTTGTTATTATATTCACATGCGGACTGTGCAAAGCGTTAAGAGGAGGGACAGGATGAGTTTGGATAAGCGCGTGTCCGAGGCGGTCATCAGGCGCCTCCCCCGGTATTACAGGCACCTTTCCCTGCTCGAAAAGCAGGGCATCGAGCGCATTTCAAGCGAGAAGCTCGCGCGGCAGATGCACCTCAACGCCTCGCAGGTGCGCCAGGACTTCAACTGCTTCGGCGCGTTCGGCCAGCAGGGCTACGGCTACAACATCACCTCTTTGCTCGCGGAAATCCGCTCTATCCTCGCGATCGACGTAGAGCACACGCTCGTCATCGCGGGCGCCGGCAACATCGGCAAGGCGCTTACGAGCTTTGCGGGCTTCGAGGAGATCGGCTTTCGTGTTGCGGCGCTTTTCGATGTGAACCCCGATGTGATCGGCACGAAGGTGAACGACAAAACGGTGCTCGATCTTGCGATGATGGAGGATTTCATCCGCGAGAACCGCATCGACATCGGCGTGAT
>CAZJIS010000105.1:0-3705 GCA_964546125.1 uncultured Clostridium sp.
TCTGTTTCTGATTTCGTAATGCCCGCCAATCCCGAGGGCGCGTTGACGCACATGATGCCGGTTACGGAATTTGCCTTGAAATTGGTCAGCATCAAATTGCAGAAATCCGACGTCTGCCCAAAGCCCTCCAACAGGATGCGGCGCAGCCGTTCATTGCCGCAATGGGGGACAAGCAGTTCCTCAGCCTTCCCGCGTTCCCCGGCGCACAACGCCTTTTGTGAAGCCGCCAGCACGTCAAAGGGGATTGTCTCCGGCAAGCCGGGCTCTGTGGCTCCATGAATCTCGCTTTTCGCCATGACGGCGCGCACGGACTCCATGGCTCCGTCAAGCCCGCAGCGCCGCAGGAGCAGGGAATCGCCGCCGGGCAAAAGCAAAACCATTTCACGCCCCAGGAAGTAGAGGATCTGCCGGCCGGTTTTCCCGCCGATCACGAATTCGGCGGAGAGATAGGCGTCGCATAACGCGCACACCCGGACGATGGCCGCCGCTTCATCCGTGATCCGAAAGCTCCCGTCGAAACGCATCTGCGCAAGCCCTTTTTCATCCAGGCCGGTCTGCGCTTTGGCAATGGCGCCGCGGATTTCCTCCGGGCTCATTCCCATAAAGGGATCGGCAATCCCGAAGAATTCAGTTGCGCCAAGCTGCGAAGACAAATAGAGAAGCTCCTGTGCGTTCATCTGTATTTCGTTCATCCGTTTCACCACCCTTACTCTTCATAAACCGGTTTAAATTTAATTGCCTTTTCGTCATGCAGGAAATAGCCTTCATATTTTGAGAGCGGATTCTCCAGCTCCGTGTACGGGACATCCGGCTTGAACGCCGAATGGGAACGAAGATTTCCGCCCAGCAAAATTGCGGCGCTGCGGTCCACGAGGCTGATGGTAAACGGCTCCCCGCCGTGGTACAGCTTTGAGATGTCTTCACTGGCGCCGGCGGCAAATATGGTCACGCCCAAAGGCCTTCCCAGCGCCATCAGAAGATTCAGCCGTTTGGCCGTCTCGTCGCTGATTGCGTCGAAGCAGCTTTTGAGATCCGTAATTACAATCCCAAACAGCTCAAACCGTTCCTGCGCGCCGGACTGCCTCCGCTCCTTCCGCTCCTGCATGACCGGCATAAGCCCGGCCACGTACCGGTCAAATGCGTCGGCTTTTGTAATATGCCGTACGGACTCCCCGGAAACATCGGCCATCAATTCCGGCGCATCGTATAGCACAACCTCGGAAGCCGTCTTCGTGAGCTGGCAGGCCATTGCCTTGAGCAATCCGTTTTTGACGGCGCCGGATTTTTCGGAAATCAGGACAAACGGGGTCTTGACCGGATCAAACGAGACTCTTGAGACGTCCGCTGCCGACAGGCCGATCCCAATCCCGTCGCCTCTGACCCTGTCCAGTGTGACAATCTGCGGCATAACGGGAATCGGAGCGGGCAGGATGCCGGTCCATTTTTCCTTCATCAGCGCCACCAGCTTTCGAAGCGCCGTCAAACGTTCACGTTCCGTTTCACCCTCGACGGGCAACGCGGTTTGGAACTCCAGCGGCGGGTTGCCCTTTACAAGGCCGCGCCCGGCGGTGTTTTCCGGCTCCAGCCCATCCGTTCTTCCAACGATGATAGAATAATCCGAGTGGTCGGCCATCCGCAGCGCAAGGGACATTTTGATATTCTGGTTGACACGGTAAGTCAGCGCCGTCTGCGTATTCGCGCTGACGAGCCAATATACGCCATAGGTGCCGCCCTCCCGGGAAAGATCAATGAAGAAATTGTCCAGATTGGGGTAGAGATTAAGAACGGGAGCAAAATTATCCAGCACAAGAACCAGGTAGGGCAGTTTTTCTCCCGTCAGCTCGCGGTACGCTCCGATGCTCATCGCGCCGCAGTCGGAAAAGCACTTTTTCCTGCGCTGTATCTCTCCCTGGATCATGCGCGCCAGCTTGTCGATTTTTTCTTCCTCGTCGCCAAGGGCGACGCCGCCGACGTGGGGCAGATTTTCAAAAATCCGCAGGTTCCCGCCGCCGAAATCCATCAAATACATGTGTACAAGCTCCGGCGAGTAGGAAAGCGCCAGGGAAAGGATCGCGGTCTGCAGCAATGTCGTCTTTCCCGTTCCGGGGGCGCCAAAGACGGATACGTGTCCTTCGCCGCTCAAATCCAGCTTCGCCGGATACTGTGACTGCGACCGCGGGTCGTCAATCATCCCGATTGCCGCCTGGAGCTTATCCTCGTTGTTCGTCCAGCGCTCACCGTCAAAGGCAATGGAGACAATCTGCCTCAGATTGACGACGGAGCTCAGCTTTTGCGTCCATATGTTTTTCGCGCGCTCCACCGAATGCTTTCGGACATAGGCGTCGATATGCTCGACAACCGCGTCGATCTCGTTGCGCTCCGCGCGATAGCCGGTTGTGCGTTCCGTATCGTAATGAATGCGGTTCCCCTGGAGGTCGACAACGGATATTCTCGCGGAGCCCTGGCGTGACAGCGCCCGGTGGGGATTGTAGGGCGCGCCGCTCCAATAGGACTGTATCGGTTCAAAAATCTCGTCTTCGCCAACCTGCACAAAGGCCCGGCCCGGATTGGTGATCTTCGAGGCGTCCGAATGCCCCAGCATATCCTTGCTGTCGGCCGAGCTGGCAACCTTCAGGCACCAGCGAAAGCGCGTGTTTGCAGTCATCTTGTCGCCGACGACGTTGGCCGGCTTCTGCGTCAGCAGAACGATGGACACGCCCAGCGTTCTGCCGATGGCGAATATCCGGTTTACCACCTGCATGAAGTCGGGAAACTGAACCTTGAATTCCGCGAATTCATCAATCACGACAAACAGGTAGGAGAGCGGCTCCTTCGCCTTTCCCTCGCGCCGGAGCTTTAGGTAGCTTGAAATATTGCTCACGCCGTACTGATCGAGAAGCGCCTTGCGCCGCGACAGCTCGTTTTCCAGCGCGATCAGGTTGCGGCCGATATTCGTATCCAAATCCGAAATCGTTCCCGCCAGATGCGGCAGATTCTGAAACGGGAGAATGAGGCCCGTGCCCTTGAAATCGATCAGGACGAAGGAGACGTCCTGCGGCGGAAACCGGAGCGCCATGGACAGAATCCACGACTGGACCATCTCGGATTTCCCCGAGCCCGTCATGCCGGCGACCAGCCCGTGCGGGCCGTGCCGCTTTTCATGGATGTCAAAGCGAAACGGCTCCCCATTTGCGCGGACCCCGATGGGCACGGCCATGGATTTGTTCGGCGCGGAATCCGCCCACTCGCCGGCAATATCAATTTCGTCCGCGCGTTTTATGCCCATTCCCTGAAGAAATGTAACGGAAACCGGCAGTTCCTGCCTCCCTCTCTCCTCCAGGCGGATCGGGGCCATGGCACGGGCAAAAGCATCATACCTTTCCGGTAAAACGGCGTCCACCGTGAAGCCGCGCCGATCCGCGGCATTTTCGCGGCGATAGACGGCGCCCTTGCCGTCGCCGATCTCAAGGATTGTATTGCATTCCTTTGGCAGCCACTCAAGGCAATCGAAGAGAAACAGCGCTCCGACGCCGGTATTTGGATCATTTCTGGTCAGAAAGTCGAGGATGCTGTGCGCCTGGAGCAGCTCATAATCCGCACAGATGAAAAGCAGATATGGCATCTTTGGCTCGATGTGTTTGGTGTCCCGATTTTGTTCCAGCTCGCGCAGGCGCTGCTGAATCATATCCTGAAGCTGGGTTAAAA
>CAZJIS010000106.1:0-3681 GCA_964546125.1 uncultured Clostridium sp.
TCCTTATCGCGCGAGAAGCCGCCCGCGAGGAAGCCGTAGCTTTCCTCAAAACCAAAGAGAAACGTGCCCTTGCCCGTGCGCGCGCTCTCGTCGATCTTCTCCGAAATGAAGCGGAAGCCCGTGGGCACATCCAAACAGGCGACGTTGAACGCCTTGCAGATGGCCTCGGCCATGCGCGTGCTCACAAGCGATTTCACGGCATATCCATCCGCGGGAAGCGTGCCTTTCTCGCGCATTGAACAGAGCAAATAGTGCAGCAGCAAACAGCCGATGCGGTTGCCCGAGAGCACGTCAAACGCGCCGCTTTTGTTGCGGACGGCGATGCCGAGGCGGTCGGCGTCCGGGTCGGTTGCGAAGATCGCATCCGCTTGGCAAGCATCGGCAAGCGCGCGGGCGAGCGTGAACGCTTCGGGGTCCTCGGGGTTGGGCGCCTGCACGGTGGGGAAGCGCGGGTCGGGCAAAGCCTGCGCCTCGACGACGGAAACGTTCGTGAGCCCCACGCGCGCGAGAAGCTCCGTCACCGGCACGAGGCCGGAGCCGTGCAGCGGCGTATAGACCAGCTGCAAATCCCCGCCCTTTTCACGCAGCATGCGGGGCCATTGGAGCAAAGAGGCCGTCGCTTCATAATAGGCCTCGTCAACCTCCGCGCCGATGGTTTGGATGAGGCCCGCGCGCCGGGCTTGGGCTTCCTCCATCACCTGCACATCAAAATAATCAACGCGGCGCATGCGCAGGTAAATTTCCCGCGCCTCTTCGGGGCCCGCCTGGCCGCCATGCTCCCAATAGACCTTGAAGCCGTTGTATTCGGGCGGGTTGTGGCTTGCCGTCACCACCACGCCCGCAATGCAGTGAAGGTGGCGCAGCGCAAAAGAGAGCATCGGCACGGGGCGAAGGGCGGGGAAAAGATATGCCCGCACGCCGAGGGCCGCAAGCGTTTTTGCCGTTTCAAGCGCGAATTCTTTCGACATTGCGCGCGAATCATAGCCGATGGCTACGCCGCGCTCCGCCGCGCCCTCGAAGGTGAGGATGTAGCCGGCAAGGCCCGCCGCCGCGCGCCGCACCACAAAAAGGTTCATGCGGTTGGTGCCCGCGCCGAGGATGCCGCGCAGCCCCGCCGTGCCAAAGGACAGGGAAGTATAAAAGCGCTCCTCGATCTCCGCCGCGTTTAAGGGGAGAAGCTCCGCGCTTAGAGCATCGCCTTCGGGCAGCCGGGTAAGCCAGCGCTCATATTCCGTGCGGGAAGGGTTTGTGGTTTTGGTCTGCGCACCCATGGGATCACTCCTTTTCCGCGGCGCGCGCGAGCGTCTCCGGCGTTTCGCCCGAGGGGAGAAGCATGCTGCGCAGCATGCTAAAGCTCGCTTCGCGGCCGATGATGATGTGGTCGTGCAGCGTGATGCCGATGCTCGAGAGCGCCTCGTACACGGCCTTGGTGGAGGCGATGTCCGCGCGCGAGGGCGAGGGATCTCCCGAGGGATGGTTGTGCGTGAGGATGACCGAGTGCGCGCCATGGCGCAGCGCACACTCGACGATCAGGCGCGGGTAAATCACGTTTTCGGAAAGCGTGCCCGCACTCACAAGGTCGCAGTGCAGCACGCGCCGCCGCTTATCAAGGCTCACGCAATAGGTCGTTTCGTATTTGGCCCCGCTGCGGCGAAGCAGCGCGTGGCAGTAGTTTACGGCCTCCTCGGGCGTGTTGAGGGTGACGCGGCCGTCGAGCTTTGCGGCGGGGAAGCTCCGAAGCGTCCCCGCAAGCGCCAGGAGCACCGCCGTGCTTTCGCCGACGCCCTCGAGCGTCATCAGCTCGTGCACGGGCGCCGCGAGCACGCCCGCAAGCGACCCGTAACGGGCGATGAGCGCGTGCGCAAGCGGATTGACATCCCTGCGCGGGATCGCATAGGTCAAAAGCAGCTCGAGCAGATGGTGCTCGTGGAGCGCCGCGCCCGCGTTGATGTAGCTTTCGCGCAGCCGCCGGCGGTGGCCGCCGTGGAGCTCCTCCTCCACAGCCTCAGCTCCCGGCGGGGGCACCGCCGCCCGGCTCGCGCCTAAAATGATGGCGGCCGATGATGAGCGTGACGCCGCCTGCGAGGAAGAGCAAAATGATGCTCAAAATGCCGAGCGAGGAACGGTCCGTAAGCGCGTAAACCAGCGAATAAAGCGCGGGGCCGATCACGCAGGAGAACTTGCCGAAAATATCGAGAAAGCCGTAATATTCATTGGAGCGCTCGGGCGGGATAAGCTGGCCGAAATACGAGCGCGAAAGCGCCTGGATGCCGCCCTGCACCGTACCCACAAGCCCCGCGAGCACCCAGAAGAGGATGGAGGAGAGCCGGATCGCGGCCTCGATATCCCCGCCGCGAAGCTGCGCCTGCTCGATGTTGAAGCCTATGAAAAAGCCGATGATCGTGATCACAAAATAGACCCCCACGGCGAGGGAAATCATTTTGATCGCGCCCACTTTTTTGGAAAGGTTGCCAAAGAGGATGGAGAACGGCACCGCGACAAGCTGCGTGACAAGAAGCGCCAAAATCATGCCGATGGCGTCAAGCTGCAAGGTCGTGCCGTAGTAGGTGGCCATGCTGATGATGGTATCCACGCCGTCGATGTAGAAGAAATAGGCGAGGATGAAGATGAGCACCTTTTTATCGCGCATGATGTCATGAAGGGTTTTCCAGGCGTTTCGAAAAGCCGCGCGCGCAAGCTTTGCCGGCGGATCTTCAACGCTATAAACCTGATGGACGTTTTTAAGGAACGGTATGCTGAAAAGCGACCACCACACGACCACGAGCAAAATCGATATTTTATAGGAAAGGACGCTCTGCCCCATGAGCATCATGATCGCGATCGACAGAACGAACGGAATCGTGCTGCCGCCGATGTAACCCGCGGCATATCCCCAGGAGGAAACGCGGTCCATGCGCTCGGGCGTGGTGACGTCGGTGAGGAACGAATCGTAAAACAGGCACGAGCCGGAGAAGCCCACGCGCGAGATGATCAGGCCCACGAGCATCCACTGCCACGAATCGAAGAACGCCATCGTCGCCGTGAACACAAGACCGATTGCCAAAAAGGCGGCGAAGAGCTTTTTCTTCATGCCCGTGAAGTCGCCCACCGCGCCGAGCACCGGCGCGAGCAGCGCGACGACCAGGTTCGCGGCCGACACCGCAAACCCATAGACCTTCGTGCCGCTTTCCGTCGCCACGAGCGCGAAATAGATGGGGAAGATCGCCGCCATGATGTTCGTGGCGTAGATAGAATTCGCCCAGTCGTACATGATCCATGATTTTTCGGTTTTTGTGAATTTCTTTGAAAGCTTGCCCGCAAGCTGCTCCACGTAAACGCCCCCTCTTTTTTGATGTGATACCGAATGACTTTCCGTATTTTACTCATTATAAGCCATACATTAAAGCCCTGACAACTCTTTTCGACCCTGTGCCGCCGCGCCCGTCCTGCGCCGGCCCGCGTGCGCGCTTTTATTGACATCGGCCCCCGCCTCGCCTATAATATACTTTGCGCTGGCAGCGCAAAACCCGCGCCGCCTATATGTAAATACCTCCGCAGCTCAGCAGGCCATAGCGCGCGCCGCCTAAGTTAAGGGTTGGCCCTTAGCCCAAGGCGCAAAAATTGAATATGCCCCAACACATGCGCCTGTAGCTCAGCAGGATAGAGCGCACGCCTCCTAAG
>CAZJIS010000107.1:0-3644 GCA_964546125.1 uncultured Clostridium sp.
GCTCTGGATGGGCTTTTTGCCAAAGCGCAGGTGGGAAACTGTAAAGCCGCCGGACTTCTTGGAGTCGTAGGCAAAATAACCCTGGGCATACATGTCGGTGTGGTCGCCGATGATCTTGATCGAGTTCTTGTTCGCGCCGACCGTGCCGTCGGAGCCAAGGCCATAGAACTTGCAGGCAATCGTGCCCTCGGGCGCGGCGTTGATCTGCTCGGTGACGGGCAGCGAGAGGTTGGTCACATCGTCCACAATGCCCACGGTGAAGCGGGCGCGCGGGGCGGCGGCGTCAAGCTCATCGTACACGGCCTTGACCATCGAGGGCGTGAACTCCTTGGAACCGAGGCCGTAGCGGCCGCCGATGACGGCGATGTCGCACATTTTGGCTTCGGCAAGGGCGTTGACCACATCCTGGTAGAGCGGCTCGCCCTGGGAACCGGCTTCCTTGGTGCGGTCAAGCACCGCGACCTTTTTGCAGGTCTTGGGGAGCAGGGAAAGGAACCTGTCCGCCGCGAAGGGGCGGTAGAGGCGAACCTTGATAAGGCCGAGCTTCGCGCCTTTTTTGTTGAGGTAATGGATGGTCTCTTCCACAACATCCGCGCCGGAACCCATGATGATGATCACGCGCTCGGCATCGGGCGCGCCGACATAGTCGAACAGGTTGTAGCTGCGGCCGGTCAGCTTGCCGACCTCGTCCATGTAATGCTGCACGATGCCCGGCACGGCCGCGTAGTGGCTGTTGGCGGCTTCGCGGTTCTGGAAGTAGATGTCGGGGTTTTGCGCGCTGCCGCCAAGATGCGGATGCTCGGGGTTGAGCGCGCGCGCGCGGAACGCCTTGATCGCGTCAAAATCGCAGAGTTTTGCCAGGTCTTCGTAATCGATAACCTCGATTTTCTGCACTTCGTGGGAGGTGCGGAAGCCATCGAAGAAATGCACAAAGGGAACCGAGCTCTTTATGGAGGACAGGTGGGCGACCGTGGCAAGGTCCATGACTTCCTGCACCGAAGCGGCGGCAAGCATCGCAAAGCCTGTTTGACGGCAGCTCATCACATCGCTGTGATCGCCGAAGATCGAGAGCGCGTGGTAGGCAAGCGAGCGCGCGGTCACATGGAACACGCAGGGCAAAAGCTCACCCGAGATTTTGTTCATGTTGGGGATCATCAGAAGCAGGCCCTGGGAGGCGGTAAACGTGGTCGTCAGCGCGCCGGCTGCAAGCGAGCCGTGCACGGCGCCGGCCGCGCCGCCCTCGGACTGCATCTCCGCGATGCGGACCTGCTGGCCGAACAGGTTTTCCCTGCCGTTTGCCGCCCACTCGTCGGACACTTCCGCCATGGGCGAAGAAGGCGTGATGGGATAGATCGCCGCCACGTCCGAAAACGCATAGGCGACATGCGCGGCTGCGGTATTCCCATCGATGGTCATGGTCTTTGCCATTTTTTTGGTTCCTCCTGTGAATATTACCGATTTCTCCTATAATTAAAGGAAATTTCGTCCTCGCACATTATATTATACCCGCCTGACCCTGTCAACCGATGCGGGCGGGGCAAAATGGCCGCCGCGGACGCGCCTCGGAAAACTTGTACACTGTTTCTTTGAGACCCACAATAAAAATTTCACATTTTATGGATTGCAAAGAACGTAAAACTCCTGTATGATATTAATGTGGAATATCGTTAATGTAGCGATTTCTCTCGGGATGTCACGCTTGACAGATTCTGCTAATATTTACACAAAGGAGATTCGCTTATGCCTGCAAAAATGAAAATCCGCTCCGCGTACACTTCGCTTCCCTCGGCCGAAAGGAAGGTCGCAGACTTCATACTCGAAAACCCCGAGCGCGCGATGCACATGGTTATCAACGAAATTGCGGATTCGGCGGGCGTGAGCGTCCCCTCCGTCACCCGACTTGCGCGCAAGCTCGGTTATAAAGGTTTCCTCGAGTTCCGCGTGGCGCTTGCAAGCGGCGCGGCCCTTTCGGCGGAAACGCACAAATTGAGCCCCGTCGAGGATACGGACAGCGACGAGGAAGTGGTTGAAAAGGTCTATCTCGCCTCCATCCGCGCGCTTGAGGACACCTACCGCGCGCTCGATCGCGAAAGGATCTGCGAGCTCGCGCGCGCCATCGCCACGGCGGACCGCGTGTTCATTTGCGGCGGCGGCGGTTCGACTTTGCTCGCGCAGGATGCGGCCTTCCAGCTCAACGCGCTGGGCGTGCAGGCTGTGCCCATTATTTCGCAAACGGTGCTCAACATGTACAAACCCCGCTTTTGCGAAACGGACGTGTTCATAGGCCTTTCCCGCGCGGGCAGAAACAAGCTGCTCACCGAGGCCGTGCGCCAGGCAAAGCGCCAGGGCAGCACATGCGTATTCATGAGCAATTACGTCAACGCCCAGGGCGCGCAGACGGCGGACTATTTCTTCTGCACCTCGCGGCTGGACGACATGAAAAAGATACTCGGTACCGAGAGCAACAGCGCGATGATCGCGCTCATGAACCTCATCTTGTTGCTCGTCGCGCGCATTCTCGAGCGCCGCATCGTGGCCGAGCTGGAAATGGACCCCTAAGGGCATGATAGGATTGCGATGATCGCAAGCGACCTGCATACGCACACGCTTTACAGTCACGGCAAGGGCACGCCAGAGGAAAACGTCCTTGCCGCGATTCGTTGCGGCCTCAAGCGCGTGGCCATCAGCGAGCACGGCGGCGCGCACGCGCTTTTTGGCGTACGAAACAAAAAGCTTTTGCGCTTGCGCCGCGAAGTTGACCGGCTGGCCGCGAAATACGCTTCCGAGATCGAAGTGCTCATGGGCTGCGAATGCAACCTCACGGCCTTTGGCGCATGCGACGCGCCAAGCGACCCCGCGCTGTGCGACGTGCTTCTTCTCGCCTTTCACAAGGGCGTCGTGCCGCGCGATGCGCTCACGCGAAGAGCGCTGGCCGAATCTTTAGGCCTTGCGCAGGCGGGGCCTGTGAAAATTGCCGAAGCTTTGCTCGCCGCGGCGGACGCTTACCGCATCGACATCTTCGCCCACCCGGGCCTCTATGTGAAAGCGGATATCGCAACGCTTGCAAAGGGCGCTGCGCAGCTTGGCGTGATGCTCGAGCTCAACGCGGCGCGCGTGACCCTCACCCCGGAGGAAGCGCGGCTTGCGGCCTCCCTCGGGGCGCGTTTTGTCGCCAACAGCGACGCGCACACCCCCGAGCGCGTCGGTGATCTCTCCGCCGCGCTCGCCTTTGCAAAAAACGCCGACATTATCGTCTCACAGTGGCAACCTCGCCGCTGATGTGGTATTCTTTTAGGGACGCTGCGGTTCTCGCTGCGATCGCCCGTTTTGAGTTTTCTTTTTCAAAGCTTAAACGCATGAAAATTCAATGTTGAAAGGACGGCCTTAGCGATGGAAGTCAACGGGACCCCTCTCCTTTCCGCCGCCGAAGCGGAGCGCCTGCGCAAAAAGCAGTTCGAGCGCAACAAGTGGTTTTTTACGACGAGCGGCATCGGCCGCGATCTAGCTTATAACCTGATCGCCGCGTTTTTGCTCGTTTACATCCAATTCGGCGTGTCGCTCACGCTCGTGCAGTTCACGACGCTCAGCTTCATCATCGGCGTGGGCGGCCGGATTTGGGATGCGCTCAACGACCCCATCATGGG
>CAZJIS010000108.1:0-3643 GCA_964546125.1 uncultured Clostridium sp.
TCTCCTTGGCGATGGTCACGCCGTCGTTGGTAATCAGCGGCGCGCCGTATTTCTTATCGAGCACCACGTTGCGGCCTTTGGGCCCGAGCGTGATCTTGACCGTATCCGCCAAAGCGTTCATGCCCTTTTCAAGGGCGCGGCGGGCGTCTTCACCGTATTTCAACTGTTTTGCCATGCTTGCTTCCTCCTTATTCCACGACCGCCAGAATGTCGTTCTGGCGCACGATCATGTATTCTTCGCCGTCGAGCTTCACTTCTGTGCCCGCGTATTTGGAGAAAATCACCCTGTCGCCCGCTTTGACGTACATGGTAACTTCCTTGCCGTCCACCGTGCCGCCCGGTCCCACCGCGACGACCTCGCTGACGACCGGCTTCTCTTTGGCGCTGCCGGTGAGGATGATGCCGCTCTTGGTGGTTTCCTCCGCCTCAACGCTCTTGAGTACGACTCTGTCCAACAATGGTTTAAGCTTCATTCTTGTGACCTCCTTATGTATGAATCATTGAGTTTCTGTATGTTGTTAGCACTCATGATCGACGAGTGCTAAGCGACTCTTGTATGATAGCGCAAGCCCCGCCTGATTTCAAGCGCGCGCGGCAGATTTCACAATTACTCCCCATTTTGCAAAAGAACTTCCATAATCGGCACAGATTTGCTATAATTCCAGAGAATCAGGCAGCTTGGAGGAAAAACGCATGGGGGAATGGACGAAGTGGGACAGGCGCTTTATGGAGCTTGCCAAAACCATCGGCTCGTGGACGAGCTGCTACCAGGAAAACCGCAGGATCGGCGCGGTGATCGTCAAGAACAAGCGCATCCTCACCACCGGCTATAATGGCGCTCCGGCGGGGGTCACAAGCTGCGTGGAGCGCGGCGAGTGCATGCGCCGCAACCTGAACATTCCTTCCGGCACGCGGCAGGAAATCTGCTACGCGATCCACGCCGAGCAAAACGCCATCATCCAGGCGGCAAAACTCGGCGTTTCCATCGAAGGGGCTACCCTTTACTGCACGCACCAGCCCTGCGTGATCTGCGCGAAGATGATCGTCAACTCCGGCATTTCCCGCGTGATTTACGGCGAAGGCTACCCCGATGAATTCGCGCTGCAAATGTTTGCGATGGCGGGGGTTGCGCTGGAACGGTTCGAGGAATAATCAAAACCGGGGGAAGCGATGAACATCAAACGGAGCATGATCCGGCGTGAATTGAGGTTTGCGGGGGGCATCTATCGGATGCTCCTGCCTTATTTTACGCCGCGCACGTTCCGCTTCATCAACCGCGCGGAGGGCCTCGTGCGGGGCGTGTGGCTCGGCTGCAAAACGCGCATGGAGGAACGCTTTCTCCCGCGCGCGCAGGGCGGCGCGCTGCGCCTTTGCATATGCCGCGCCTGGGAAGGCGCGCGCTCCGGGGCCGCCGGGCTTTTGTGGATGCACGGAGGCGGCTACGCGACGGGTATCCCCGAGCAGGATTTTGCGTTCATCGAGCGTTTTGCGGAAAATGGCGGCTGCGTCGTGGTCGCGCCCGATTACCGCCGCTCGCTCGAAGCGCCGTATCCCGCGGCGCTTACGGATTGCTATGACGCATTGCTGTGGATGAAAGCGCACGCAAAAGAGCTTGGCATACGCGAAGATCAGCTTTTTGTCGGGGGAGATAGCGCGGGCGGCGGCCTGAGCGCGGCGCTGTGCCTCTATGCGCGGGATCGCGGGGAGGCGGCGGTCGCCTTCCAAATTTCGCTCTACCCGATGCTCGACGACCGGGCGAGCGCGAGCATGCGGGGCAACGACGCGCCCGTGTGGAACGAAAAATCCAACCGGGCCGCGTGGGAGCTTTACCTTTCGGGGCATGAAGGCGAAACCCCCGCTTACGCGGCCCCCGCGCGGGCAAAAAGCCTTGCAAACCTTCCGCCCGCGTGCATCTATGTGGGCACGATCGACCCTTTTTATGAAGAAGCCAAGGCATACGCCGCGCGCCTTTCGGAGGCGGGCGTGCCCGTGCGCTTCCGCGCATTCGAGGGTTGCTTCCATGGCTTTGACGCGCTCTGCCCCGCGAGCGACGTCACAAAGCAGGCGCGCGCTTTTTTGGGCGAGGCGTTCGGCTATGCGCGGCAGCACTACTTCGCGCCGCAGCCTGAAGGGAAAGATTAATTGGGTTCCGCGCGCGCCGCGCCCGAGCGCACGGCGGCTTCGGCCACGCGCTTTGCGACGTTTGCCGCCACGCGCCGGTCGAACGGGGAGGGCACGATGTTCTCTTCGTGCAGGTCTTCCCCGGATATGAGTTCCGCGATGGCGTAGGCCGCGGCGATCTTCATTTCATCATTGATGTCCCTCGCGCGCACATCGAGCGCCCCGCGAAAAACGCCGGGGAAAGCCAAAAGGTTGTTGATCTGGTTCGGAAAATCGCTGCGCCCGGTTCCGACGATCGCGGCGCCGGCCGTTTTTGCCTCATCATACATGATTTCGGGCACGGGGTTTGCCATCGCAAACACGATGGGGTTTTCCCGCATCGAGCCGACCATAGCCGCGCTGAGCGCCCCCGGCACGGAAACGCCGATGAACGCGTCCGCACCCGCGAGCGCGTCCGAAAGGCTGCCTTGGAGCTGTTCGGGGTTGGTCCATTCGCAAAGCATCTTCTTGTGGTCGACGATGCCCACGGGGCGTTCGCGGTATAGAATGCCGTGCTCGTCGCAGGCGACGATGTGGCGAACGCCGAGGGAGAGCAGCATTTTAATGATCGCCGTGCCGGCGCTGCCGGGGCCGTTGAGCACGACGCGGATGCCCGAAAGCTCCTTTTGCACGAGCTTGAGCGCGTTGATGAGCGCCGCCGCCACGACGATTGCCGTGCCGTGCTGGTCGTCGTGGAAAACGGGAATGTCGAGCTCGCGCTCGAGGCGCGCTTCGATTTCAAAGCAGCGGGGCGAGGAAATATCCTCGAGGTTGATGCCGCCGAACGTCGGCGCGAGGCGCTTGATCGTTTGGATCAACTCCTCGGTGTCGGTTGTCGCAAGGCAGATGGGGAACGCGTCCACGCCGCCAAATTCCTTAAAGAGGATCGCCTTGCCCTCCATCACGGGCAAAGCGGCGGCAGGGCCGATGTTGCCAAGGCCCAATACCGCCGTGCCGTCCGTCACAACGGCCACGAGGTTGCCCTTTGCGGTGTAGCGGTAAACGTTCGCCGGATCCGCGGCGATCGCGCGGCAGGGTTCGGCGACCCCCGGCGTGTAGGCGGCGCTGAGGTCCGCGCGGTCGCGAAGGGGCACTTTGCTCACAACGCCGATCTTCCCGCGGGCGTTTTCGTGCAACTCTAAAGCGATTTTATTATAATCCATCGACTTACTCATCCTTTTTGCGCGCGAGTTCCGCGATTAGCGGATATTTACCCGCAATGTAGGAATAGCTCTTGCGGTTATGCGGCACGAGGCAATTGCTGCAATCCTTGAGGCCGCCCTCGGTGTAGGTAAAATTGCCGCCGCATCGATCCCCAAGGGCATAGAGCGGGCAGTAGCAGAACAGGCAATTGAAGTCCTCCGGGCGCGCTGTCTTGTGACAGGGGAAAAATTCGCATTCCTTGTGGCTGAAAAACGAATAATTGCAGTCTTCGGGCGGGGAAGAGAAGGGGTCGCATTTCTTCATGGCAGGCCTCCGCAAA
>CAZJIS010000109.1:0-3619 GCA_964546125.1 uncultured Clostridium sp.
TTACCAATGAGGTGCTCTACCTACTGAGCTACACCAGCATAAAGTTCAGCCGGAGCCGAACGTAAAGTATTATAACCAATACGGGGGATATATGCAAGGATAAAATTCATTTTCGGGCAATTTCCGGCGCGCTCAATCTTCGCACTGGCTAAACCAGGTGATGCCGCTGCGCGCGCAGCGCATCAGGCGCGCGTCCTCCCCGGCAAAAGCGAACCCGAAGCGCGGCAGCAGCGCGGCAATGCCCGGCGTAGGCTCCACTTCGATGATCTCCTGAGGCAGTTCGCGCGCGCGGTAGAGAAGGATGCGCAGCACGAGTTCCTCATAAGGCAAAGCGGCGAATTCATGCGCGGCAGCGATGCGGTCGATGCGCAGCGCCTCGCCCACGGGATGGAGTCTGCCCGCGGCGATGGGCGTGCCGTCTTCATCCGAAACAAAAACGTGCGCGGCGTATTCATCCATGGCGTCGCCGGGCATGCCCGCGGCGTTCCTGAGCGCCTCAATGCCCGCAAAATCCTCGCGGCCCAAGCTCCAGCAGGCCTTAAACATAGACGTTCCTCCAAAAAGATTTCGGTATTATGTTACACCCGAACGGGGATATTGTAAACGGGCGAGATTTGATGTAAAATCAAACCACAGTATGCGAAAGGCGGTAAACCCGATGGAAATGGAAGAAAGGGATTTTGTAACCTTTACGGATGACGACGGCAACGAGTTCGAGCTCGATATCGTCGACTATTTCGAGTACGAAGGCGAGGAATACGCCGTGCTCATGGATCTTTCCGAACCCTGTGAATGCGGCGAGGAAGAGAACGAAGAAGATGCGCATGACGTCTATATCATGAAGATCGTCACCGAAGGGGATGAAGAAAACTTTGTTCCCGCCGATGAGGATAAGTTCGAAATGCTCTCGGCCATCGTCGAGGAGCGCCTTAACAGCGAATGCGGCTGCTGCGGTTGCGGCGAGGACGGCTGCTGTGAGGATGATGAGGACGGCTGCGAGGAAGGCGGCTGCGGCTGCGGCTGCGATTGCGGCGAAAAGAAGGAATAGAAACTGACGCTTTGCAATGGGCTGCCCGGGTATAGTCCCGCGGCAGCCCATTCTCTATCCTGGCCCGGCGCCGGAGGCAGCCGACGCGAGGAAAGGCCGCCCCGGTTCGCGGGGCGGCCTTTATGCGGCGGCCTTACCCGTTTTTCTTGTTCAATTCCGCGTAGTAGTTCATCAGGCAGCCATCGAGCAAAATCTGCTTCTCGTCGGCGGTGAGTCCCTTGACGAACAAGGTGATGTCTTCAACCTCGCCGCTCTTGCGGATGACCTTGCCGGGCATTTGCTCCACGCCCCGGCCGATTGCCGCGCGCACGCCGGGCACGAACACCATGTCGCCCACTTCATAATCGAACGCCGCGCCCGGCTCGAGCGTGAAAGGCACGATACCCCAGTTGATGCAGTTACTGCGGTAGCGCTTGGTGGCGTACTCATAGCAAAGGTTCGCCCAGCCGCCGAGCACCTTCTGGCAGGAGGCGGCCTGCTCGCGGGCGGAGCCGTCGCCCGGCTTGTTGGCAAAAATCGCGCTTCCGGTGCTGGTGATTCCAATGAGGGCTTCCGCATCGCCTACCTTTGCGAGGGCGTCCATCAGCCGCTCGGGCCTGTTGCCCGCGATGCGCTCGTTTTCGGCGGCGAGGATCGCCTTGCTGCGGCCAACGTATTCGGGTACGCGGCGCGAAAGGGTGAATTCTGCAAGGCGCAGCGGGTTCGAGCGGTAACTTGAGGTTTCGCCCGAGGGGATGAGCTCATCGGTCGTCGTCACGGGATCGTGGATGACCGCGGCAAGCTCAACAAGGAGGTTCTCGTTGAGGGGGTATATCTTCGGCCAGTCGGTGATGTTGGGCCCGAGGCGCAATTCTTCCTCCGGCCGGGGGCGGCCGTAGCCGTTGTAAACGCGGCGCTCGTAAACGGAAGCGTCGAAGCGATAGTCGATCTCGGGCATGTCGTAATCGATGTCGGTCGCCGCGGTGATCACGCCGTGGTTGCGTGCGGTGGCGGCGATAGAGCGCGCGTCCATCAAGGCGACGGTTGCGATCTGCCCCTCGCCGGGCTTCGAACCCTCGCGGTTGGGGAAGTTCCTTGTGGTGTGGCGCACGGAAAGGCCGTTGTTGGCGGGCACGTCGCCCGCGCCAAAGCACGGGCCGCAAAAACAGGGCTTCATGATGGCGCCTGCTTCAAGCAGCTTGTCGCTCGCGCCCACGCGGTTGGCGGCGAGGTTGACCGGCACGCTCATCGGGTAAACGTTGAGGCTAAAGTAGCCGCAGCCGATGTCGTGCCCTTCAAGGATGGCCGCAGCTTCGAGGATGTTGTCGTATGTGCCGCCCGCGCAGCCGGCGATGATGCCCTGATCGGCAAGCACCGAGCCATCTTCGCGCACTTTGGAAACAAGATCCGTCTGCGCCTTGGGGAACTGCTTTTTCGCCTCAATTTCAACTTCCGCCAGAAGCTCCTTGGCACGCGAATTGAAATCGTGGATCGTGAATGCGCGCGAGGGGTGGAAGGGCAAAGCGATCATGCATTCAACCTTGCCAAGGTCGATGGTGATCATCGAATCGTAATAGGCGGCCTTGCCGGGCTTGAGCTCGCGGTAATGCTCGGGCCGGCCGTAAACATCGTAATAATGCTTCACGGCCTCGTCCGTTTCCCAAATGGAGGAGAGGCAGGTGGTTTCGGTGGTCATCACGTCGATGCCGTTGCGGAATTCAACCGGCAGGTTCGCGAGGCCGGGACCCGTGAACTCCATGACCTTATTCTTGAGGAAGCCGTTTTCAAATGTAGCCGCCACGAGCGCGAGCGCCACGTCGTGCGGGCCGACGCCTTTCCTGGGCGCGCCGGTCAGATACACGAGCACCACCTCGGGAGCGGGTACATCATAGGTGTTGTGGAGAAGCTGCTTCACAAGCTCCGGCCCGCCCTCGCCCACGCCCATCGTGCCCAAAGCGCCGTAGCGGGTGTGGCTGTCGGAGCCGAGCAGCATCGTGCCGCACTCAACCATTGCTTCGCGCGCATAGCTGTGGATGACGCTCTGGTTGGCGGGCACGAAAATGCCGCCGTATTTCTTCGCGGCGGAGAGGCCGAACACATGATCGTCCTCGTTGATGGTGCCGCCCACGGCGCAGAGGCTGTTGTGGCAGTTGGTCATGCCGTAAGGCATGGGGAATTCGGTGAGGCCGCTCGCGCGCGCGGTTTGGATGATGCCGACATAGGTAATATCGTGGGAGATCAGGCGGTCGAATTTGATGCGAAGTTTTTTCGGGTCCTTCGAAACATCATGGGCGCGCAGAATGCGATAGGCGATCGTCTGCTCGCGTCCCTCATCCGGGGTGAGGCCCGGGGGCGCGCTTTCCTGTACCTTGCCGTCGACGAGATAAACGCCGTGCGAGGTCAACTCGATCATGTTTGCATGCTCCTTTAACATAAAAATAAAGATTGAATGGCTGCAAATTCATCTTAGCCCAAACTTTTTACCATTTCAATAGGCCCGGCGGATATATACCTGTATACATTCCTGTGCTATAATAGGCGCATGGAAAACAAACTGCAATCGGCCCTCGCGGCGGGGATCGCGGCGCTTCT
>CAZJIS010000110.1:0-3389 GCA_964546125.1 uncultured Clostridium sp.
GGTCGCCTCGGGGTAGAGCATGGCGAGCAGCGTCTTGCTGCGCGCGCGGCAGCGGAGCAGCAAAATCAGCAAAAGAAGAAATAAAATCAGTGCGATCGCATGGATCACGATGAGCCATAGCCTGCGTTTCTTTTTCTCGCTGCGCTGGTGTTGCTTTTCCATTAAATCTGCTCCTTGCTCTTTTTGGCGGATGCCCGGCGGTTTTATTCGGCAATCAGCTTAATTTGCACCTCCGCGCCGTTCATGGGGCTCAATTGCGCGAGGCTGAACGTGTCGTATTTCACTACGGCGTCATATTCGCCCGCGGCGAGGGGCTGGCTGAGCGTGATATCATAGAGGCCCTTGCCCGGTTCGATCATCTTGGATTGATAGAGCACCGTGCCGTCGGCAAGAATCAGGCTGATTTCGAAGTAGCACGGGTTGCCCTCGGGATTCTGGAAATTGACCTGCACGTCGGTCTTGTTCGCCGCAATCGTGATGGACTTGTAGCCCGGGATGGCGATGCCCGGCACCACGCCGCCCGTGTCGTTGTTGCGCGTGCCTTCCCAATCGACCGCGCCCTGCTCAAGGTCCGGCAAAGCGGGCCCTCCCGCTTCTTCGCCGCTCCAAAGCCGGGGCAGAAACACCGCGCCGCATACGATGAGCGCGGCGCAAAGGACGAGCGCGAGCGCGCGCTGCACAAGCGCGTTTTGCAGCACGGCCACATAGGCGTCCTCGCCCTCCACGGCCACATAGCCCGCCACGCGGTACATAAGGCGGCTGTTTTTTCCGTATTCCGTGAGCGGCAGGCGCGCTTTGCCCACTTTCATGACGCCCGCCTTTTTGCTCTTGGCGCCGGGCGCATATTCGGCGAGCTTATCAAACTCACCGCCCGGATATAGGTTTTTGATTTGCTTTTTCGTGTAACAGGGCAGCTTGCTGCCGCGGATGTCGCATTTGCCGCCGTAATTTTTGCGCGCTTGCGCGATGAGCGTGTTCGGTTCTGCCTTGACTTGCGCGGTAATCTCTTCGGCCATGTATGCTTTCCATCCTGCTGTGTAAAATTATCGAAAATGCGCCGCGGCGCAATGGATAGAATTTATAAGTTAACGCGCTTATTGGTTTGGAAATTTATAACAAGATTACAATGTAACGTTCATCCAAAAGCAACCCGATTTATTAAATAATTTCGTCGAAAAAACTCGAATTACATCGCAACATATTTTTTGCCGCGCGTCATAAGCGTCTGCGCTTTAGCTTGCCTTTCCCCCAGGTTCTATTATATATAGGTGCAATCGGACCCGTTCATGGTGTATAATGGCAAATAAGCCGGGTGATACTAAAGGCAGGCGCAAGCGGATTGACTTTCCGCGGCCGCTCAAATATAATAATGTTTTATCAAGAAAAGGGGAGAAAAAAGCTATGCATTGGGCAGATAAACTGGCGCAAGAGATCGTCCTCCGCAATCCGGATAAGGACGAATATGTTTGCGCCGCCGGAATCAGTCCTTCCGGCTCCATCCACATCGGCAACTTCAGGGATATCGCGACGAGCCTGTTCGTGTGCAAATCGCTGGAGAAGATGGGGAAGAAGGCCAGGCTGCTTTTTTCGTGGGATGAATTCGACCGCATGCGCAAGGTACCGCGCAACGTGAGCGCGGTCGTGGGCGACGCGTTCGAAAAGTACATCGGCTATCCTTATGTGGACGTTCCCGATCCTTTCGGCGACTGTCACGCAAACTATGCCGTGCATTTTGAGCAGGAGTTTCTCGACTCGATGAAGGAATTCGGCATCGAGATGGATTATAAATACCAGGCCGCCATGTACCGCGACGGGGTTTATCGCGAGGAAATTTTGCACGCGCTCAAGATGCGCCGCGAGATTTTTGACATTCTCGACAGCTTCCGCACGCAGGATGCCGACGAGGGCGAGCGCGAAAATTATTATCCCGCGAGCATCTTCTGCACCGCCTGCAAGCGCGACACGACGAAGATTCTCGATTATGACGACGACACGCACCTTGCGCATTACGCATGCGAGTGCGGCTATCATGACGCGTTCGATTTTAATAAGAATACCAACTGCAAACTCGCCTGGAAGACGGACTGGGCCATGCGCTGGATGTATGAAAAGCTCGACTTTGAGCCCGCCGGCAAGGATCACGCAAGCCCCACCGGCAGCCGCGCCACAAGCAAGCGCATCTGCGAGGAGATCTACCATTACCCCGCGCCCGCGTTCCAGGGGTATGAGTTCATCGGCATCAAGGGCTCTACGGGCAAAATGTCCGGCTCTTCGGGTTTGAACCTCACGCCGGCGACGCTTCTCAAGGTCTATCAGCCGGAGCTCATCCTCTGGCTCTATTCGCGCACGGAGCCGCTCAAGGCGTTCGACTTCTGCTTCGATGAGGGCATTTTGCGCCATTACGCGGAATTTGACAAGCAATATGCCGAGTATATGGCGGGCGAGCCGAGCGAGCGCGTTTATGATATCATCTCCAACTGCGTCATCCCCGGGCGCGTGCTCGATCTTGTGCCGATGAACCTTCTTGTGCAGCTCGGGCCGATGGTGGACTTCCGCCCCGACCGGCTGGAGGAGCTTTTTGCCCGCCTCGGCCTCAACTACCGCCGCGAGCAGTTTGCCGAGCGGCTGGAAAAGGCGAAGTTCTGGCTTTACAACTGCTCGCCCGAGAGCGTGCTGCACCTGCGCGCGACGCGCAACTGGGAGGCGTTCAACGCCCTTGGCGAGGAGGTGCGCGCGCAGATTAAGATGCTCTTTGATTACATCGGCGCGGGCGGCTATACGCTCGATGCGTTAAATAACACCCTCTACGATATTCCCAAGCGCACCAACGGCGCGGCGGATGAAAAAGAGTTAAAGGCCGCGCAGAGAAATTTCTTCACGGCGGTTTACAACCTGCTCATCGATAAGGACACCGGCCCGCGGCTCTACCAGTTCCTCTACGCGATCGACGCGGAGCGCTACCTTGGCCTTCTCGATTTCTCTTATCCCAAGACCGAGCGGGAGGCCGAGGCGGAAGCCGCGGCGGAGCTTGCGGCGCAGGCCGGGCTCGAGCGCGAGGAGGTTCCCGCCGCGCGCGAAGCTGACCCGGTTGAACCCATCAAGCCGGAAATCGACATCGCCGATTTTGAAAAGCTCGATTTGCGCGTGTGCCGCGTGGTGAAGTGCAGCGAAATGCGCAAGCTTAACAAGGGCATGAAGCTTGTGCTCTTTGACGGCATTAAAGAGCGCACGATCGTTTCCACCATCCGCGATGAATATGAACCCGAGCAGCTCGTGGGCAAGAAGATCATCGTCGTTGCGAATCTCGCCCCGCGCCGCCTCGGCGGCGCCACGAGCGAGGGCATGCTGCTTGCGGGCACCAACGGCGCCTGCGGCTGCCGCGTGGTGTT
>CAZJIS010000111.1:0-3380 GCA_964546125.1 uncultured Clostridium sp.
GTGTAGTTCAGTTGGTTAGAATGCCAGATTGTGGCTCTGGAGGTCGTGGGTTCGAAACCCACCACTCACCCCATTTTTCCTGCGGGGCGTGCAAGGTCGTTGGGGTGTCGCCAAGCGGCTAAGGCCCCGGATTTTGATTCCGGTATCCGCAGGTTCGAATCCTGCCACCCCAGCCATTCGGCATGACCCGTTAGCTCAGTTGGTAGAGCATTTGACTTTTAATCAAAGGGTCCGGAGTTCGAGTCTCCGACGGGTCACCAACAGTGTTCAGGGCGCGTATGCGGGCGTGGCGGAATTGGCAGACGCGCCGGATTTAGGTTCCGGTGCCGCAAGGCGTATGAGTTCAAGTCTCTTCGCCCGCACCAAACCGAACATGGGCGGGTATAGTGTAATGGTAACACATTAGCCTTCCAAGCTGAGATAGTGGGTTCGAGTCCCATTACCCGCTCCAAAAAATAGGGCCCCGCAAGGGGTCGTATTTTTTCATTTTTGTTCTTTATAAGGAGCACGATATGCGGGAATTGATCGAACAACTGCGCGAAATGGGCGTTTCTTATGATTCTTTAACCATGATTCGGGAGAAGGACGGCGTAGTTGTCGCGCGCGTGCGCTTTGGCGGCGGGTGCGCCGTCGTCAAGTATTTCCGCAACCCCGAGCACCGAAGGGAAATCGAGAATTACCGCATCCTTGCACATTTAGGCATCCCGACGCTTGCCGTCCTCGCGCAAACGGACCGCGCGTTTCTCATGGAAGATGTCGACGCAAGCCCTGTTTACCGCCTTGGCGTCGCGGAAGATATGCAAGACCCCGAGGTCGCCGTGTGCCTTGCCGCATGGTACCGCGCTTTGCACCAAAAAGGCTATGGTTATGTAAGCCTTCATGGCGCGGGGCTTTATGATGAAGCGGACGCCGTCACGCGGGAGAATATGCTCTCGCTTCGCCGCGCGACGGAGAGCGAAACGCTGCCCGTTTGGCGCGTGTTCGATGAGCATTTTGATGAGATCATGCAAAAGATCGGCCGCGTGCGGCGCACGTTGACCTATAACGATTTTTATTATACGAACTTCGTCGTCCGCAAAGATCGCTCCGCCGCGTTCATGTATGATTACAACATGTTCGGCAAGGGCTATGCGTATTCCGATATGCGCAACGTTTGCTCCTCGCTGGGGGAGCAGGCGCAGCACGCGTTCATTTCGGCCTACGGTCCGATCGATTTGCGCGAGAAGATCGTGGACGACGTTGTTTCGGTTTTCACCACGCTGCACTTTGCTTATAGGCGGCCGGAGTTCCCGAGCTGGGCGGAAGAAGAGCTCCAAACCCTCAGGGGCGATTATCTCGAGCGCGTTCAACTGCTGCTGCGCACGGAGTTTTGAAAACGACGCTTCAAATAAACGGGGCGGGTTTGATCCGCCCCGTTCCCCAAATACCATTTAGGGGCCGATATTGAATCGGCCCCCAAGCGGGTGTTTGCGGGCAAGGTCCGCAGCATTTTCCCTATTTGTCAATTTCCCTGCGTTTTAACTCTGCACAAGGAACGCGTCGATGAACGCGTCGATGTCGCCATCCATCACGGCCTGGATATCGCCGTCTTCCACGCCGGTGCGGTGGTCTTTGACGAGCGTGTAGGGCTGGAAAACATAGGAGCGGATTTGGCTGCCCCACTCGATTCTCTTCATTTCTCCCTTAATTTCGGCCATGTGGTCCACGCGCTCGCGCTCGGCCACCTCGGCGAGCTTGCCGCGCAGCATGCGCATGGCCATTTCTTTATTTTGGAGCTGGCTGCGCTCGTTCTGGCACTGCACAACGATGCCCGTGGGGATGTGCGTGATGCGAATGGCGGAGCTGACCTTGTTCACGTTCTGTCCGCCCGCGCCGCCGCTGCGGTAGGTGTCGACGCGGATGTCGTCCGGGTCGATCTCAACGTCGTTTGAATCATCATCGAAAACGGGCGTCACGTCGAGCGAGGAGAACGACGTGTGCCGCCGGCCGGCCGAGTCGAAGGGGGAGATGCGCACGAGCCTGTGCACACCTTTTTCGGCCTTGAGGTAACCGTAGGCGTTGTCGCCGCTGACCTCGAAGGTCACGCTCTTGATGCCGGCCTCATCGCCATCGAGCAAATCGAGCTCGCGCACCGCAAAGCCGTGGCGCTCGCAATAGCGCGTGTACATGCGGTAAAGCAGCGACACCCAGTCCTGCGCCTCCGTGCCGCCCGCGCCCGCATGCAAAGAGAGTATGGCGTTGCATGTGTCATAAGGGCCTTTGAGCAGCGTTTCGAGCTTCACGGCCGCCACAGCGGCCTCCACGGCGGCGTATTCAGCCTCAATTTCGGGCAGAAGGCTCTCGTCCTCGGCTTCATCCGCCATGTCGATGAGCACCTCAAGATCCTCGGCGCGCGCGCTGAGCTTGCGGTGTTTTTCGAGCTTCGATGAAATGGCTTTCATGCGCTGGCTGACTTTGTTGGCCTGCTCCACATCGTTCCAGAAGTCGGGCTCGGCCATCGAGGCTTCGAGCTGCTGTTTTTCCTCGCTCAGTCCCGCGAGGTCAAAGGGATCCACCTGCCTCTTTGAGCGTTTCAATGGTTTCGGTAAGTTTCTGCCTGATCTCTTCCAGTTGTATCACTCCTGATCACTTCCTTTGTGTTGATTTATTTTTAGGCTTGCCCCCGGTTCGAAGCTATTCGCTTTTGCCGTGGCAGTTTTTGAATTTTTTTCCGCTGCCGCAGGGGCAGGGATCGTTGCGGCCGGGCTTTTTATCGCTGCGCTTGGGCTGGGGCTTGCTCTCGGCTGAGGTCGCGGTGGGCTTGGCAAGCTGCACGCGCTGCTCGGGAACCTGGCGGACCGAAACGTGGTAAAGCCTTCGCACCGTGCGCTCGCGGATGCCGAGCACCATTTCGTCGAACATGTCAAAGCCCATCGTGCGGTAGGCGACGACCGGGTCCTTCTGGCCGAGCGCCTGCAGGCCGATGCCCTGGCGCAGCTGATCCATGCCGTCGATGTGCTCCATCCAATGCGAGTCCACGGCTTCGAGCAAGGCGACGCGTTCCACCTCGCGCATGTCGGCGCCGACGTTTTTAACATCCGCCTCGCGCTTTTCATAGGAGGCCTGCGCGAGGGCCAACGCCGCTTCTTCAAGCTCGGCCTGGCTTGCCATGCCGTGGAGCTTACCGGTGTAATCCTCGCCCGTAATCTGTGAAAGCTCCTTGTATAGGCCCAGCATGTCCCAATCGGCAGGCTTTGCATGCGGCGGCGCGAAAAGGGCGATGCGCGCGGCGATCGTCTCGCGGATCATTTCGAGCACGGAATCGTGGATGTCCTCGCCCATCAACACCTTGCGGCGCTGTCCGTAGATGATCTCGCGCTGCTTGTTCATCACGTCGTCAT
>CAZJIS010000112.1:0-3339 GCA_964546125.1 uncultured Clostridium sp.
CCATTGTATCGGTGTTAGGGAAGGAAAGCACCCAAATCTCATCGAGTAACGGAGCCGTGTGCACCCCGGAGAAATAGTTCATTGCCGTAGCGTTTGCGGTTCCTTCCCGGTTAATAATTCCTTTTTCGATTACCGTTGCACGCAGTTCTTCTAAGTTTCCGTGTCCCATGCTTTGCACTCCTTTTTCTTATATTGATTTATCAGACCTTATATTTCTTTATAAGCTTTTTTAACATTTTTTCTAACAATTCGAATTTGGTGTATTATCTATACATCTCTACGCTCATTGGAATTCTGTATGATAGAATAGTTTTATGATTGAATTTTTCTAACAATTAAATGCAGCGTTACAGGTGCTGTTTACTCAGCAAGTCATATTAGAAGGAAAAACCCCTGAAAACAGCACTGTTTTCAAGGGTTTTTCTCGGTGTGGCGGAGAGTTAGGGATTTGAACCCTAGTTACGGTTACCCGTAAACATGATTTCCAGTCATGCGCCTTCGACCACTCAGCCAACTCTCCTTATGCGCCCAGAAAAATCACGCTTGAACATGATACATCATTTTCGCAACGAATGCAAGAAGCAACTCGCATTGATTAAGGAAATGTAAATGTTTGCCGCATAGGGTGCATTCGTTCGGCGCATCTGTTAGAATAAAAACATATGCGGCGGGATGCCTTGGGGAGGGTCGATGAATAAAGCCGGAAACGTTTTCATAAGGCTTGTGAAGGGCATTGTGGTCGGCATTGCCGCGATTTTGCCCGGCGCAAGCGGCGGCGTGCTCGCGGTCGCCATAGGCGTTTATCGCCCCGTGCTCGATGCGGTGACCTCGCTCACCAGGGATTTTCGGAAAAAAGCTGCGTTTTTGCTGCCGCTCGGCCTCGGCGGGCTCATCGGGCTTCTCGGCACGAGCCGCGTTGTGGAGTGGCTTATGCTCTACGCCAAGCGCCCGGTCATGTGGGCGCTCATCGGCATGGTGCTCGGGGGCATTCCCTCGCTCGTGGGCGAGGCGAACGAACACGGTTTTCGCAAGCGCTATCTTTTCGGCGCGCTCATCGGCGCCGCGCTCATCGGCGCGGCCGCAGCGGCGCAGGCGCTCATGGGCGGCGGGGAAGCGCTGCCCCTCAACGGGTGGACGTCCGCGCTCATCGGCGCGCTCATCGGCCTTGGCATGGTGATTCCCGGTGTGAGCACCTCGTTCGTGATGATGTATCTTGGCGTATATGAGCCGTTCCTCGCGGCATTCAACCGGTTCGATCTTCAGGTGCTGGTCTTTGCGGGCCTTGGCGCGCTCGCGATGATCGTGCTGCTCGTCGCCCTTGTCAAGCGCCTGTTCGAGCGCTATCATGGCTATGCCTATTACGGCGCGCTGGGGCTGATGCTCGTTTCCGTTGCGCTCAACTTCCCGGGGATTCCCACAGGCTGGGAGATCGCGCTCGACGCCGTGCTCTTTGCCGCCTGCTTTGCGGCCACATACTTTCTTTGCAAGCTCTCGGGCGAACCTTCCGTGGCGGACGACCTGATCAAAACAAAGGGCGGGGCGGCACAGCGGGGCGGAGAAACCCCGTAAGCGCGGGGAAGTTGACGATATTCAAACATTCAGGAGGAACAACAGTGGCAAAAAGATGGATCGCTCTGATTCTCGCGCTCGCATGCTGCCTTGCGCTGCTCCCGGCGGGGGCCTTGGCGCAGGAGCTTTCGGGCTGGACCAGCAAGGTCGATTACGATAATACCGACCCCAGCAAATATGCGGTGGAGATCGATTTAATCAACCAGATCATCACCGTTTATGAGGGCATGGTCGGCGGACCGATCGTGCTGCAAAGCCTGTGCACGACAGGCAGCGCGAAATTCCCCACGGGCGTGGGAACCTATAAGATGGGCGATCTTAAGGAGCGCTTCGGCTATTTCGTGGCGTTCGGGCAATATGCGCAATATTGGTCGCAGGTGGTGCGCGGGGTGTATATCCATTCGGTTATGTATAATTCCACAAAGCTCACCAGCATGTCGAAATCCGCCTACCGCGACCTTGGCAAGGGCGTTTCCCACGGCTGCGTGCGCGTGCTCCCCGAAGTTGCCAAATGGATCTATTACAACTGCCCGCCGGGTACCGTGTGCAAGATCGTCAAGGGTGTGAACAACGATGCGCTCGCCGCTTCCCTTAAAAAGAAGATCCCCGATTACGGCAAATACGTGCAGCCCAAGGATGAGAAGGCCGATCCCCGGCTGATCCCCGCGCTGATCGCCTACAACAACACGCCCGTGCGCACGGGCTTCTCCGCCTCGAAGGATACGACTGTTGTGACCCTCAACGCGGGCGATAAGGTGCTTCTTTTGCAGGTGGGCGCGGAGTGGTGCAAGGTTAAAACACAAAAAGGGACGCTTGGCTATGTGAAATCGCAGTATTTGATCGCCGAGCCCGATGTAAAAGAAACGACCGCCATCCGTTATGCGGCCAAGAGCCGCACCTATGTTTATGCCTCGATGAGCACCGGCTCGAAGCAGCTCGCGCGCGTGCCCGCGGGCGCCCCGGTCGAGGTGAGCTACCGCGCGGGCGAATCGTGGTGGTATGGCAGCTACAACGGCGTTGCGGGCTATTTGCGCGTGAAATACGTGCCCGCGAGCGCGAGCTATATTTACCCCACGCTTGACGCTTCTGCGCCGGAGGACGGTTCTTCTGCCGGCGGCTCCACCGGCGGCGGTTCTTCGGGCGGCAATCCGGGCGGCTCAAACGGCCTGTTTGGTTAAACTTCCACGCGTATGCGGAACATCCGGCGCAGAAAAAAACGCAAACGCATTTTGATCGCGGCGGCCGCGGCGGCAGTTTTGCTGCTCGCTGCCGCGTTCGCTTTATTCGGTGCGCATCTTTTTCCGGCCCGGCGGGCGTCCGTGCCTTCGCCGACGCTTGCGCCTTCCGCGCCGCCTACGGCGCCGCCTGCTTCGCCTGCGCTAGGCACCCCCGACGCCGAACAACAGCCCGGGCAGACGCAGGCTATTGGGGCGCGCAGCCTTTACGAGGCGGCGCTCACGGTGTTTGCCGACGCGCGGCTCCCCTATGTTCAGGGGGCGCTGCGGCTCACTTATGTGAACACGAGCGCGGATGTGCTTTATGAAGTAAAGCTCCGCCTTTATCCAAACGACATCAAGCCGGGCTGTATGGTGCTCCATGAGGTCGCCGTCGATGAGGAGGCGGCCTATTATACCCTTTCGGGGCAGAACAAAAGCGTTTTGAACATCCCGCTTAGCCGCGAGATCGCGCCGGGCGAGAGCGCGCGCATCTTTATTACCTTCAACATCGGCCTGCCCGAAACGGGCGGGCGCTTCGGCGTCAATAAAACCG
>CAZJIS010000113.1:0-3281 GCA_964546125.1 uncultured Clostridium sp.
CGGGCGGACGGTCACTGCTTAAGCAGCGACGGGTACGAAATTAGATTCGTCAGTTAGTTTTTCATTTCCCGCTTTTAACGAAGCGCGGGGCTTCGGCTCGCTTATCCGGCCTCCATGATCCCCGTCGAAACCATTTACGGCCCCATGTGCGGCACATTTGCCGCTATCGTTATTATACACGCTTTTTTGCCGCTAGTCCATGCTCTTCATTTTCCTGTCCATGTCGCGCCGGGCATCGCGTTCGGCAATCGAATGGCGCTTGTCGTAAAGCTTTTTGCCCTTGGCAACAGCGAGTTCCAGCTTGACCCTGCCGTCTTTTAAATATAGGCGCAGCGGTATGAGGCTGTATCCATCCGCCTGCGAGAGGGCCTGAAGCTTGCGGATTTCCGATTTGTGCATGAGAAGCTTGCGGTGGCGAAACGGGTCGCGGTTGAAGATGTTGCCCTGCTCATAGGGGCTGATGTGCATACCGATGACAAACAGCTCGCCGTTTTTAACCGCCGCATAACAATCTTTGAGGTTCACCTTGCCGGCGCGGATGGATTTGACCTCCGTGCCCGCGAGCGCGATGCCGCACTCATAAGTATCCTCAATAAAATATTCGTGCCGCGCGGCGCGGTTCTGCGCAAGCTGGCGCACTTCCCGTTTAATCGGCATACCGTTTCTCCCCCAGTTTCGCGTGTGCGTATGCATTTATGATACTACGTTTTTTTGCGTGCGGCAACACGGCGTTGCTTGGGTTCGCGCTTCTTGCGTTTCTCCCCGCCATCCCCCTCCTGCTGCGCGCCGCCGTGCGTGCCCTGCGCGAGCTCGAAATCGATGGTCCCGGCGGCGACATCCACGGCCACGACGCGCACGCGCACCTCGTCGCCCAAACGGAATGTCCTCCCCGTGTTGCGGCCCACAAAACGGTAGCGCTTCTCATCGCAAAGGAAATAATCCCCCGTGATCGAGGCCGCGCGCACCATCCCTTCGGCCGTGTTGGGGAGGCGCACAAAAAAACCGTATTGCGCGACCCCGGTGATGATTCCCTTCTCGATGCTGCCTATACGCGAGGCCATATATTCGCATTTCTTCAAATTATCCGCATCGCGCTCGGCTTCCATGGCGACAAGCTCGCGCTCCGAGCAGTGGCGCGCAGACTCTTCCATCGTGCCCGCATACTTTTCAGCCTTCTGCGCATCCATTTGGCCCGCGAGCAGCAGCTTCATCATGCGGTGGACGACGAGATCCGGATATCTGCGGATCGGTGAGGTAAAATGGCAGTAGTATTCGGCCGCAAGGCCGAAATGGCCGAGGCATTCATGCGCGTAGCGCGCTTTTCTCATGGAGCGCAACATCACGCGCCCTACGAGCGCCTCCTCCTTGCTGCCTGCGGCTTTCATGAGGATGCGCTGGAGCTGCGCGGGCTTCGCGCTCATGCTCTTCACGCCAAGGCCAAGCGTGCCGAGGAAAATGTTGAGCTCATTGAGCCGGTCTTTATCCGGCGCTTCGTGCACACGGAACATCATCGGGATACCCGCGTGAGCCGCGTGAGCGGCGACGGTTTCGTTCGCCTCGAGCATAAACTGCTCGATCATGCGGCTCGAAATGCCGCGTACGGCGGCTTTCAGGTCCACGGCGCGCCCGTTGTCGTCGAGGGTGATGCCGGGTTCGTCAAGGTCGAAGTCGAGGCAGCCGCGCTTGATGCGCTTTTCGTGCAAAAGCCCCGCAAGCGTGCGCATATTCTCGAGCATGTCGAGCGCATCCGCATATTTTTCGCGGAGCGCCGCATCTCCATCAAGCAAAGCGTCCACATCATCATAAGTCATCCTATGCGCGCTTTGAATAACCGTTTCCGCTATGCGGTGCGAAACCGCATTTCCCTGCGCGTCGAGGCGCATCATGCACGAAAACGTCAGCTTCGCTTCCCCCTCGTTGAGTGAGCAGGCGCCGTTTGAAAGCTCCTTGGGGAACATAGGCAGCACGCGGTCGGGGAAATAGACGCTTGTGCCGCGCCGGTAGGCCTCCTCATCGAGCGCCGTGCCTTCGAATACATAGGCGCCAACGTCCGCGATATGCACGCCAAGGAGCCAGCCGTCTGCGAGTTTTGAGAGCGATATCGCATCGTCGAGGTCCTTCGCATCCGCCCCGTCGATGGTGATAATGAGCTTATCCCGCAGGTCTTCGCGCAACACAATCGCATCCTCCGGCACGGGGCGGTTGAGCGCTTTGGCCTGCTTTGTGGTGTTTTTGGGGAACACGTCCGGAAGCTCCAAGCGGCGGATAATCGAAAGCATATCCGCGCGCGCATCGTCCTTCCCGCCGAGGACTTCCGTGATTTCGCCCTGCATGGGCCGCCTGCCGTCGGGGTAGCGCGTAATGCGCGCCACGACCTTATCCCCATTTTTAGCGTTGAGCGTGCGCCCCGCGCCGATGAGCAGGTCGAAACACACGCGCGTTTCATCCGGCACGACATAGCCGCCCTCTCCCCCATCCTGCTCGTAGGTGCCAACGATGATCGCGTGCGCGCGCACGGCAATGAGCGCGACCTCCGCCTCCTGCGTGCCGTTGTGGCTCGCCGTCTCCGCGGCCCGCGCCCAAACCATGTCCTGGTGCATCGCGCCATGCATGGCGTCCGCGGGAATGAACATATCCTCGCTGCCGTCCTCGGGGATGAAGAAGCCGTAACCGCGCGCGCTGCCCTGAATGCGGCCATAAATGAGGCCCGTTTGCTCAGGGAGCGCAAGCTTTTTCTTCCTCGTTAAAATCAATCTGCCCTCGAGCAGAAGCTTCTCAATCGCGGAAGCCGCCGCGTCCTTTTCCTCGAAGCATTCCATCAGCGCCTCCGGCGCCATGGGGCGGCCTTCCCGCAGCAGCGCTTCGATGATCCTGTTTTCCATGTTTTTTTACCCTTTCTTTAGTTTGGGACGGGTTTTTCCCCTCTTCCCGGCTGCGCCGTTAAACAAAGAAAAAGGGGCGCGCCGTCAGCGCACCCCGCAAGGTCCTATGCCGCTCAATAGAGAATCATCATCGCAATGCCGAGCACGCCGATGGCAATCGCGAGGATAACGGTCAACTTCTGAAGCTTGGCTTCCTTGCTGGCGGCCCTGCCGCGCGCCGTGAACGGGGAACTGTCCCCGCCAAACGCGCCGCCGAGGCCCGCGCTCTTCGTCTGCTGCATCAACACAACGGCAACCAGCACCGCCGACGCAACGATGAGGACTATGTTAACGATTATCCCGACAGTTTGCATTCCATATACCTCCTAAACGACTGCAAGCGGTATTATACCATGCCCC
>CAZJIS010000114.1:0-3233 GCA_964546125.1 uncultured Clostridium sp.
TAAATGGCGTTGTCGCCGCGCTCGGGCGCGCTGCCGTGGCAGGAAACGCCGCGCACGTCGACGCGGATCTCCATCCTGCCGCGGTGGCCGCGGTAGATGCCGCCGTCCGTCGGCTCCGTGATGACCACGAACTCGGGGCGCACGTTGCCCTTGTTGTAGATGTACTGCCAGCACATGCCGTCGCAGTCTTCTTCCTGCACGGTGCCGGCAACGAGGATGCGCGTGCCTTCGGGGATGAGGCCGAGGTCCTTCATGATCTTCGCGCCGTAAACGGAGCTGACGATGCCGCCAAGCTGGTCGGATGCGCCGCGGCCGCCGATCTCGGTGTCGTTCTCATAGCCCTCGTAAGGGTCAAACGCCCAGTTGCTCAGGTTGCCAAGGCCCACGGTGTCGATGTGCGCATCGTAGGCGATGAGGCGCTCGCCCTCGCCCATGTAGCCGAGCACGTTGCCAAGGCCGTCAATCTCGACCTTGTCAAAGCCCACCTCTTCCATTTCCTGTGCGATGCGCCGGATCACGCCCTCTTCGCCGCTGCTCTCGCCCGGGATTTTGATGAGGTCGCGCAGAAACTTTGTCATCTGAGGGAGGTAGCCCTCGCTTGCCTGTTTGATCTTTTCGAAATCCATGTTGCGCTCCTTTTTGCCTGGTTTTTTATTAGTCGTTGTGTTTATTGACAGCGGTCAGCTTTTGCCGCCGGAATCCAAGTAAGAATAGAGAGTGTATTTGCTGATGCCGAAATAGTTTGCGATGCGGTCGCCGCTTTTTGTGATCAGCATGGCCCCCGCGTCGTTGAGATAGCGGATAGCGCGGACTTTATCATCCTTATTCATGAGCGCCACGGGCTTGCCGATGAGCTTGACGCTGCGTTCAAGCAGATCCTCGAGCAGCTCGTTGACATTTGTGGGGATACGCTCGGGCTCATTCGATCCGTTCTCCGCGCGCACGATCGATTCCATCGCCGACTTCGCCATCATAAAGGGCGTTAAATCGAAGTTCATCGAAAAAATACCGATGGGCTTGCCCGTTGGATCGTTGATGTAGACCGTGCCGGAGCGCAAAATGCGCCCGTCCGCCGTTTTGGTGAGGTAATCGTATTGATCGGGAAGGTGCTTTGCGCCGCTTCGCATCGCCTCGAGCGCGATGTGGGAACTGCCCGCGCCCACGCTCCGGTTGGAAACGTGGCCGTTTTCGATGGCGGCGATGGTGTTCTCCGGGTCGCCCCCGGCAAGATCGTGCACGACCACCTCGCAGTTGGGTCCGAACTGCGCCGCAATGGCCTTAGCGAGCCTCCTTAGGGTATCGAGAAGTTCCTCGTTCATATCGCACCTCCGCACCGCATCTTTATGTTCAGTTTACCATATCCGTGCAGGATTTCAAGAGGAAATCACAAAATATTTTAGGGCAACTAAAACTTTTTTGGGCCTTACGCGCTTGCGCAAACCCGCCTCTTATGGTAAAATGCAAAAAAGGACTGCTGTAAGGGAGTGCTTCGCGCGCGGGCGTCAAACAAATGCGTTTGACCTTTGCGCGTTTTTTTTATATCCATCTGTTTATCTGCTTGAACAACATCGTTTTATGCGAAATAAGGAGGGCGAACATGATCATCATCGGCAACGGAAGGCTCATCACGCGGGATGCGGCTCTGCCGTATCTTGACTGCGGCGCGGTGGCCGTTGAAGGAAGCCTCATCAAAGAAGTCGGCACGGACGCGGCGCTTCGGGCGAAATACCCCGAGGCGGAGTATGTCAACGCGCGCGGCGGCGTCATCATGCCCGCTTTCATCAACGCGCACAGCCACATCTACAGCGCGCTTGCGCGCGGACTTGCGATGCGGGGCCACAACCCCACGAACTTCTTCGAAGTGCTCGACGGCATGTGGTGGAAGATCGACCGCAACCTGACCCTTGAGGACACGCGGCGCAGCGCCTACCAAACTTACATCGACTGCATCAAAACCGGCTGCACGACCCTTTTCGACCACCACGCAAGCTATAAAGAAATTGAAGGCAGCCTTTTTGCGATCAAGGACGTCGCCCGCGAACTCGGCGTGCGCACGAGCCTTTGTTATGAGGTTTCCGACCGGGACGGCGAAGCCAAATGCGACGCCGCCATCAAGGAGAACGGCGATTTCATCACCTGGTGCGAAAAGGAACAAGACCCGATGGTCAAGGCGATGTTCGGCGGCCACGCCCTCTTTACGATGAGCGACCGCACGTTTGAAAAATGCGTTGCGGAGAACGCTGGCCGCGCCGGCTTCCACATCCATGTTTCCGAGGGAATGAACGACGTATATGATTCGCTGCAAAACTACGGCACGCGAAGCGTCAACCGCCTGTTGAACAACGGCATCCTCGGCAAAAAGACCATCCTTGGCCACTGCATCCACGTAAACGCCGCGGAGATGGACATCTTAAAGGCGACCGATACGATGGTCGTCAACAACCCCGAATCGAACATGGGCAACGCCGTGGGTTGCGCGCCGGTGCTGCAAATGTTTGAAAAAGGCATCCTCGTGGGTCTTGGCACAGATGCGTATACGTTCGACATGACCGAAAGCCTCAAGGCCGTGCTCACGATCCAGCGCCACCACGCGTGCATGCCAAACGTCGCCTGGGGTGAGGCGACCTCGATGCTCTTCTCGAACAACGCGAAGATCGCCGCGCGCTTCTTCGATGCGCCCCTTGGCGTTTTGAAGCCCGGCGCCGCCGCGGACGTCATCGTCATGGATTACAAGCCGTTCACCCCGTTTTCCGATGAGAACATCGACGGCCACATCCTCTTTGGCATGACGGGCCGCCAGTGCGAAACCACCATGTGCAACGGCAAACTGTTGATGAAGGACCGCGTGCTCGTCAACATCGATGAAGAAGCGATCAACGCCAAAACGCTTGAAACCGCCAAGTCCCTTTGGGCGCGGCTCAACGCATAAGAAATTAGGAGGCCATTATGAGCGAACGCATGACCCCGCAGCCTTTTGAGGCGCTGATGAGAGCGCTCCTCGCGGAGCATGAACGCCACGGTTGCGCCTTTGGCGTGAGCGAAGCGTATGTGAAAAAAGACGGGCGGACTTTGCCCCTCTTCGACGGCATGATCGAAACGCCCTTTGGCCCTGCCGCGGGCCCGAACACGCAGCTTGCGGGCAACATCATCGCCTCGTATTTTGCGGGCGCGCGCTTTTTTGAGCTCAAGACCGTGCAGAAGATGGACGGCGCAGAGCTTGCCGCCTGCATCGC
>CAZJIS010000115.1:0-3012 GCA_964546125.1 uncultured Clostridium sp.
ATGATCATGTAAAAAAACGTTTGACTTTTCCGCGCAAAAAAAGAGGTTCCCGCAAAGGAGCCTCTTTTTGATGCTTTCATCGGCGCGGGTTTTAAAACGCCCGCTTGGCGAACAGGAAGTTGTCGGCCGACCAGGTGCTCCACGTCGTGTAGCAGATCTGACCGGCGCTTGCCGAAGCGTGCAGGATCTGCCCGCCGCCGAGCCAAATGGCGACGTGCGTGACGTAGGTGCTCGAACTTCCGTCGGTCTTATAGAAGAGCAGGTCGCCGCGCACTAAATTCTCCTTGCCGTAAACCGTGGGCCAGGAATCCACCTGCGAGAAGCCGGAGGCGGTGTAGCGGGGCACGCTCACGCCCACGCCGCGCAGGCAGTAGTACACAAAGCCGGAGCAATCGAACTCATCCGGCCCCCTGCCGCCAAGCAGGTAGGGCTTGCCGAGCTGCTGCTTGGCAAAGGAGATGAAATCCTCCACATCGCCGCCCGCGGTGACGGGCGTTTGTGTGTTGGCAGGGGAGGAGGTTGCGGGCGCCGCCGTTTCGGGCGGGCCCCAGCCGCCGCCGGCCGGCGTGGGCGTACCGGGGCGGCTTGTCGTTCCCGGTTTGGGCGTCGCCGTGGGTGTAACGCGCGGCGTTTTGGTGGGCGAGGGCGAAGGCGTAGGCGTTGGGTCCACCGCCGGCCGCGCGGCCGGGGAGAAAACGCGGTCCTTCGTGTCAAAATCGACGATGCCGCTCACCTCGATTTTGTTTTTCAGCTGAAAGGCCGAAACCGCGCGGTGCGTGGCCGTGCCGAAATAGCCGTTGAGCTTGTCCGCATAGAAGCCAAGCTCCTCAAGGCGCGCCTGCAAAGAGCGCACGTCCTCACCCGAATAGCCTTTTTCGAGCACATAGGGCTTGGCGCTTTCGGAGAAGAGCACGGCCTGCGTCTGCGCATCGGCGACGCCGGTCTCTTTCATATAGTGTGAACGCTGGAAGCGGCGGATGGCCGCCTGCGTTTCGTTGCCAAAGTATTCGGTCGGCTCGTCGCTTTCCATATACCACAGGTTCATCAGCCGCTGCTGAATAAGCGCGACCTGCGCCTGCGTGCTGCCGAATTCGAGCACGGCGTAGGCGGAGGCCGGATCGTTGATCACAGCCGGACTCTCGGGGACGACGCCGACCGAGGGCGTTTCGGGGACGACGCCGCCCTGCGCCGGGAGTTCGGGAACCACGCCGCCCTGCGCGGGCGTAGGTATGGGCGCGGGGGAAGCGGGCGCGTCGATCTCAAGCGCGAGGGAGGCGGGCATTGAAATGCCGTTCAAGGCAAAAGGAATCACAAAAAACGCCACGGCAAATACGCCCGCGGCCGTCATCAATGGGATGCGCAGGCTCTTGAGCGCCGCCAGGAGGCGGGCTTTTCGCACCCTTTTTTTGTTCCACTTGCTTTCCATAGAGCAATTATAAGGGCAAACGCGGCATTTGTCGAGCAACCGAGAAAAATGTTCATATTGCGGCGCGCGGGGCCAGCGATTATAATTAACAATGAGAACATGTGCCGTTGCGGAGGTGCCCGATGGAATGTAAAATCATGCCCAATGAGGAACTTCAAAGCGCCCCATGCGCCGCCGGGTGCTGATATGGAGCTGACGACGACCGCCTGTTTCACAGGCTACCGCCCGCAAAAGCTGCCCTGGGGCGAAACCGAAGGGGACCCGCGCTGCGCCGAACTCAAGCTGCGCCTTGTTGAAGAGATCACGGCGGCTTACCGGCGCGGTTACCGCACATTCCTCTCGGGCATGGCGCGCGGGGTCGATACCTATGCGGCCGAGGCGGTGCTCGCGCTTGCGCGCGTGCTGCCGGGCATGGAGCTTGTGTGCGCCGTACCTTCGCCGGGGTATGCGGGAAACCTGCCGCGCCCGGATCGCGCGCGGTATGAGGCGCTCGTCATCGGCAGCGCGCGCTGCGCCGTATGCGCCGAAAAGGATGGCCCCGGGAGCATGGCCATCCGCAACCGCTTCATGGTCGAGCACAGCGCGCTCGTGATTGCCGTGTTCGATGGAAAGCCCGGCGGCACACGCAACACCGTGGCATATGCAAGGGAAAAAGGGCGGGAGATCGTTTTAATCCGCCCGGAATAAACAACAGGAGTACGGCTCTATGCCTTTGATAGCGGCACACGATTTGAGAAAAGCGTTCGTCGAACGCGTTTTGTTTGATAAAGTGAGTTTTGAAATTGACGAGCGGGACCGCGTGGGGCTTGTGGGCGTGAACGGCTGCGGCAAGACCACGCTCTTTCGCATGCTCACGGGCGCGCAGGCGCCCGATGGCGGCAGCATTTACCGCAGCCGCGGCGCACGCGTGATGACCATGGAGCAAACGCTTGAAGATACCGATCAAACCGTTTATGAGGCGACGCTTCGCGCGTTCTTAGGGCTGATGGAAGCGGAAAAAGAGCTTGCAAGCCTTAACGCGCGCCTCGAGCGGGCCGCGGGGGAGGAGCTCGACGCGCTGATTTTGCGCCAGCATGAGCTGCGCGAGCGCTATGAGGCGGACGGCGGCCTTACTTATCGGAGCCGTACGCGCGCGACGCTTCTGGGCCTCGGCTTTTTGCAGGGCGAACTTGAGAAGCCCCTTTCCCAAATGAGCGGCGGGCAGCGCAACAAGGCGCAGCTTGCGGGGGTGCTTCTTTCGGGCGCGGACCTTCTCTTGCTCGACGAACCGACGAACCACCTAGACCTCGAGGCGATCTCCTTCCTCGAGGAGTTTTTGCGCGGCTACCCGGGCGCATATATCGTCATCTCCCACGACCGCTACTTTCTCGACCATGTGACCAACCGCACGATGGAAATCAAGAACGCGCACTTCTATTTGAGCGAGGGCAATTATTCGCGCCATGTGGAGCTGATGGCCGACGAGCAGGAATTTTTGCGCCGCAAATACGCGCGCACGCAAAAGGAAATCGCGCGCATTGAGCGCATTGTCGAGCAGCAGCGCCGCTGGGGGCAGGAGCGCAACTTCATCACCGCCGCCTCCAAGC
>CAZJIS010000116.1:0-3005 GCA_964546125.1 uncultured Clostridium sp.
CTTCACTCACACCGCCCTGGTCATGCTCAAGCGCAAGCACTTCCTCCCGCGAGGAACGCGGCGGGCGAATGACAAGCTCGGAAAAGCGATAGGCCGCATAGCCCGCGCCGGCCGCGAGCGCCACGGCCCCAAGGAGCCAGAGATACCACATACTCCCTCCTGCTTCGGATAATGGACGGTTGGGAAAACGCCAGGGGCTTTACCCTCAAACTTACAGGCCCCCAAAACCCGTTTATGCCGCGACAATGGACTTCCATTGGGTCCGTGACCTGCGGGGGCGGCGTCCCCGCAATCCGCTCCGCTATTGCGTATAAACGCGCCGCGCGCGGACGGTGACAAGGCAGGTCAGTTCATAGTTGATCGTGCCGACCTTTACCGCGGCCTCCTCCCAGCTGATGCCCGCGCCGCCGATGAGCGTGACCTCATCGCCGCGTTTGACGCGGGTTTTATCGACGAGTGCCATGCTCATATCCATGCAGATGCGCCCGGCCTGCGGGTAGCTTTCGCCGCCGATTACAACGCGCGTGCTGTTCGAGAGGCGGCGCGGGTAACCATCGGCATACCCCGCAAGCAGCACGGCCGTGGTGAACGCCTCGCCGCCGCGGAACATGCGCCCATAGCTCACGCTTGCACCCGCCGGGAAGTCACGCACCTGCGACACGCGGGTTTTGAGCGTCATCACGGGCTTCAGCGGGCCCTGCTGCGGCACGCTGTCGGGGTAGAGGCCGTAGAGCATGATGCCCTCGCGCACCATGTCGACGATGGTTTCCGGGTGCTTGAGGATGCAGGCGCTGTTGGAGGTGTGGCAAGTTTCCGGGCGCAGGCCCTTTGCCGTAAGCTCTTCGAGCACGCTGTTGTAGTTTTGTAGCTGCCATGCGGTATAATCATCTTCTTCGGGCGTGTCCGCCACGGAGAAGTGCGTGTACATGCCCTTGACGCGCAAGCCCGGCAGCCGCATTATGCGCTCCACCGCGAGCGCCGCTTCGTGCGCGGCTTGCGTCCCTTGCGCAAAAACGCCCGCGCGGCCCATGCCCGTGTCAAGCTTGACGTGGCAGAGCACCTCCGCCCCCGCCCCGCATGCCGCGGCGGAAAGTTCGCGCGCATGGCTCTCGTCGACCACGGTTTGCACGAGGCCGTTTTCAAAAATCACTTGCGCATGCTCCGCAGGCGTGTAGCCGAGAATGAGAATCGGCGCCTTGAGGCCGCCCGCGCGAAGCTCAAGGGCCTCCGAAAGGCATGCCACAGCGAACGCGTTTGCGCCGTGCTGTTCCAAAAAAAGGCCGCAGCGCACCGCGCCGTGCCCGTAAGCATCCGCTTTGATTACGCACATCACCTGTTTGCCGTGTGCGCGCGCGAGATTGAAGTTCGATAAAAGAGCCGATAGGTCGATTTGCGCCCATGTGCGCTCGGTCGGGGAAATGCCGTTCATGTCCGTTTGCTGCCTCCGTTATATAGGCGGCCTTTACGGCCTGCCAGCTATCAGTTTATCCTTTTGCGGGGCGCGTGTCAACGCATCCGGGGGATTGACAGGCGGGGGCGCGCGTGCTAATATACTTTCAACTTAAAACATTTTTAAGCTGAAAGGGGTTGACCGGAATGACGCGCGGCGAGAGCCTGGAAGCGCTCAACCATTTTTTCGTCACAACCTTCAACCGCATTCTCGCGTGGGAAGAGCGCAGCGTGCGCGGCGCGGGCGTCAGCGGCCTTTCCGTCAAGGAGCTGCACGTGCTCGAGGCGGTGGAGGAGCTTGCAAAAGCCGGGCGCAACACAATGAGCCAGATCGCCGCGCGCATGGGCATCACGCTCGGCGCGCTGACGACGGCGGTGAACGTGCTCGTGCGCAAGGGCTACCTCACGCGCGGCGGGGATGCGAACGACCGGCGCATCGTCTACGCTGCGCTCACGGCGAGCGGCAGGGAGGCGCTCGCCATCCATGAAGCGTTCCACCGGCGAATGATCGGCGCAATGGTGGCCGCGCTCGACGACGGCGCGCTCGCAGCGCTCACGCGTTCGGTCACGCAGCTCGACACATTTTTTGAAGATCTCATCCAACAGGAAAAGGAGTGAACCCCATGACGACCATCATCACCGACAGCACCTGCGACCTGACGCTCGGGCAATTAGAGGCGCTCGGCGTCACCATGCTCAGCCTCAGCGTCAATTTCGGCGAAACATCCTACCGCGACAAGCGCGATATCACCAACGAAGAGTTTTATGTTAAGCTTGCCCAAGCCTCGGAGCTTCCCACCACTTCGCTGGTTAACCCGGAAGATTTCGCCGAAGCATACAACGCGCACCCCGATAACGAGATCGTCGTTCTCACGATTTCCGGGAAAATCAGCGGCACCTTCCAATCCGCAACCATTGCCAAACAAGCTTCGGGCCGCGAGGATATTTACCTTGTGGATACGAACACATCCTCCGCCGCGCTGGGCCTGCTCGTCGTGCGCGCCGCGGAACTCGCCAAAGCCGGCATGGGCGGCGCCGCCATCGCGGATGCAATTCGGGCGCTTGCCGCAAAATCGCGCTTAATCGGCGTGGTCGATACGCTTAAATACCTCGTCAAAGGCGGCAGGCTCAATAAGGTTTCGGGCTATATGGGCGGCATGCTCAACATCAAGCCCGTGCTCACGCTCGACGACGGCGCGGTGAAACCCCTGCTCAAGGCGCGCGGCGACCGCGACGCGTTCGCAAAAGTTAAGGAGCTCGTCGAAAAAACTTATCCCCTCGACCCCGCGCAGCCCATTGCCTTTGCCTGCGCCGGCGGCGGCGAACAGCGCCTTGAAGCCTTCATGGCGGCGCTTGGCCTCACCGGCACGGTGAGCACCATCGGCAGCGTCGTCGGCACGCACGCCGGCCCCCGCACGATCATCATCTGTTATTTTGAGAAATAATTTATTTTAGCATCATTCATTCGATAACAGGCGGCCCCTCATTTCAGGGGCCGCCCTTTTTACGGAAAGATTTTAATGCGGAGGGCTTCGCCCCCGCGCCCCTACCAATTA
>CAZJIS010000117.1:0-1725 GCA_964546125.1 uncultured Clostridium sp.
CCGGCCTCTTGAACCCCATTCAAGCACGCTACCAAACTGCGCCACACCCAGATTTTTGAACCTTGACTATCTTAGCATTCCGCCTTCGCTTTGTCAAGCAGAAAACCACAGTATATGGCGGCAAGCTATCACAAGCGGCGGCATGTGCCGCAAGCTTTAGCGCACGGTGTGTTCATCGCGGGTCTTCGCGCGGATGATCAGGCGCAGGGGGGTCGCGTCGAGTCCGAAAGATTTTCTGAAATAATTCTCGAGGTAGCGCTTGTAGGAAAAGTGCATCAGGTCCGGGTCGTTAACGAACAGCACGAACGTCGGCGGCTTGACGGACACCTGCGTGGCGTAATAGATGCGAAGCCTGCGGCCCTTGTCGGAGGGCGGCTCGGTCACGCTGACGGCTTCGGCCACGATGTCGTTGAGGGTGCCGGTCGAAATGCGGCGGCAGTTCTGTTCATAAGCCATGTCGGCGGTTTCCATTACCTTGCCAACCCTTTGCCCGGTGAGCGCCGAAATGAAGAGCATCGGCACATATTCCATGAACGCAAGGTCCACCAGAAGCTTCTTTTTGAACGCGTGCATCGTGTGGGTATCCTTTTCGATGAGGTCCCATTTGTTGACGATCAGCACGCAGGCTTTGCCCTCCTCATGGCAGTAACCGGCGATGCGCACATCCTGCTCGCTCAATCCCTCATTCGCGTCGATGACGATGAGCGTGACGTCCGCGCGGCGGATGGCCGCAAGCGAGCGGATCACACTGTAACGCTCGATTGTCTCATCCTCAACGGCGCGTTTGCGTCGGATGCCCGCCGTGTCGACGAGCAGGTAGTCCTTCCCGTTCCAGGTGAACGGGGAGTCGATCGAATCGCGCGTCGTTCCGGGAATATCGCTCACAATCGAGCGCTCGCTGCCAAGAAGCGCGTTGGCAAGGCTCGACTTGCCCACATTGGGTTTCCCGACGACCGCAACGTTTGTGACATTTTCATCGACCCGCGCGTCGGTCTTTGGGAAATATTGAACCACTTCATCGAGAAGATCGCCAAGGCCGAGTCCCTGCTCCGCTGAAATAATGATCGGCTGTCCGATGCCGAGCTCATAAAACTCATATTCCGCCTCGGCATATTTGGGGTGGTCGATCTTGTTGACGCCAAGAACGATCGGCTTTTTCGAGCGGCGCAGCAAATCGGCCACTTCCCGGTCGGAAGAAGTCAAGCCCTCGCGCCCGTCGACGAGAAAAACGATCACATCCGCGGTTTCGATCGCAAGCTCAGCCTGCCTTCGCATCTGCTGGCTGATAATATCCTCGCGCATCGGCTCGATGCCGCCTGTGTCGATGAGCGTGAAATGGTAATCGAGCCATTCCGCATCCCCATAAATGCGATCCCTCGTTACGCCCGGCGTATCTTCCACGATGGCGATGCGCTTGCCGATGGTTTTGTTGAAGAACGTCGATTTGCCAACGTTTGGGCGGCCCACGACCGCCACCAAGGGAGTTGCCATAGCTTACACCTCTTTCAATGCGTCAAACAATCCATATACGAACGCTTCCCCATTCGCGGCACACAACGGCAGCACGGGCACGCCGAGCTGCTCGCCAAGCCACGCAATCGGGCGCCCGTCGAGAAAAACATCGTCGCTCTCACGCAGCATGTCATCGGGGATAACGAGCATCGCGCCAAGATCTTCGTCTTTAAGCTGCGCCGCGATATCCCCTGCGGTGACAAGACCCGCGAC
>CAZJIS010000117.1:1825-2947 GCA_964546125.1 uncultured Clostridium sp.
CCCGGCGAGCATATAAAGCTCATCCGCCGCATAAACAAAGCCCTCGCCCGTTTCGGCGCGCGCTTTTTTTGAAAACCGTTCGATAAGATCGATCATCTTCCCCGCCTCGGCGCCCGTCACACCGCGAAGCAGCGCAAGATCTTTTCGAAAGCGCGTGAGACCGACCGGCACGACGGCCACCGTCTCCGCCGCCGGGGTAAGTGCATAAAGCTCGCGGATGCTCCGTTCGAGCACTTCCCCATCGTTGATGCCGGGACAAATGACGAGCTGTGAGTGGAAGCGCAATCCCGCGGCCCGAAGCTGCCGCAATCTTTCCATAATGCGGCCCGCCGTGGGGTTGCGCATGATGGCCTTGCGGATCTCACCATCCGTCGCATGCACGGAAATGTAGAGCGGGCTCACGCGGCGGCGCACGATGCGCGCAAACTCCTCATCCGAAACGTTCGTGAGCGTCACATAATTGCCCATGATGAGCGAAAGCCGCCAGTCGTCATCCTTGAAATGCAGCGTTTCGCGGCCGCCGCACGGCAACTGGTCAATAAAGCAGAACAGGCAATGGTTGCGGCACGCGCGCACGGGTGTCATCAGCGAGGTTTCAAAGGCAAGGCCCAGGGGCTCGTAAACATCTTTTTCAACCAGGTATTCGCGCGCTTGGCCGCATTCATTTTCCACGGCGACGCGAAGGCGCGCGGTCGTGCTCAAATGTTCGTAATCGATGATATCCATGACAGGTTCGCCGTTGATGGATCGCAAATAATCGCCTTGCGCAATGCCGCAAGCGTGAGCCGGAGAAAGGATATCCACCGAGGCGATTCGGTGTTTAGGGTAAGGGCGTTCTGCTTCCATAGAAACGATTATATCAAATTCGCTTCCGGTTGTACATTCCCGCGCGTTCCCATCTGCGCAGATCGCGCATGCGCAGGCAATAACGCATGAAAACGACAGGATGACAGTGATTCCCCCAGCTTTTTCGCACAGAAAATGCATACGAAAGCCTTTACAAATACAACCTACGGTTGTACAATTAGAGCGAGGTGAATGCAATGCTTTCTTTGCGGCTCAAACAACTTCGGAAAGAACGCAGGCTCACACAGGACGCGCTTGCTTCCCGCCTTGGCGTGA
>CAZJIS010000118.1:0-2913 GCA_964546125.1 uncultured Clostridium sp.
TTTGTTTGTGCGGTTATGCCGCGCCGTAATACTCGTAGTAGGTGATCACGAGGCTTACGGTTATTCTGGCATCCTGCGGGTTTACCCGGAAGGTGTTGTTGACGATGTTGAGGTCGCTGATCTGGTTTTCAAAACCGCTGGCAGAGAGTGTTTTGAGAATGCTCAGTGCCGTTGAATAGTCCTGCGTGGTATAGGTCAGCATGGCCGCGCGCCGCATCACATAGGATGTGCCCTGGGCGGCCCCATCCCGGAAGCTGATGGTGAAGTCCTCCGCCGGGGCGAGTATGGCGTTGAGCTGCGTGATCACGGCATCCGCATTGTCATAATCCGGCATGTGCGGCGGGTTGCCGTTATATGCGGCGTAGACCTCATCAAGCTCGGTTTGCATGTTCTTTTGCACGGTGAGCACCGCCATCTTGGTGTCGATCTCCGAAAGGACATCTGCCTGCTCGATGGCGATTTGATCCGTCTGCGCTTGGATGGGCACCTGCACGAAGTAATAGTAGCCCACGATTACAAGCAGCAGCGCGAGCAACACGATTTCCCGAAGTGATACGTTGCGTTTCATTCAGCCACCTCCTGCGTGAGCGTGAGCACGATGGTCGCCGTCACATATTGGACGAGGGTTTCCTGATCCTCAAGAGTGCGCGCGTCATAGACATCCGCCGTGGTGAAATGTTCGTTTTGCTGAAGGACGAGCTTGTATTGGGCCACCTGCGCGAGCGTATCCGCCAGAATAGTGACGGTTGCGTTGCTGCCGGCGATGGCGATCGAAGAAACCTGCACGAGGCCGCGCGCTTTGGAATCGAACACCTCAACGAGCATGAGCCGGTCGAGCAAAGCGGCCTCCTCGGACGTTTGGTACTTCTTGGTATAACGCTGGTAATTCTCCTGGATCTTGTCAAAATCCGCGAGCTGGGCTTCCACCGCGCTGAGCTGCGCGCGGTGGCTTTCGAGCTGCACGCGCTCGGCGGCAACTTGATCCAGCCGGTCAAGTATGCCAAACTTCGCAATGGCCGCCGCTACCAGCGCAACGATGAGAATGCCCAGAACGGACTTAAGCACGCTTGCCGTGCTAACCGCCTTGACGTAGAGGTTCATCGTGGTCTTTTTCTTGCTCGGGTACCGAGTCTGCCGCCTGCTGAGCCTGACCGGCTGGTTCAGGCGGCTTGCGAGCGTGTTTTGGGGCACGGGCGCTTTGCTATCCATGCTGCGTCCCTCCTTTAAAGAACGACGCCGACGGCCGCCATGCAGCGAGCCGCTTCGCGTTCGTCTCCGATGTGCGCGGGCATCAAATCCGCAATCGGGTAGGTTCTCAGTCCGATGTCCTCGCCGATGGTCTCGCGCAGCGCGCCGATGTCGCTGCCCTCCCCGGCGAAGTAGATGCTCCCGAGTCCGCTCGAGCCCACGTCGTAGTTATAGAAGTTGATCGCCTTGTGCACCTCGAGGGAGAGGCGTTCATACAGCGCCGTGCATGGCAGCTTTTCGAGGATGCCCTCGTGGTTTTCGGCGCGGTATTGCGCGGCAAGGTACTTATCCGTGCCGTAATACTCCGCGATCGCCTCATCCACATTGAGGCAGCCGATGTCGACCACCTTGTAGGCCTTGAGCGTCGTATCGCGGAAGATATACATGCGCGTGTGCTCGTAGCCGATATCCACAATGCAGAACTCCGCAGCCTTGAGGCGCCCCTCCCGCACGGCTTCGCGCACGAGGTTGATGACGGCCATCTCGCGCGGCAGCACGGTGCTCATTTGAAAGCCCGCCTTACGCATGAGCTCGGCATACTCGCGCACGACGTCCTTTTGCGCGGCTGCGGCGAGCAGCTCGAAGGAGACGGGTTTGCCGTTTTCATCCTCAATGGTGTTCTCGAGCGCGTAATCGTAGGTGTAGGCGGCGCTGTCCACCCCCGTATAATCCCGAAACTCGTAGGGCAAATTGAGCATGAGCTGCTCTGCGGAGGTGGCTGGCAATACCATGCGGCGAAAGAACACCGCGTGCGCGGGCGGAATCAGCGCGCACTTGCCGCGGCCGAGCTTATAGCTCCTTCGCATATCGCGCAAAAAGCGCGCGAGCAGTTCGGGGGAGACAATGGTGCCGTTTTTAACGAGATTGTCCGGCAGTTTCTCGCTGGAGAGGCGAAACCCGTCCCTGTGCCAGACGGCGAGTTTCACGTTGCTGCTGCCGATATCCACGCCTATGAGCTTTTTTCTCATAAAAAGCCCCTTTCCATTTTTTCGTTTTCAGGCGTTGCCTGTATCTTCAAGGGCGTTAAAGCCCGAAAAGGCCAAGGTAAGCGGAAATGATCGCATCCCCAAAGAGCATGGAAAGCCAGGTTCCGCAGGCGATGGCCGGCCCAAAGGGAAACGGCTTGCCCGATTTGACGCGGGCGAGCAAAGCAAAAGCGATGCCGATGAGGCAGGCGAGCAACAGGGAGAGGATGTTGAGTTTCCAATCGAAGTAAAGCCCCGTCATGAACAGCAGCTTGATATCCCCGCCGCCGACGGCCTCCTTTTTAAGCAGCTTCTCGAGCAAGAGCGCGATGAGCAAAACCGGCAGCGCCATGCTGACCCCCCCGATGAGGGAGGAGAGCGCGGTGTGCAGAACATCGCCGGACGTTAGCACAAACGCCACGCGCACGACGATGCCGGCGATGATGAGCCGATCCGGAATGAGCTGCACATCTGCATCCACGAGGGCGATCCAGATCAAAATCGCGCCGAGCAGCGCCATTTCCAGCGCGCGCAGGCTGATATCCCAACGAAGCAGCGCCGAAACGAACACCAGCGCGCCCAAAAGCTCCGTAAGCGGGTAGCGCACGCTGATCTTCGCGCGGCAATAGCGGCATTTGCCGCCAAGGCACAGCCACGAAAACAGCGGCACAAGATCCAAAACGCCCAGCGTATGCCCGCA
>CAZJIS010000119.1:0-2816 GCA_964546125.1 uncultured Clostridium sp.
CGGTTGACGTGGGGCACTTCGGCGATGATGCGCTCGGAAACGCGGCGCAGCACGGGGTAGGGAAGCTCCGCCCACTCGACGGTCATGGCGTCAGTGGAGGTCACGGCGCGCACGCCGATCACATAATCATAGGTGCGCCGGTCGCCCATCACGCCCACGGTTTGGATGCCCGTGAACACCGTGAAATACTGCCATATCTTTTCGGATAGGCCCGCCAAAGCAAGCTCCTGCCGCAAGATGTGGTCGCTGTGGCGCACGATCGAGAGCTTCTCTTCGGTGATTTCGCCGATCACGCGGATCGCGAGGCCCGGCCCGGGGAAGGGCTGGCGCCACACGAGCTCGTGCGCGATGCCAAGCGTTTCGCCAAGCGCGCGCACTTCATCTTTAAAGAGCATGCGAAGCGGCTCGACGAGGCCCTGGAAGCCGATATCCGCCGGAAGGCCGCCCACGTTGTGGTGGCTCTTGATTTTCGCGCCCGTCGCCGTGCCAGATTCGATGATGTCGGGGTAGATCGTGCCCTGCAAAAGCCACTCCGCCCCGCCGAGCTTTTTTGCCTCCTCCTCAAACACGCGGATGAATTCCTCGCCAATGATTTTGCGCTTGCGCTCGGGGTCGGTCACGCCCGCGAGCTTATCGAGGAAGCGGCGGCGCGCGTCGACGGCGATGATGTTGAGGTTGAGCTTGTCGCGGTAGAAGGAGATGACCTCCTCGGCCTCGTTGTGGCGCAGCAAGCCATGGTCGACGAAAATGCAGGTGAGCCTATCGCCGATGGCACGGTGCACGAGCACGGCGGCAACAGAGGAATCGACGCCGCCCGAAAGCCCGCCGAGCACGCGACCTGAACCGACCTTGGCGCGCACCTCCCCGATAAGGGTATCCGCAAGGCTGCCGGGCGTATAATCGCAGCGCAGCTTGCAGATGTTTTTGAGAAAATTCGAGAAGATCAACCGGCCTTCGGGCGTGTGGGCGGCCTCTGCGTGGAACTGGATGCCGTAAAGCCGCTTTCCATCGTTGGCGAATGCCGCAACGGGGCACGCGTCGGTCGCGGCGATGGCCGCAAAGCCCGGCGGGCAGACGGTGACCGAATCGTTGTGGTTCATCCACACGATGCCCGAATCGAGCCCCAAAAGCAGCGGATGCTTTTCCATGCAAACGGCCGTGCGCCCGTATTCGTGCACATCCGCCGCACGGATCTCGCCGCCCATGACCTTGGCGATGTACTGCATGCCGTAACAAATGCCAAGCACCGGCACGCCGAGGGAGAAGACCGCCTCGTCGCAGGCCTTGGCATCCTTTGCGTAAACGCTGTCCGGCCCGCCGGTGAGGATGATGCCCGAAAGCGATTCTCCCCTGATTTTTTCGAGGGACGCGTTGTGCGGCAAAAGTTCGCTGTAAACGCCCGCCTCGCGCACGCGGCGCGCGATGAGCTGGTTATACTGGCCCCCGAAATCGAGGACGACGATCCGCTCCATCATGCTTGTTCCTCGCGGAATACGATGCCGTTTTCATCCGCCCGGTCGATGATTGCAAGCGAGCGCAGGTTGACCCCGTTTTCCCTCAGGCGCGCGCCGCCCGGCTGGAAGCCCTTTTCGACCGCCACGCCGATGCCGATGAGCTGCGCGCCCGCCTGTTCGATGATATCCACAAGCCCGCGCAGCGCCTCGCCGTTGGCGAGGAAATCATCGATGATAAGCACCTTGTCCTGCGGGCTGAGCCACTGGCGGCTCATGATCAGCGTCACCTTTTTCTTATAGGTGTAAGAATAGATGTCGCTGTGGTAGAGCCCGCCCTCGATGTTGTCACTCTTGGCTTTTTTCGCGAAGATCATCGGCACGCCGAACTCCTCCGCGCACACGGCCGCAAGCGCGATGCCCGAGGCCTCCACCGTGAGCACCGCCGTGAGGCCCGTCAAATCGAAAAGGCGGCCGAATTCCTGTGCCAACTCGCGCATGAGCTTCATGTCCACGCGGTGGTTGAGAAACCCGTCCACCTTGACGATATTGCCCGGGAGCACGCGGCCCTCGCTTGCAATTCGCTGTTTGAACTGATCCATGAACCATCTATCTCCCATCAAATGTAATGCGGCATAAACCGATGAAAATCAACGGATATAGTGATTATAACAAAATACAGCCCCGAATCAAGCGGATCCGGGGCTAAATGTTTTTGGAGATGCAACAATCTTTTGTATGCACGACTTAACCGAGCTTCTCCTCGATGATCGAGGCCCACTGGCTCTTGCTCTTGGCGCCCGCGTAGGCGGAGCCGATGATCTCGCCGTCGCTGTTGACGAATACGGTCGTCGGCACGGAGGAAACGCGGCTCAGGTACGCGCTGAACATCGAGCCCGTGGGGATGATGTGCGTATAGCCGGCCCCCGTTTTACCGATGATGTCCTTGGCGTCGGCAAGCGCGCCCGCACTGGTGTTGCCCTTACTGTCCGCCGCATCGAGGATGATGCCCACCACCTGGAAGCCTTGTGCGCGGTATTCTTCATGGAGCGCCGCAAGATCGGGCAGCTCTTTCGCGCACGGGCTGCAATAGGAAGCCCAAATGTTAACCATCGTCACCTCATGCCCCGCGAACACGGAGTTCGTGACGGTGTTTCCATTCACATCCTTGGCGCTGAAATTGCCAAACAGCGGTTTGGTCGCTTTCGCGGTCGGCGAAGCGGTCGGTTTCGCGGTCGGCGCGGCCGTCGGCTTCGCGGTCGGCGCGGCCGTCGGTTTAGCGGTTGGCGCGGCCGTCGGTTTCGCGGTTGGCGCGGCGGTCGGTTTCGCGGTCGGCGCGGCGGTCGGTTTCGCGGTCGGCGCGGC
>CAZJIS010000120.1:0-2814 GCA_964546125.1 uncultured Clostridium sp.
TCAAATACTGCTCGGGGGAGAGGATTTCCGAAAGGATCGCGCCAAGTTGGATCTCGCCCACGATGCCGCGCGTTTTCACGTTGGCGAGCACCTTTGAAAGGTCGCCCACGCCCGCGGCGAGGGTCTGCATTTCCCCGAGGCCGCGGTAGACTTGTTCGAGCCGCTCGCTCACGAGCGCGAAGGATTTTGAAAGCCTCTCCTCAAGCGTTTTTTGCAGCTTTTCATCCACCACGCCGCGCATCTCGTCGAGCTTTTTGCTGTTGTCCTCCTGCATGGCGCGCAGTTGCCGCTCCACCGTTTGGCGGATGTACTCGAGCTGCTGCTGGTTTTCGGTTGCGAAGGTCTTGAAGCGCTCCTCCTGCGAAAGCGCGGCCCTGTGCTGGCCGGAGAGGAGGGTTTCGCCCATGCCCGACACGCTGCGCCGCGTGGTATCGGCAAGCTCGCCGCGCATCGCGCGCAGGGCCTCGTCCGTTTCGCGCCGCGCACGGGAGAGGTTCTCCGCTTCGTTCGTGCGCTTTGCAAGAAGCGCGATGAGAAGCGCGGCGTTCGCAAGCGCAAGGATGATGAGCACAATCAAAAGCACGGTGTCCAGTTCCATTTGCCCTCCTTTGCAAACCGGCGCGCGCCGGATTTCAGTTTTTACTTCGCGTCAAGGTGCAGCCGCTCCATGAAGTTGATCAGCACGAAGCCGAGCACCGCGCCCACAACGCCCTGAATCAGGTTGAACGGCAAGTTGACAAGCGCCGCCGCAAAGCTGCCGCTCATAAAAAGGCCTTCAAAGACAAGGTAGCCGCCCGCGATGAGCGCGCCGCAGGCGATGAGGCCGAGCGCGCGCCACGCGCCGCGCATGCGCCGCAGCACGAAAAGCGCCGCAAGCGCCGCGAGGCCCTTGATGATAAACGTCGCCGGGGCATAAATCGAATAGCCGAGCACGAGGTCCGCAAGCGCGCTGCCCACGGCCGCCGCCGCAACCCCCCATCCGCCGCCCACCGCCGCCAAAGCCGCATACACCCCGGCATCCCCGAGGTTGATGTAGCCCTGGCTCACCGGCAGAGGCAGCACGATGAGCGTGAGCGCCATAACGATGGCCGTCATCAGCGCAGTGCGCACGAGTTTGGTGGTGTTCATCGCACAACATCCTCCCCGCCGTCGTATTTATTGCGCCGGTAGCCGGTCGCGGGATCGATGAGGTTAATGAGATTCTCCCCCGCGTTGTGGCGGGCAATGTTCTCGGCCGCGATCTTCACCATGCGGTCATGCGTTTTTTTGAGGTGGAAAAAGCCCGAAATATGCGGGGTGATCAGGCAGTTTTCAAGCGACCAGAGCCGGTGCTCGGGCGGAAGGGGCTCGGGGTCCGTCACATCGAGCCCGGCGCGCAGGCCGCGGGTCTCGATGGCATCCGCAAGCGCCTCCTGGTCGATGGCGTTGCCGCGCCCCACGTTCAAAACGACGGCCCCGTCGGGCAGCAGGCCGATGCGCCGCTTATTGAGGATGCGCACGGTTTCGGGCGTGTTGGGGAGCGCGAGGGCGAGCACTTCCGCGCGCGGCAGCACGGAATCGAGCGCGTCAAAGAGCACGAGTTCATCGAGATAATCGGGCTTTGCGGCATCCGCCCGGCGCACGCCGATCGTGTATGCGCCAAGCGCCTTGCAGCGCTTTGCAAAAGCGCCGCCGATATCCCCGAGGCCGAGCGCCACGACCGTCGCCCCCTCGAGGGAGGTCACGCCGCCGCGGTCGCGCCACTCATGGCGAAGTTGGTTGTCGCGGTATTGGTGCAGCCGCTTCATGAGCATGAGAAGCATCGCTAAAAGATGCTCGCCGATTGCAAGGCCGAAGGCGCCCGTGGTGTTGGTGAGCGCGCAGCCCTCGGGGAGCACGGGCAAATAACCGTCCGTCCCCGCGGTGAAGAGCTGCAAAAGCTTCAGGCTTTTTGCGCCCGCCACCAGTTTGGGGTCGATGTTGCCAAAGAGGATCTCCACATCAACAAGGTCCGCCTCGCTCACCGCGGCATCTTTATAAACGATGTTCGCCGATGGCGCCGCCGCTTGCAGCAAATGCCTTTGCACCTCGTCGCAGGGTATGCTCACGAGTATGTTTTGCATGATAAATAGTCCTCCGTATCAAAATTCTCATATTCCACCCGCGCGAGCGTGAGGCCGTGCGCCGGGGCCGTAGGCCCCGCGTCCGACCGGCTGCCCGAGGCGAGCGCTTGTTCTATGGAAGCTGCACCGCGCCTGCCCGTGCCGATTTCAAGCATGGTTCCCACGAAAATGCGCACCATGTTGTAGAGAAAGCCGCTGCCCGCCACATCGTAATGCACGAGGCGGCCCTCCCGCAGCCAGCGGGAAATGAAGATCGTGCGCACGCTGCTCTCCTGCTCGACCCCCGCGGCCTTAAAGGCCGCGAAGTCGTGCGTGCCAAGCAGAATTGAGGCGGCCTCGTCCATGGCTTTAACATCGAGCGCGCCGTAAACATGCAGCGCCGTGCGGCGCGTGAAAGGGTCCGCGTGGGGGCTGTGCTGGAGCGTGTAGCGGTAGTGCTTGCGCTGCACGCCGAAGCGGGCGTGGAAACCCGGCGCCTCCTCGCTGTGGGCGATGCGGATATCCTCCGGCAGGCCCGCGTTGAGCGCATAGGCGAACTTCTCGGGCGGGATGCGCGCGTTCGTGTCGAAATGCGCGACCTGCGCGCGCGCATGCACGCCGCTGTCGGTGCGTCCGGAAGCATGGACAACGGTTTTTTCACCCGTCAGCTTTTCGATTTCCTCCTCCACCACCTGCTGCACGCCAAGGCCCGTGAGCTGGCGCTGCCAGCCCT
>CAZJIS010000121.1:0-2803 GCA_964546125.1 uncultured Clostridium sp.
TTTTGCGCAGCGCAGCTTTCGCACGCTTTGCAGGAAGATGAAATTCATGTTATCATAACGGGAAGAAAATCGGCGAAGCTTGGGGGCAAAGCGCGTGAGCGGAACAAATAAAAACTATAAGATTAAGATAATCAAAGACGGGCCGTATGTCGTGAGCGGCGGCGTGCCGCTTTCGGAGAAGATCATCGTGCCCAAGGACAACGGCTATATATTCGAGCCGGGGGGCGAGTTGCCCCAGGCCGAAACCTACGCGCTGTGCCGCTGCGGAAAATCCAAAACCGCACCCTTTTGCGACGGCGCACATGTGGCTGCAAACTTCAACGGCGCGGAAACGGCCTCCAAGCGGCGTTATCGCGACCGGGCAAAGCATCTTTCGGGCCCCGGCCTCGATATGTTCGACGACAGCCGCTGTGCGTTCGCGCGCTTCTGCCACAGGGAAAGCGGCAGCGCGTGGGAGCTGATTGCGAGATCGGATACCGAGGAGAATCGCCGCGAAGCTATCCTCGCCGCATACGAGTGCCCGGCGGGCAGGCTGACCGCGCTTACCAAGGAGGGCGAGGAGATCGACGAGCCGCTCGAACCCGGCATCGAGATCTTGCAGGACCCCGAGGAAAACGTGAGCTGCGCGATCTACGTCAAGGGCGGCATCCCCCTTGAGGGGGCGGATGGGAGCGTATACGAGGCGCGCAACCGCGTGACATTGTGCCGCTGCGGCAAGTCGCGCATCAAACCATTTTGCGACGCCATGCATGTGGCCCTCAAATACCGCGATCGGTAAAGAAATGCCCGCGATCGCGATCCGATAGCCCATCGCCGGGCATTTACAAGGGCGTGCGCAGCATGGTATAGTGAATATAGAACGACCCAGGATATGGGAAGAGGAGAATGCATATGGCTAAATTCAGCGCACAGTCCCTTGTGGAGGATATTCTTAAAAACCCCGAAGCTGTGAAGATCGTGGAATCCCTTGTTCCCGGCATCACGAAAAACCCTGCGCTCATGCTGATGAAAAAGCTTCCACTCGAGAAGCTCACGACCCTTCCCAAGGTGAATTTCACCAAGGAAAACCTCGCAAAGCTCCTCCAGGAGCTCAACGACAAGATCAAGGGTTAACGAATCTTGGCGGGGGAGCGGCTGCGCTCTCCCGCTTTTCTTGAAAGCATAAAGAATCTTGAGGAACTGCTATTAAGCACGACGAACGCACCTAGAGCAAAGGCTCATGCGCAAAGCGGCCCCCGTTGTTTCAAACGGAGGCCGCTTTTTGTGGGTTTTATTATTTAGAGCATGATGCAAATGAGGCCGTTGCAGCCGTCGTTAACCATGCGCTGCAAGGCGGATTGCAGCTTTTGCTGCACGCCGTCGGGCAGGCGGTTCACCTTGCCCGTCATGCTCTCGCGCACCATGTCGCGCAGGGATTTGCCGAAGATATCGGTGTCCCAAATCTTCTGCGGGTCCTTTTCAAAGGTGTTCATCAGGTAGTTCATGAATTCTTCAGACTGCTCCTCCGTGCCCACTAAGGGTGATACTTCCGACTCCATATCTACCTTGATCAGGTGCAGCCCGCTCGCTTTGGCGCGCAGCCTTACCCCGAAGCGGTTGCCCTGGCGCACGATCTCGGGTTCTTCCATCTCCATGTTGTCAAGCTGGGGCGGAACCATGCCGTAGCCCGTGCTCATGGCGCAATTGAGCGCATTTTCAAGCCGGTCGAACTCGCGCTTTGCTAGAGCAAAGCTCTTGAGGGAGGCGACGAGGTGCGCGTCATTCTTGATTTCCATGCCGCATTCCTCGCCGAGCACTTTGTAGAAGAGGCTTTCATCCGGTCGCATGTCGAGCACGACGTCGCCCGTGCCGGGCGAAACGCTTTTGATGAGGGCGGGGGAGAACCCCTCGATTGCGCCGAGCGCATCGACAAGCGCCTCATGGTCGCGCATGCAAGAGAGTTGCTGGGCGGCTTCGAGCAAAGGCTGCTGCACGCGCTCCACAAGCCAGTGCCCCGTGCCAAGCTCGCACACCCATTCGGGCAGCTCTACGCGCACAGTTCGAAGGGGGAACTCCATAAGAATGAGTTCAAGGATGTCGTGCAGCGCGTTCGCATCTGCCGTCAGGACGTTGGCCGGGTGCACGGTCACACCGTATTTCTCCGCGAGGGCGCAAGCAAGCGCCGCTGTATTTGCATCCTCCGGATGCGTGCTGTTGAGGATCACGACAAAGGGCTTCCCCTGTGCGCGCAGTTCGTTGATGACGCGCTCTTCGGCGGCGAGGTAATCTTCGCGCGGGATCTGCGTGATGCTGCCGTCTGTCGTCATCACGATGCCGATTGTCGAGTGATCGGTGATGACCTTTTGCGTGCCGATCTCGGCGGCTCTATCAAAAGGCATTTCCTCCTCGGCCCAGGGCGTGCGCACCATGCGTGGCAGTTCATCCTCCAAATGGCCCGCGGCGCCGGGGATCATGTAGCCCACGCAATCCACAAGGCGCACGCTCAGCGCCGTGTTTTCGCCAAGCGTGATGCGCGCCGCCTCATTGGGCACGAACTTCGGCTGCGTGGTCATGATGGTTTTGCCCGCGGCGCTCTGTGGCAGTTCGTCGACCACCCGCGTGCGTTCATATTCGTTTTCGATCGAGGGGATCACGAGCATATCCATAAAACGTTTAATAAACGTCGATTTGCCCGTGCGCACGGGACCTACGACGCCGATGTAGATATCCCCGCCTGTCCTTTGGGCAATGCTCTCGTATAATTCGCGTCTGTCCATTGCGCAATCCTCCCATGCGGTATTCTTCAATGATATATATGTCACGC
>CAZJIS010000122.1:0-2778 GCA_964546125.1 uncultured Clostridium sp.
CCGCCGCGCCCGCGAGGCCCATGCCGCCCGTGTGCGGAACGCCGAGGGGGATTTCTTCGGGCTCGCCCGTGGGGATCTCGGAATCGGGCTGCCCCGTGGGTTCGGCAAGCGTGATGCTCGCCTTGGCCGAGGCCGTGCCGGGCTGCCTATCGTTGCCTGCAAGCGGCCTGGCCATGGTGACGTTGCCGGGGTTATACTCAAAGCTGATGTCATAGTCGAAGGTGATGTTCAGCTCGGTTCCCCACTCATCGTTCCAAGGCTGGAGATGCTCGTAGGTGACCGTGCCGTCGGGCGCGATGCGCACGCGGATGTACGCGTTCTCAAACGTGAATACGCCCCCATTCTCCGTGACGCCCACGGAGTCGCCGCCGATCATCGCGTTGCGCACGCCGACGACTTTGGTGTCGCTCACGTTGGTGCCCACGGCCTGCATCTTATTGTCGTCCATGTTAGAATCTTTGAGCAGCGTATAGCTCGAACCGCCCGATGCGCCGCTGTTTGTGCCGTTGAGCAGGTTGAAGCTAAAGCCGTTGTCGTAGTTCTCCTCCACCGTGTCGTCAAACGCGGAGGGGCCGAGCAGCGCCGCGGGCCTGTCGAGCACGATGGCAACTTCATCGCCGCCGTTTGCGATGGGGGTCGCAAACAGGATCGCCGAATCGTTCGTGTAGGCCGTGCCGTAGGCATAATCCTCCATATTGGGGATGAGGAAGTAGCTTGTGCTGTATTCCTTGCCGTTCACGAGATTGCCGATGTACCACTCGATGATCGTGTTGCCCTGGGTATCCTTGCCGATGACCCGAAGGTTATCGGGGTTGCCATCGGCAAAGTAAATGTCGTAGCCCGCAGGGACCACGTCGATGATGCGGGCCTTTTCAGCGACCAGCGCGCTGTTGACGATGTCCATCGCGATCGCCTTGTAGGTGTTGATGATGTCATCGGCAGTCTTGGCCCATGTGTATTCCACATTGTCGAACATGTTGAAGTCCACATCGCCAAGGGTTCCCTGCGCGGCCGTGAGCTGCTGATTAAAGTAGCCCTCGTTCTGTTCGGGGTTCATATAGGTGCCGATGTTTGTATCGGTGTTGTTGATGGCGATGTTGTGCAGCGAAACGCCCAGCTTAAGAAGATCAACGGCCGCATCCGCGGCTTTCTGGCCGGCCGTTGTTATATTTGCGCTTGAGCCCGAATATTGGGTGCTGTTTCCGCTGCTGTTATAATAGGTGTTCGCCTCGCCGTCGGTCATGAATACAACGTGGATGTTTTCATATTCAACGCCGGCGCCGTGCAATTCCTGGGCAAGCGCTTTTGTTTCCATGTAGCCCGCCTGCGTATTGGTGCCGGTCGTGTTTTTCATCCCGTCCCCGCGCAGGTCGGCGCGCGTGGTGCCCTCAAGGCCTCCCACAAAGTATTCCAGCAATTCGTCGATATCGTCTTTGGTGAATACCTTTCCGCCCAAATCCAGCGTAATGGTGCGCGCAACCGGGGGATTGGTTCCGTCGTTGCCGCCGTTATAGACGACCAGCGACAGGGCGACGTTCTCGTTTGTGGCGTTCCCATCGTCATCAACGCCGTACACGATTTCAATGAACTCGCTGGCGGCCTTTTTGAGGATGCTCCAGCGGGAGTTCTCGTTGAGCTCGCCGCCCTGATTGCTCGGAATGCTGCTTCCCGCGAGGTTATTCGCCATGCTTCCTGTGATATCGATGGCGAGGATGATGTTCTTGGTGTTGTTGCTGATCACAACCTCGCCGTCGGCCTTGAAGATCTTGTCGCTTCGGGTGGCCTCCACATCGAGCGTCACCTCATAGCCGATGATCTCGCCCTCCGGGGTCTGAACCAAAACCTCCTGCACCATCTTGTCGCCGGAGATCACGGTTTGGCCGATCTCAATGAGATATTCGCTGCCCTCGACATACTGTTTGCCGTTGGCCTCGAGGATGGCCTTGATCAGATCGATATCCTCGTCCACCCCGACATCGACGGGCAGGCCGTCGAGGATGGGATTGCCGGCCTCATCATAGAACGCCCCCGGATCGGTGGCGTACCAGCCGCCCTGCTCGTCATACTCGCGCAGGTAAATATTGTTGTCGTTGATGTTGTCCGGGTTGCCGCTGCCGTTGATAACATCCTCGTTGGGGATGGTATTTTGGGTGCCGACTTCTCCCTGGCCTTTCTCGATGACGAGGTCTTCCTCCTCGCCGTCAAGGTAAACGTTGGTTTGCTCCTGCTGCCCGTTCGTGTAGGTGTAGCCGTTTTCATCTTCCCCGCCGTTTGGCGTAACCGCACCATCGCCGGGCGTGCTGGTTGTTGCGTCCTCCGCTTTCACGACCGCCTCGCCGCTGATGGTCACGACAATCGTGTTCTCTCCTTCTGCGAGCGCAACGCCCGCGATCGACATGGCCATGGTAAAGGCGACGGCGAGCGCAAGCAGCTTCGTCAAAACATTCCTGGCTTTCATGATCGTATCCTCCTTGTTTGATGATCAGGCCCCTCGCAGGCCGTCGTGCCGCACGCACCGCGTCATCTTTCCCTTTCTGATAATTTAATTATAGCGGGGGCGGGTTACACGAAAGTTACAAACCGCCCCTCTTCCATACCTTTTTTACCATTCCGCCCCTATTTTTAGGACTTGGCTTCTCTGCCCGGCCGGCGCGGTTTTGCGCCCCGTTTGCCCTGCTCCGGTAAGTCTGCCATGCGGGAAACGCGGCCAAAAATGCAAAAGGGGGCGGCCCGAGGGCCGCCCGTTCTTTCGCGTTGTGTCAGGGTTGGTTACGGGTT
>CAZJIS010000123.1:0-2777 GCA_964546125.1 uncultured Clostridium sp.
TGATAACATGAATTTCATCTTCCTGCAAAGCGTGCGAAAGCTGCGCTGCGCAAAACCCATTCAACCATTAGTTGAAGTGCTCCAAGGAACACTTCATTGCATCGTAGAGAAAACGATTTATACTAATGATTAAGAAAGCTTTCAAAAATATGCTGAAAGGCAAGATGAATGATGAAAATCCACGAAAGAATCGCTTTTCTGCGCAAGGAAAAAGCATTAACGCAAGAGCAGTTGGGCGCATTGTTGGGAATATCGGGCCAGGCGGTTTCTAAATGGGAAAAGGGCGAAAGCATGCCGGACATACTTCTGCTGCCGGATCTGTGCGCGATTTTGCAGACGTCGGCGGATTATCTATTAGGGATGGCGAGTGAAAACCATGTTTCCCTTGCCGGCTATTATGACGGTAAACAACCGGAAACGGGGGTCATAGCCTTCTTTCTGCGCATTTTAGCGGACGATGGATGCTTGGATATCTTGAACTGCATTTCCGAAGCCCGGCCGGTCACCAGAGATGAAATCATGGAGCGCACAAAAAAAGATTATGACACGGTAACGCGGGTTTTGCACGGGTTTGCCAAGCGCAACATCATCGCCTGCAAGTATGATGGCTACATTTATGGGGCCGGCATGCCAGGCGTCCGCCTGATCTTGGCGGGTTGTGCGTTTTTGCATGACAAAATGAGTTAGAGGTACGATTCCATAAAGTTCCCCCGCTATCACGGACTGATCTTTAGCAGTGAAATAGTATGAAGCATGGAGGGGGCGATGATTTGCGCGCCGCCGATGCTCGGCAATATCGCGGTGCAATAGCCATGTTCTTTTGCGCAAAATCATGATAGAATTTATTTTAAGACATCATGAAAGCAAGGGGTGTATGTTATGGTCATTGCACAGGCGACGATGCGCGATCTTGACGGAGTTGTTGCGTTGCTTCGCACCTATCACACCGATTACATCAAGCCCGAGGATCGCGCCGACGGCTTCGTGACAACGAATTTCACGCCCGCGCAGCTTGAAGCGCTGATTGACAAGGAGCGCGGTGTGACGATCGCAAAAGATGACGATGGTCGGGTGCTCGCCTACGCGACTGCCGCGCCTTGGGCATTTTGGGCGCCTTGGCCGCTGTTCACTTACATGATCGAAAAGCTGCCGGACTATGCGCTCGACGGGCAGGTGCTGACCCTCGAAAACTCCTATCAATATGGGCCGGTGTGCGTCGATAAATCCGTGCGTGGAACGGGCGTGTTTGAACGGGTATTTTATGCTTCGCTCGCCGGCATGCAAAGCCGTTACCCGATCATGGCGACGTTCATCAATCAAATTAACCCGCGCTCGTACGCTGCGCACACAAAAAAAGTCCCGATGACGGAGGCCGGAACTTTTGCATTCAACGGGAACCAGTATTACTTCATGGCCTGCCCAACCTCGCTTGCACGAGGGCATGTGGGCACGGATGGTGCGTAAAAACAGATATCAACTATATCATAGCGGCAAGAGAAGCCGGCCGCAAAAGCGATCAGCTTCTTCCGGCAGGCATTCCGCCTGATAACGCGGTGATTAGTGCAATTTGACGATTTATGTACCTTTGTCTAATCATTTCATTATCTGGAGGCGGCAGTTCCCGACCATCCGTTTCTTTATCTATTTTTATGGTCTGCGCCCACTCTTTAAAAAGGGGCGCATATTTATCGGCGTCTTTTGCGAGACAGTAAAATTCAGTATACCAGAAACCTCCGCCCGACTTAATTACGTAATCATAATTGTAATACTCGTTTCCGTCGTATGTATCCCTATATTCTGTCCATGCGCAGGTATCGGACATGGCTGTCACGACGCTGTCAATTCCGTAGGATTCGTTTTTATGCTGCAAATAAGCCGCGGCTGTATCGCATACGAAACCGTAGCTGCTTAAATCCTCTCCTGTTTCATTAAAGCAATAGACAGTTACATCAGGGTTCTCCCATTCGCCGTCGTATTCGTCAAAGGCCCTTGTGAGCTTTATGGAATAATTGCCGTAAGAAAAAGTTTTCGGAATTATGTTCTCGATCGCCTGCCCCCCAAAGCCGATCGCGAGACCGACTGCAAATAAGACCAAAAGTACGGCTGCCGTAATGAGCGCAGTCTTCCGCTTCCGCTTTTTGAGGTCTTTCTGCCCCTCGCCGACTGCGCGCGCCCGGATGAACCGGCCAAATTCATCCGCTGTCGTCCCGTCAAAGCCCCGCTTTTCCAGCAAGAAGCCAATGCGTGTGGACAGCATCAAGAAAAATAAGTTTTTTGTTTCGAACACCTTGGCAATCTGCGGGCAAGCGACCGTGACGTCGGGGCCGCCCTGCATATAGTGAACAACGAGATAGTCCTCATAAAAGCTGGTGACCGTTTCAGTTTCGCCATGGTAAAGCTGTTGCAATTGCTGATATCTGTTTGCAGCCGAATATCTCACCGTCCATAATAAAAACAGCGGGTAAAGGATACAGAACAGAACGCCGAGCAGGCAATATATATAATCCTCCGCCAGCAGTCCGCAAAGGGAAATCAGGAGCCCCATACAAATAACGAATATTGTCCGCCCTTTGCGTGAAGAAGTGCCCCTGCCGGCCTCAATCAGGTTTTGCTTGGTATATGTACATTTGTTGGTGAACAGCAGCTCCATATTTTCTCCTCAGATACAACAAGAGCCACCCCTGGTGGACTGGCCCTTATTGTATCAATCTCGCTTAATAGATTTGGTCTGGGTGAGAAGATTCGAACTTCCGGCCTCTTGAACCCCATTCAAGCAC
>CAZJIS010000124.1:0-2600 GCA_964546125.1 uncultured Clostridium sp.
CCTGCTGTGTTACGGATTTATAAAATGCGTATTTGCTCGTGTCGGTGCCGGGGTCTCCCGCCACGTTGGGCTTCTCCAGCCAATAAACAAGCGTATAATTCACCGTCTCCGGCTCCCAAATGCCGTAGAGGATGGTATTCGCCGTGATGGGCGTATTGAAGCTGAACGCTTTGCCGGTTTGGGTGTATGTGCTTGTGTCATCAACCGACCAGAACGCAAATTCGTAGCCCGCGCGGGTGGGGTTCGCGGGCAGCGTCGCCTTGGCGCCGTTCACCACGATTTGCGGATTGACCGCCGAGCCCTTGGAAATGAAGTAAACATAGTAGGTATCTTCAAAATAAGGGGCAAGCGTGAAGTTGCTTGTGACGGGCGTCGTGAAAACATAATCCGTGCCCGCAAGCGTGCCGCCCTCATTCACGAGGCGCCAGCCTATGAACGCTTTGTTCATCGGCGCCACGGGGAGGGTCGGGGGCGGGGCCACAGTGCCGTTCTCAGCGACCTCGGCCGAATGATACACCTTCCACTGCGCGTCGTAGAACTTCACGAGGTAGTTCACCGAAAAACGGGCGTACAGCGTGGTGGGCGCATTAATCGGCGTCGTTTCAAAAGCGAACAATGTGCCGCCGGTTTCGGCCGTATACCAGCCGAGGAAAGATTTATAGGCCGGCGGGATAGCGGGCGCCGCGGGTTCGCTCGCATGCCCCCCCGCGCTCACGATCTGCGCGGAAACGGTCTGCGATCCAATGTTGAAGTTGACCTTATAGGTAATTCCCCCGGATGCGGGTGCACCGGCCTCGCCGCCCGAACCATCGGCGGTGAGGTTTGTGTGCGCGCGCTCCGCAAACGCAACGTTCGCGACGGACATCGCCATCGTTAGGGCGATCACGAACGCGAGCGATCTGGTTGAAAGGCTTTTGGTGTTCATATGCTCTTCCTCCTTATGTGGTATGTGTTCCCGCTTTGCGGGGGTGTTGTGCGCGAATATCTGCCCAAGGGGGCAGGGTCTACGCAAAGTATACCATCCGCCGGTTACAGCGCAGTTACAAAACGGGGTTTTGCCTTCCTTTTTTTTCAAAAAAACCGCCGTGCGAAAAAAGTTTTTGTTTCATATTGTCATTTCCAGCTTTGCGCATGCGGCGGCAAACACAAGCCGGGCTCCCGCAAGCCGCGCTGGAAGCACGCCGCCCGCTCGCTTGACAATACGGGCAAAACGCGTTAATATAGTAGATCACATCAACCGTCGAGGATGTCTACTATTTTAGAGGGGGAGCAGGCCGATGAAGCGTATCGGGAAGTCGTTGGGTTATCAATTTTTCAATCTGCATGTTAAATTGGCCGAGCCGCTGCAGGACGCGCTGCGACCGCTTGGCATCACGGTCAAAAACTACACGATGATGCAGCTTATCGATGCAAACCCCGGCATCAGCCAGAACCGGCTTGCCGAAATAACGCGCAAGGATAAGACCCTCATCGGCCAGGTGATCAATAAATTGGAAAGAAAGCATCTGGCCAAAAGGGAACCTGTTGAGAATGACAAGCGTGTTTACGCGCTTTCCCTGACCGAGGAGGGAAAGAAGATCGTCGACGATTACCGGCATATCGTTTCGGACAGCGAATCGGCGCTGCTTGCAACCCTGCCGGCAAAAGACAAAACGGCTTTGCGCAGGATACTGGACCGGCTGATGTCGCAGGCGTGAGCGGGCGCGCGTCCGCGGGCGCCAAAGGCGCGGCGGCGGCGCGGGTTTGGGCCGTTTGCGGACAAAAACCGACAATAAACATATAAAAGGAGCATATATGAACGGTTATTACGGCATCGCAATGTGGCTTACCTATTTGAACATGATTTCCGGCGTGGTGGGCATCGGCTTTGCGTTTGCGGGCAACGCCCCTTTCGCCCTCATATGCCTGATCGTATCGGGCGTATGCGACATGTTCGACGGGACGGTCGCGAAGCGGTGCGAGCGCTGTCGGGAAGAAAAGATCTACGGCATCCAGATCGATGCGCTGGCGGATCTTGTCAGCTTCGGCGTGCTGCCGGGCGCGATCGGGTTTGCCCTGGGCATGCAGCGCTTTCCCTGGGTGCTGCCGGTGGCGCTCTATGTATTGGCCGCCCTCATCCGCCTTGCCTATTTCAATGTGACGGAGCTTGCAAACTTCGATAAAGGAGAGGCGAGGGCCTTTTACGAGGGCCTGCCCGTGACGAGCGTGGCCGCCATCCTTCCGTTCTGGTATTTGCTCAAATTGTGTTTTGACTTCCCGGCGCAGCCCGTTTATGGCATTTTGCTTGCGCTGATCGCCGTGGGGTTCGTTGCGAAATTCCGGGTGCCTAAGCCCAAAATGCCGCATTTGATCGCGATGGGCGTGCTCGGCGCGCTTGCAGTAATCGTGCTTACCTGCATTGCCGTGTGCCGATAATGGAAAGGGCCGACGCTTTGCATAAAGAAACCGGCGCGTTGACGTTTTTATATGAAACCGCCGCCGGGCGGGTGCTCTTAAAGCTCCTGACGCTGCCTTGGGTTTCGGCGCTGTGCGGGGCGGTGATGGAATCGCCCCTGTCGCGCTGCTTCATCGGCGGCTACATACGGCGGCACGGCATCGAC
>CAZJIS010000125.1:0-2599 GCA_964546125.1 uncultured Clostridium sp.
ATCGCCCCTGTCGCGCTGCTTCATCGGCGGCTACATACGGCGGCACGGCATCGACATGCGCCGCTTTGAAGAAAGGCGTTATCGAAGCTTCAACGATTTTTTTACCCGGAAGCTAAGCGTTCCGGCGTTTTTGGATGTGCAGCCCTCAAACGTCTTGCATGCCCCCTGCGACGGGAGTGCGTCGGTGTATTTTATTTCGCAGGAGCAAGGCTTTCGCATCAAAAATTCGGTTTACACGGCGGCGGATCTTCTTGGGAGCGAGGCGCTTGCCAGGGAATATGACGGCGGCACATGTTTCGTCTTCCGCCTCGCGCCCGTTGATTACCACCGCTATTGCTATATCGACGACGGCGAGATCCTTTCCCAAAGGACCATCAAGGGCATCCTCCACACCGTTCGGCCCATCGCGCACAGCCGCTATCCGGTGTTTACGCAGAACACGCGGGTATGTACGGCGATGCAGCTGCGGCGCTTGGGCCTTGTGACGCAGGTCGAGGTGGGGGCGATGCTGGTGGGCAAGATCAAAAACCACAAGCCGCGGGGCAGTTTTGCTTTTGGCGAAGAAAAGGGCTATTTCGAGTTCGGCGGTTCGAGCATTATCCTCCTGATTAAAAGCGGTGTCCTGCGCGTGAGCGAAACGCTTGAGCGGGCGATGGCGCTTGGGCAGGAACAACCGGTCCGCACGGGCGAGATCATCGGTCGCATCGAACCAAAAAGTTAAGCGCAAGGCTGCTTTTCGCGCGCGCCCGCGCCAAACATCAAAAACAAACAGCGCATGGGAACCGACGAATCCCCATGCGCTTGCGTTTTGCGCAATATAGCTTTTATCCGCGAAGAGCGATCGCGCTCCCTTGCTTTGCGGCTTGAAAAGAAAGATCCTTTAAGCGAGCGTGTCGAGTCCCGCCTCATGCGTCAGGCGGGAGATTTTGCGCGCCGTGTCGCAGATGCTCTGCGCGAGGGACTCGAGACCCTTTGCCTGCATGCGCGTGGTGGGCCCGGTGATGCTGATTGCCGCGAGCAGCGCGCCGCCCGCATCTAAAATGGGCGCGCCCACGCAATAGAGGCCGTATTCATACTCCTCGCGGTCGTGCGAAACGGCGTTGCCCAAAATTTGTTCTCGTTCCTTTTGAAATTCTTCGGCCGATGTAATCGTGTGGATTGTGCGCTTTGCGCGCGGCACCGAAAAATAATCGGAAATCTGAGCTTCATCCATATACGCAAGGAAGATCTTTCCCATCGCCGAACAATGGAGCGGGGCAAGCGGCAGCACGCGCGAGGTGATGATGAAAAAATCGCCGGGCAGCGTGAGGCTGTTGACCACATAGCCTTCCGAGAGCACCCCGAGGTTCACCGTTTCCTTCGTTGCGTCGCGCAGCTCGCGCAGCAGCGGCTCGGCAATTGAATTGAGGCTCGTGTCGGAGCGCACGCGCTCGGCGTAGCGCAAAAAGATGAAGCCGAGCCGGTATTGGTCGTTGTGCTTGCTCACGGCCCCGCATTCGGCGAGCGAATTCAACAGGCGGAACGTCGTCACCTTCGGCAGCCCTATGCTTTGGGCGATGGCCGACAGCCCCAAAGGCTTTGGCGAACGCAGTAGCTCCTCAAGGATGTTGAAAGCGCGTGCGACCGCGATGATCTGATCTCCCTCGTTCATCAGAACCCCCTATGCTTTATGAATTGCCATGCATGAAAACACCGTAAGTATATAACAGCTCCTCTTTCTTGTCAAAACCGCGCGCGGGCGGGCGGATATTTCGCCAATTTTTTCAGGGTTGCACAAATACGAAAGAGGGCTTATAATAAAACCGGAACGGCGTTCCGGATAAGGTCCGCCGTACGGTCTTATCATTCGTGCCAATTGGCAAAACCAAATGACATCTCGGGAGGACATGCGTGAGGAACAAGTATCTTGCGAAAAAATACTGGCGGGATCAGAGTACGCCCATGGGCAGGATCGATCAGCTCGCCAAAGGCTTTGACGATGTGATCGACCTGGGGCTTGGCGATCCCGATATACGCACGGATGATCTGATCATCGACAGCGCGTTTCGCGATGCAAAGCTCGGTTACACCAAATATTCGGAATTTCGCGGCGACCCGGAGCTTCGCGCGGAGATCGCGGCGTTTTACAAGGCGGAATACGATCTCGAAATTGCCGACCGTGAGATCTTCGTCACCGCCGGCGGCTGCATGGCTATGTATCTCGCGCTCGAGGCGATTTTGGACGAGGGGGATGAAGTGCTTATGCAGGCCCCCTACTTCACACCCTATCCCCAGCAGATTGAACTTGCCGGCGGCGTGCCGGTGGAACTGCCCACCTATGAGAGCGAAGGCTTCCAGATCAACATGGAGCGGCTCGCCTCGCTCGTCAACGAGCGCACGCGCGCGATCATCATCAATTCGCCCTCGAACCCCACGGGCTGCGTGATCAGCCGCAAGACTATGCGCGAGCTTGCGGAATTCGCGATCAAACACGAGCTGATCGTGATCTCGGATGACATCTACACGGCATTCAGTTACCAGGAGCCGTTCGTGCCCATCCTTTCCATTGAAGGCATGCGCGAGCGCACGATCGTGATCAACAGTTTTTCAAAGAACTATA
>CAZJIS010000126.1:0-2583 GCA_964546125.1 uncultured Clostridium sp.
GCAAACGTGGAACGCGCGGGCCGTGCGTTGCTATGAAAAGTGCGGCTTTCGCGCCGTCAAGGTGATTGAGAAAAGGGAGCTGCACGGTGACGAATACAAAGATAATCTGATCATGCGCGTCACAAGATCCGCATTTTTGGGAACAACATCATAAACCGAAAGGAAAAAGGCGATGAGAATTTACGTATCGATGGACGCGGAGGGCATCTCCGGCATTTACAAGCTCGGGCAGGTGATGCCGGAACACCCCGAATATGAGTTTGCGCGCAGGATGATGGCCAACGATGTCAACGCGGCGGCGCGCGGCGCGTTCAACGCGGGGGCGGATGAGGTCATCGTCAACGACGCGCACAACGCGGGCAATAACCTCCTTATCGATCAGCTCGATTCCCGCATCGCGCTGATCTCGGGCATCCTTCGGCCGCTTGGCATGGCTGAGGGTATCGAGCAGGGCGCGGATGCGGCGCTTCTCATCGGCTACCACAGGCGAAAGGGCGCCAAAGGCTGCATTAGCCACAGCTATGCTTACGGCAGTATGGTGGAAATGAAGCTCAACGGCAAGCTCATCAGCGAGCATGACCTCATCGGCCATTGCATCGGCAGTTTCGGCACGCCGGTCATCTTCCTTTCGGGCGACGACTTGACCGTGGCCGACGCGCGCGAGAGCATCCCCGGCATTTATACGGTCGAAACCAAACGCTGCATCAACAACAGTTCCGCCATGTGCTACCACCCGCAGCGAAACGCCAAGCTCATCGAGGCGCGCGTTGAAGAAGCTGTGCGCAATTATCAAAAAGACGGCATTAAGCCGATGTGCGTCGAGGGCAGGGTGGAGCTTGACGTGCGCTACAGTGCGGAAGTTCAGGCCTCGCGCGCCGCATGGGCGGAAAACACCGAGCGGCTCGATGAGAACACCGTGCGCTATTTCGGGAAGGATTACCTTCGTGTTTACCAGGCGTTTCAAGTGGGCACGTCGCTTGCGGCAGGGTTTCGGGATGATGCGGACTTATATTGCTAAGGCGGCGCACGCCTGCCGCAGCCGCAAAGGGGGAGCGACGAACAGCAAAGCGGTTCTCTGCGCCGTGCTGTGCCTGTTGCTTTTTGTTGGCTGCGCAAAGGTGAGTATTGCCCCACAGGGACAGCTTGCGGTCTATCCCGTGCCGGCGGCGGGATCACCGGCGATCTTCCATGAACTTTCGATCGAGCTTGGCGATGGCGGGAATCAGTTCGGCGCAGAGGTGATGATCTATGCGGCCTCGGCGGTCGCCCTTTCCACAGATGAGGTCGAGAGCCTTGCCGCCTATATGAACATGCGCAATTACCGCATTTCCCGCAACCGGCAGGTCCTTTCCCTTAGCGATGCCGAAGGTAATTCGATTACGGTTTTCAAAGCTTCAGGGTCGATCCAATGCAGTTGCCCGGCGCAAGCGCATGCGGAGGAAACGCCGCTAAAAGCGGCCCTTTCCGATGAGGAGTGCATTGCGCTTGCCGAAAGCTGGCTCGCGGGCGCGGGGCTTCTAACAAGCGAATACCGCCAAAAGCAGGCGGTGATCCAAGAGAACGGCTGGGTTGCTCAAACGTTGGATGATGGAACGGAAGTGCGAACCCCGACCGTGAAAACGGTGGAGTTCATGTTCCATGATTTGGGCGGCCTCGAAGTCGGCGGCGTTGCGCCTCGCATCACGGTGAACATGACTCTTGGCGGCGAGGTGGTTTCGGTCTTTAAGATTCAGCGGTCGTTTACCGAATTCAAAAAACTCCCGCTGCTGAGCGTCGAGCGCGCGGCGGAAAACTTAATTGCCGGCATCGGCGTGATTTATGCGGGTGACGGGCATGATGGCCGCGGGGTTATAACATCCGCAAAGCTTGCCTATTACAACACGAATGTTGCGGATGCATCCCCTTACCTTGTGCCGGTCTACATTTTCGAGGGGGAAAGCAACGGCGAAGCGTTCACCACGGTAACGTATGCGATCGAGCTTGGGCCATGAACGGCAGGGGGCCTTTCCAACGGGGAAGCGGAAGCTCCGCACCCGATCATTTTTGAAAGAACGGTTCCTATGCTCATACGAACCGCATCCGAACGGGATAAAGCCGCGATGGGAAAAATTTATTGCTCCGCATGGCAGAGCGCCTATCGCGGCATAATGCCGCAGGATTTTCTCAATTCCCTCACGGTTGAAAACAGCATGCCCAAAACGATCCGCCCAGAGAGTAACCTCGTCGCTGAACATAACGGCGAGGTGGTGGGCCTCGTCAATTACGGCCGCGCGCGCGAGGAGCAAGCCGCCGCGATGGGCGAGATCCGCGCGATCTATGTTTTGCCCGGGCAATGGCGGCATGGTGCGGGCAAAGGCCTTTTTGAGGCGGCGGCCGAGCGGATGAAAGCCGCGGGGTTCGATGGGTTCTATTTGTGGGTGCTCAAGGACAATGCGCGCGCAAGGGGTTTTTATGAAAAAATGAGCATGGACAAGGCGGATGAGGAAAAGACCGTCATCATCGCCGGGCGGGAACTCTCCGAAGTCAAGTATGGGTACCGTTTTGACCCGCGCCCGGGAAACCAGAAGTTTTGAAAGCTGGCTT
>CAZJIS010000127.1:0-1129 GCA_964546125.1 uncultured Clostridium sp.
ATACCGACCAGTTCCCCACCAACGTATACGACACCACGCTGTGCATGCTGGAGGTTTTGCAGGCGGGCGGCTTCACAAACGGCGGCTTGAACTTCGACGCCAAGGCGCGCCGCGCCAGCAACACCTTCGAGGATATCCTGTTTTCCTACATCGCAGGCATGGATGCGTTTGCTTTAGGCCTTAAAAAAGCGGCGGCCCTGCTGGAGGACGGCCGCCTCCCCTCGTTTGTGAAAGAGCGCTATGCCTCGTATGACGAGGGCATCGGCCGCCGCATCGTAGAGGGCAAGGAAACGCTCGCGTCGCTCTACGAGTACGCCAAAGACAGGGAGAGTTTCCCCGTGGAAAGCGGCAGGCAAGAATACCTTGAAAGCATCTTCAACGACATACTGTTCTCTTAAGGAGGCCGTTATGTTTCTTGGCGTGGACCTTGGCACAAGTTCCGTAAAGCTGCTGCTTGCGGATGGCAAGGGGCATATCCTTGGCCAACAGAGCGCGGAATACCCCATCAGCTACCCGCATGAGCATTGGAGCGAACAGAACCCCGAAGACTGGTGGGATGGCTTTTGCCGCGCGCTCGCGGCCCTCGGCATAGGGCACAAGCTCGAGCGCATTACGCACATGAGCTTTTCCGGGCAGATGCACGGGTTGGTGCTGCTCGACGAAAAAGATAAAATCATCCGCCCCGCGCTGCTTTGGAACGACGGGCGGACGGCGGAGGAGTGCGCCTGCCTCAACAAAGAAATCGGAAAAGAGAAGCTGATCGCGTGGACGGGCAACGTCGCGCTCACGGGCTTCACCGCGCCCAAGGTGCTTTGGGTGCGAAGGCACGAGTCCGAAAACTTCGGCCGCGTCGCGCGGCTGATGCTGCCAAAGGATTACATCGCCTACCGCCTAACCGGCGCATTTGCGACAGATGTATCCGACGCCTCCGGCACGCTTTTCTTCGATGTGAAAAACCGCCGCTGGTCGCAGCCCATGCTCGATGTGCTCGGCATACGCGAAGATCAACTTCCCAGGGTATATGAGAGCGGCGAGGTCGTAGGCTGCGTGCGGCCGGAAGTTGCGGCCGAGCTTGGCTTATCAAAGAATGTCCGCGTCGTCATCGGCGGGGGCGACCAGGCGATGGGCG
>CAZJIS010000127.1:1229-2474 GCA_964546125.1 uncultured Clostridium sp.
GATGGGCGTTACCCTAAGCTGTGCGGGCTCTTCCAAATGGTGGGCGGAAAACGTGCTGCAAACGGACGACTACGCAGCGCTGTTTCAAGGCCTTAAGAACTTGCCGATCGACTCCCTGATTTTCCTCCCCTACCTCATGGGCGAGCGAAGCCCCATCAACGACCCGCACGCGCAGGGCGTGCTTTACGGGCTCAACGCCGCGCACGGCAGGGCTGCGATCACAAAAGCCATACTCGAGGGCATCTGCTTTTCGCTGTACGACTGCGCCTGTGCGGCCCGCGCGGGCGGCGCGGCGATTGAAGCGGCGCGCGTCATCGGCGGCGGCTCCCGCTCGGAGGACTGGGTGCAAATCCTTGCGGATGTGATGGGCATCCCCCTCTCGCTCATCAACACAAGCGAGGGCGGCGCGCTCGGCGCGATCATGCTTTGCATGGTGGCGGCGGGCAAATACGAGGACGTTCCCGCCGCGTGCGGGGCGCTCATCACCGTGACGCGGCGTTTTGCGCCGGATGTGGATAAGCATACGGCCTACCTTGAAAAATTTGCCCTGTACAAAAAGGTGTATGAGCAAAACCGCGGCGCGATTTGCTGAATCCCCGCCAAAAACGCCGCCGGAAACGAAAATGCGCCTATCCTTGGTTCAGCATCAAAGATACAAATGAAAGGAAGCAACCTCATGTTTCACAATGCGATCGTCAGAAGGCCATGCAAAGCAATGCTCGATGGCATCACCTCCTCTCCCGAGCTGGGCAAGCCCGTATACGAACTTGCCCTCAAGCAGCACGACGCTTACATCAAAGCCCTTGAAGCTTGCGGCGTCGCCGTCACCGTGCTTGAGGCGGACGAGAATTTTCCCGATTCGTGCTTCGTCGAGGATGTGGCGGTGATCACGAGAACATGTGCGATCATCACCAACCCGGGTGCGGCAACCCGCAATGGAGAAAAGGAGCGCATCCTCCCCGTCATCCGCAAATTCTTTACGGAAACGGAGATCGAGTATATTCAGGCGCCCGGCACGTTCGAGGGCGGCGATGTGATGATGGTGGGCGACCATTTTTATGTGGGACATAGCGCCCGCACGAACGCGGAGGGCATCCGCCAGTTCTGCGAAATCCTTGCCCGGCACGGCCTTTCCGGCTCGGAGGTCGCCCTCGAGCATGTGCTGCACCTCAAGACCGGCGTCAACTACATTGAAAACAATAACATGCTCGTTTCCGGCGAATTCATCGATAAACAGGAATTCGC
>CAZJIS010000128.1:0-2430 GCA_964546125.1 uncultured Clostridium sp.
GAGGTGGCGACCTCCGTCTCCCGCGCTTCGCACGCGAGTTCGGGGTAGGCGGCGAGGATGGCCGTCGTGTGGCCCGGCACATCCACTTCGGGCACGATCATAATGCCGCGCGAAGCCGCGTAAGAAACGAGGGCGCGGACTTCATCCTTCGTGTAAAAGCCACCGTGGGGCAGGCCGTCCTGCACCTCGCCCCGTCCGCGCTTGACGGCGCTCGTCGCGCGCCACGCGCCGATGGCGTTAAGCTTTGGGAAGCGCTCGCTCTCCACGCGAAAACCCTGATCGTCGGAGATGTGCAGGTGCAGCGCGTTGTATTTATAGAGCGCCAGGAGGTCGACGAGCTTTTTTAGCGTCGCAATAGGAAAGAAATGGCGGCACACATCCATGCTCAGGCTGCGCCAGCCAAAGCGCGGCGCATCTTCGAGCGCAAGGTGCGGGATCGCCTCGCCGTGCAGCAAAAGCTGGCGGAGGGACGCCGCGCCGTGCAGCGCGCCCGCGCGGTCCGAAGCGGCAACGCGCGCGCCCGCCTCATCGCAGGTGAGGCGGTAGGCTTCCTTTGCAAGGGAAGCATCGTAAGCAAAACGAACCGCGCCGTTCTCCCCGGGGCTCAGCGTGGGCAAAAGCGCAAAAATACCCTCTTGCGCGCCGGCGAGCGCATGGTCGATAGAAACGGCCGCGCCCGCGCCGAGGAAAAAGCGCGCGTCGCGATAGGCTGCATGTTGGGGTCTTGGCGTGATCATCGCAAACCTCCCAAAGCTGTTGCCCCCATTATAGCGCACTTTACAGCCGCGTGGTATACTCGGGATAGAAACCGTTCGGGAGGGTCCAGCGATGTTCAATCTCATCCTCAAACGCATATTGCCGCTTCCAAAGCTCGAGCGCCTCGAGAGCTTCCTCTTCATCGGCCCGCATCCGGATGATATCGAGGTCGCCTGCGCGCCCACGGTGCAAAAGCTCACGCAGGCGGGCAAACGCGTCGTTTTCCTCATCGCCACCGATGGGCGCATGGGCGCCTTGGACCCCGCCCTCGGGGGCGATAAGCTCGCGGCCCTGCGGCGCGGCGAGGCGGCGGCGAGCGCCCTGCTTTTGGGCGTTTCGGAAGTTGCCTACCTGCCGTTTGCCGATGCGGGCGACTATACGGCGGATGCCTGCGCGCGAAAGATCGCCATGGAAATCGTGCGGGTGAAGCCCGATGCGATCTTCGCGCCCGACCCGGATGTCATTTCCGAATTCCACGCCGACCACATCAAGGTCGGTCAAGCCGCAAAATATGCTTTGTGCATGGCGCCCTACCCCGCCGTGATGGCGTCGCTGGGCATCGGCGGCGGCCACGAGCCCAAGGTGTGCGCGTTCTACAACACCGATAGGCCCAATGCTTATGTGCGCATCGGCAAGCACTTAAATGCGCGCCCCGCGGCGCTCTCCTGCCACAAAAGCCAGTTCGATGAAAAGGCCGTGCGTGAGATTGCGCTCTATTACCGCATGCGCGCGGTCCGTTTGGGGCTTGCCCGCTTTGCCCTGTGCGATGGGTACCGCGCCGTGACTCCCGCGCGCGCCCATTGCATCCCCGAAGCTTCGCGCTGGTAAAAACCGGGGTCATTCCCGAATTCCCGAGAAACTCTTTGACAATTCATGGGGCGTGGTATATGATAATCAATGGCCATAAGCTGATATAATTACGGTTAATGGTTACATAAGTACATATTATACGTGCGGAGGATGCATGACGAACGAATTTGATGTGATCATCGTGGGCGCGGGCCCGGCGGGCATTTTTACGGCGCTCGAGCTGTTGGATAAAAAAGAAGATCTTAAAGTGCTGCTCATCGACAGCGGCAAGGCCATCGACCGGCGCACCTGCCCGGCGCGCCTTACGGGCCGCTGCGTCAACTGCGACCCCTGCGCGATCATGAGCGGCTGGGCCGGCGCGGGCGCGTTTTCGGATGGCAAGCTCTCGCTCTCCCACGAGGTGGGCGGCAACATCACGCAGTATCTTTCCAAGGAAGAGGCGCAGGCGCTCATCGATTATGCGGATTCGGTCTACGTCAGCTTCGGCGCGCCGGATACGGTGCACGGGCGCAACGATCCGCGCGTGGCGGAAATTGCCTATGAAGCGAGCCGCCACAACATTCACCTCGTGCGCTGCCCCGTGCGGCACATGGGCACGGAGCATTCGGCGAAGGTCTTGGGCAACATGTACGACCACCTGATGCAAAAGCGCGGCTTTACGTTTTTGCCTTCGACCACGGCAACCGAGATCCTCACCGAAAACGGCGCGGCCATCGGCGTGAAATACGTTTCCTCCAAGGGCGAAGGCGCAGCTTATGCCCCGGCCGTGGTTGCGGCCCCGGGGCGCGGCGGCGCGCAATGGCTGCAGGATGAGGGCAAGCGCCTCGAGATCGGCATGTCCAACAACGAGGTGGATATCGGCGT
>CAZJIS010000129.1:0-2418 GCA_964546125.1 uncultured Clostridium sp.
GCGAGGCGCTGTTCTCGCGCATATTCGGCAACGACTCCCTCGACGGGCGCGCCTCGGCCAGCGCGCAGAAGACCAAGGGCGGCCTTGGCGGCCCGTTTAACTACCGCTTATTCACGGGGGATAAAGATTCGAAAATTCAATTGGGCGCCACGTTTTACATCGACGGGGATATCCATTCCAACGGCTCCGTGAGCATTTCGCCCGCCTCGGGCACCGTGACCGGGCGCGTGGAGGGCCGAACGACGGTTTATGTCAATAAGTGGACGGCAAAGGTCGGTGCGGAAGTTCCGGGGGCGGATATTATCGACATGGTCGATTTCAGCGGCGTGCTCGATAAGGTGCTGCCCAAATACTACCCGCGGATCGAACCCGCGTCAACCTTCAACGCGCCCTCCGGAATGCAGCACATCGTGGGCGATATCTATGTCAACGGCAATGTGAAAATCAAAAACCAATGCACGATCACGGGCAATCTATATGTCAACGGCAACGTAACGATGTCCGGTGGAACGCCTGTGTGCGTCATTAAGGGCAGCTTGTATGCAACCGGCAACATCATGTTCGGCAACGGCATTCAGGTCGAGGGCAGCGTGATCGCCGGCGGCAACATCGTGTGCACCGGCAACATGACGGCGGTGAACAACAACGCCGAAGTCTGCATCTATTCGGAGAACGGGGACATCTCGATGAATGCCGCGGGCAACGTCATGCATGGCATCATTTACGCGCCCAACGGCGCGGTGAAGATCGCCAGCGGAGGAACGACCTACTACGGCAGCATCATAGGCAAAACGTTTTCGGGCATCCCGGCCGGTCTCAACATTTTGCCGCCGGAAAAAGAGTTTAGCTTCATGCCGGAGGGCAAGCCCAAGGTAAGCTTGATCCGCTGACGATGGGTTACATATGGATTACAAAATATTTTAAATAATTTTAAATGATGTATTGACAAAGCAATAAAGAGGTAATATAATCCAACTGTGAGATAAAAAAAGTCTCACACGATAAAGGCAAAACGGGCGAAAGCCCGTGACGCAAAGCCAAGGGTCTAAAGGAGGCGAGCCTCCCATGACAGCCGGTTGCCGGAACTGGATCACGCAGGGCCGCTGCGCCCGCCGCGTATTCCCGCTCTTGAGCAACCGCAAACCGGTTGCTTTCTTTGTTGCAAAACAAAAAGCAAACCGCGGGGCCCAACATTGAAAGCCGAATACACGAAAGACAAAAGTGCTGCTTCCCAAACGTAATGCGGCAAACCGTCCGAAAGGGCGCGACGCGAAGCTAAAGGGTCTAAGGGCAAAAGCCTATGACAGCCAGCTACCGAATGAAGATGCTTTTGTTTGCCTGATAGCTTGCGCGACCCGTGAAGACGCGCGGCCGAGGGGGATAGTTTCTCCCGCGTTATGAGGTAAACGCTCAGCCGCCATTCGGAACAGGGAACCGGAGGGCGGTTTTTCCGTCCCGGGCCAGGTAAGGAAGCGCTTGCAGGAGGAAAGAGGATCGTGTCACCCATCATCGCACTGGCGCTTGGCGCCCTCGCGGGTTATCCCGCAAGAATGCTCGCATGCCGCCTCATCGAGGACCGCGTGGGCGATGTCCCCGACTCGAAGCTCATGCGGGGCCATGCGTCGCTTGCACTTTGGATGAGCGCATCCGCCTTTGGCTGGGCGGCCATCGCGCTGGCTTTGCCGACCGCCACCCCCGCGCAGCTTGCCTATACCCTCGCGATTTTCGAAATCGTCCTTTGCATCAGCGCGGTGGACGGCCTCATCCGCAAAATTCCCAACGAGCTGCTCGTGTCGCTGCTGATTCTGTTTTTTGCCTCCCGGGTTGCGGAGGGCGGCTTTGCGGGCTTTAAGTCGAACCTGTTCGGGGCAATCCTCGCGAGCGTGGTGTTTTTGCTCCCCTCGAAGCTGGGCCTCGCAATCGGCTGGGGCGATGTGAAGTATGCGTTTGTCATCGGGCTTTGCTTCGGCCTTCTCAACTTTGTTCAGGTCATGCTGGTGGCGGCGGCCGGGCTCGGCGTTTACGCGGTTTACCTCTACGCCACCAAGAAGGGCACGCTCAAGAGCCAGGCGGCAATGGGGCCTTACATCTCGCTCGGGGTGTTCTCGGCCATGGTGTTCCCGCTGCTCACGCGGGTTTGACAGCAGGGGCGGCCCCGCCCCGCAAACGAAAGGAGAGCACGATGGCACTTCGGCATCTCATCTGCGACGAAAGCGGACAGGGCCTGTTCGAATACGGCCTGATCTTAGCTCTCGCCTCCATCGCGGCCATCGCTGTGCTTCTGCTGATGGGGCCGCAAATCAAGGGCATGTATGATGTCGCCAGCGGCAAGCTCGATCAGGTGCCGGGTGTGAGTGGCGGCGCGGGCTAAAGCCCGCATAGTTCAACGGGATAAAGGGCGAAAGCCGTTATTCAAAA
>CAZJIS010000130.1:0-2378 GCA_964546125.1 uncultured Clostridium sp.
TACGTTATCATTCCGTAGGGCGCCTTGCTTTTATCTTATCCTTCAACCGGCGAATGTATGTTCGTTCGTCCGGCGTGCGGTTGATAGATTTGGTAATTACTATGTCAACTTTGAGCCGCTCAAATGCTGTGCCCGGATCATAGAACTTGCTCCTTCGGCAATAATAAAGGATAATAAGGCGATTAAGTCATTCGGTAACCGAATTTGAAAGGAAGACCGATTAAGGAGAAAATGAAATCAGGCCCAGCAACACAAAAAATCGAAAGCGGATGGAATCTTACAAGCAGTTATTCCAATTTGCCGGAATGTTTTTACCGCAGGATAAATCTCGACCCCGTAAGCGCGCCTAAGCTTGTGGCGCTCAATCATCCGTTGGCAGCATCTCTTGGCTTAAGTGCGGATTATTTGAATAGCCAAGAGGGAGTATCGGTACTTGCGGGCAATATGAATCCAGTTGGCGCGGAACCGATCGCGCAGGCCTACGCAGGCCACCAGTTCGGATATTTTACGATGCTGGGCGACGGGCGCGCCGCCCTGCTTGGCGAGCAAATCACGCCGTCAGGCAAGCGATATGATATTCAGCTCAAAGGGTCGGGAAGAACGCCATATTCCCGCGGGGGCGACGGACGCGCGGCATTAGGCCCGATGCTTAGAGAGTATATCATAAGCGAAGCTATGCACGCCCTCGGGATACCGACAACCCGCAGTCTCGCCGTTGTGACAACGGGGGAGACGGTATTCAGAGAAACCGCCCTAACCGGCGCGATTCTCACGCGTGTGGCCGCAAGCCATATTCGGGTGGGCACATTTGAATATGCCGCTGAGCGGCGGAACATAGAAGAGCTTCGCAGCTTGGCTGATTACACGATCGACCGCCACTATCCGAGTCTCGGGCATGATGAAGGCCGATATATTGGACTTTTGAAAGAGGTCATAAAAAATCAGGCTTTCTTGGTAGCCAAATGGCAGCTTATCGGCTTTGTTCATGGCGTAATGAATACCGATAATGTGGCGGTCAGCGGCGAGACGATAGATTATGGCCCCTGTGCGTTTATGAATGAATATGATCCCGCAACCGTATTCAGTTCCATCGACCTGCAGGGCCGTTATGCGTACGGCAATCAACCCCGGATCGCCGCGTGGAATCTTGCGCGATTCGCGGAAACGCTGTTGCCTTTATTCAACGATGATCGGAGCAAAGCCATTGAAATGGCGCAGGATGCCTTGTCGGCTTTTTGGCGGCTGTATCAGGGCTATTGGCTCGGCGGAATGAGGGCGAAACTCGGGCTGCTTCAGGATGAGGCGGGGGATGCCGAGCTGATAGAAGGCTTGCTTAGCGCTATGTTCAAGTACAAAGCTGATTTTACCAACACATTTCTCGCGCTTACGTTTCATACAAGAGATGACTCGGCGCTGTTTGCCAATAGGGAATTTCATGAATGGCACGCGCAATGGCAGCAAAGGCTCAGCAGGCAAAACGAATCCGATGCCGCTTGCCGGACATTGATGCAAAAAAACAACCCGGCGCTCATCCCGAGAAATCACCGTGTTGAGGAAGCGCTTGGGGCGGCAGTGAATCAAAGCGATTATAACCCTATGAACCGGCTGATGGATGCCTTGGCCAAACCTTTTGCGCACTTGCCCGGCCAAGCTGAATACGCCGCGCCTCCGGGGCCGGCCGCCTGTGCTTACAGAACGTTTTGCGGCACATGATATCCTGCGGCGAATGGATTCGGTTACGATGATTTAATTGATGGATCTTTGGGGCATCTCGCCGGCCCGACTGCCGTGATCACCAGTGCGGCCTTATTCAAACGCCGGCCCCTCCGTCGTATGCGGAGGCGCATCGCCTTGTTTCCGCGGACAGGAAAAGCTATAATCATACTATGGGCTTTTTGTGCGGCGATTCCGAGATAAGCATCCGTAAAATGGCGGACTGTGCGGACGATTATCAATTGATGTTCACCTGGCTGACGCAGCCGGCGGTGCAAAGGTATTATGGCGGCTTGAAGAGCGCGGTCGGCTTCGCGGATGTCGTTGCAAAATACCGCCCGAGAGCCGCGGGGGAAGAGGCGGTCGTCCCCTGCATCGTCGAGTTGCGCGGCACGCCCGCAGGATACATTCAATATTACCGCATCGGTAAGGGCGAGGATTACGACCTTCGGGGCGAGATCATCCTCGACTTTTCTAAAAGCATTTGCGGCATAGACCTTTTTCTCGCGCATGAAAGCGACCGTGGCCGCGGGTTAGGCACAAGGATGATCCGGTTGCTGCTCGCCTATTTATTTGGGCAAGAAAGGGCGGATGAGGTGTTGGTTGACCCGCAAACGTGGAACGCGCGGGCCGTGCGTTGCTATGAAAAGTGCGGCTTTCGCGCC
>CAZJIS010000131.1:0-2150 GCA_964546125.1 uncultured Clostridium sp.
GCTCCGCCCTCAAGCTCCCGCTTAAGGCCACAGGCCCTAAGGACCCGCCGGGAAATAACGCGGGGGCCGATATTCTATCGGCCCCTACAAAATAGTCCGCCCAAAAACGGGTTCCCAAAGGGCATGCCCTTTGGCGGGGTGCGGGGCGGAGCCCCGCGAAGAAAGCTTCAGCGGAAAATCAAACGCGTTTGGCGATAGAACTCCTCATCGACGTTCTTGCGGCATTGCACGGCCGTGTCGAGGTCGGCGGTGACGATGTCCGTCCCGCGCAGAGCGACCATATTGCCGTATTCCTGCGCGCAGGCAAGCTCGCCGGCTTTGACGCCCATGCGCACGCCCAGCACGCGGTCAAACAGGCTCGGCGCGCCGCCGCGCTGCAGGTGGCCGAGCACCACATAGCGGGATTCAAAATGCGCGCGCCGCCGATCAAGCGTCACATCCGATCGAATGGCGGCCTCGAGCCGCTCGGCGATGTTGCGCGCAATCTCTTTGCGGTGCAAAAGCGGGTTGCCAAAAACGTCGGTCGCAAGCTCTTCTTCATCCTCGCCCATAAACTCGAAGCCTTCCGCAACGGCGATGATCGTGTAGTTCTTATCCTCGAGGTAGCGCTTGCGCACGAAATCATAGACCTCGGAGAACGTTGCCGGAAATTCGGGAATCAGCGCGAGGTGCGCGTTGGCCGCAAGGCCGGCTTCAAGGGCGATCCAGCCCGAATGCCTGCCCATGCATTCCACAACAAAACAGCGCGAGTGCGAAGCGGCGGTGGTATGCAGGCGGTCGATCTCCTCCATGGCGATATTCGCGGCCGTATCAAAACCGAAGGTATAGTCGGTGCAGGAAAGGTCGTTATCGATGGTTTTCGGCACGCCGATCATGTTCATGCCGAGCTTTCGCAAATGGTTGGCAACGCCGAGCGTGTCGTCCCCGCCCACGGCGATGAGTCCCTCGAGCCCGCGGCGCTCCATCGCCTCGCGCACGAGCGATGCGCCGTTTTCGATTTTCATCACATTGGTGCGCGAGCTTCCAAGGATCGTTCCGCCGAGGGTTTGGATGCCCTCCACATCCTCGAGCGTCAGCACCTGCCCTGTGTTTTCCACAACGCCGCGCCAGCCCGCATGGAAGCCGAACACTTCAATGTCGTTGCACGCGCAGCTCTCCACCGCGCCGCGGATGACGGCGTTCAGGCCCGGGCAGTCCCCTCCTCCTGTCAAAATGCCTATTTTCCTCATGCTCTTTCTCCTTTATATAAAGTAAACCTTAAATCAGCTTTCTCTTTGCAAGCGCTGCAAGTACGCGCGCGGTGATCTCCTCGACCGGCAAAAGCCGCTCCCCCTCCATGCAGGCAATCACCTCCACATCCGCAAAACGCTCGGCAAGCGCGAGGTATTTTTCCATCGCGCGGGTCTGGATCGAGCGCGATGCTTCGTAAACGTCGCGCCGCTCGCCCACATACCCGCGGTAACCTTTTTTGAGCACGTTCTTTTCGGCTGCCGTCGGCGCCACGGAAAACACGAGGTTCACATCCGGCCTCGGCAGGCCGAAATGCTCATATTCAAGCTCGAGCACCCAATCGACGATGTCGGGCTTGCCAAGGTCGATGTCGCGTATGCTCTGATACACGGCGTTCGAGAGCACGAAGCGGTTGATAATAAGATACTCCGCGTCGCCGTCGCGGTAATCGCGAAAACTCTCCCAGCGATCGAGCGCAAACCAGAGCGCCATGCTCTTGCCGTCCACCTCATGCGCGGGTACGGCCCCGTCGCCCGCGAGGAGCTTGCCGACCTCGCCGCCAAAGAAAGTGCCGTACATCGGGTAGTCGCGCGCGGCGACGCTGTGGCCGCGCGCTTCGAGCGCGCGCACCAGCGCCCCGTATTGCACACCCTTGCCGGAGCCGTCTATCCCCTCGATCGCAATGATTTTTGTTTTGGCCATTCAAATCCCGCCGTTGTTTTTGTTCGTTTTTCCGACCAGACTATTATTTTAACACAGAACCCTGTCAAATTATAGCGCATTGTCCAATATGCCTTAAGATTATTTTTTGGTAACGGCAATCTTTCCATTGACACACAGTATTATATGCCGTATAGTATTGTATAAAGAAAGGGGGTGCGCATATGACGTTTCAGCTTGGCGGCGCTTTGCTGGACGCA
>CAZJIS010000132.1:0-2123 GCA_964546125.1 uncultured Clostridium sp.
ACATCGAGCATAGCCTTCGCATGCTGCAAACGGATGTTATCGATATTTTCCAGCTCCACAACCCGCCCGTGCTTCCCGATCCCGGGGATACGCAAAGCGCCCTTGCGGCGGCGCTTTATGCGCAGCGCAAGGGCTATGTGCGCCACATCGGCATCACGAGCCACCGCATCGCACTCGCGCGCGAGGCCATTGCCTCGGGGCAATATGCAACGCTGCAATTCCCGTTTAGCTATCTCGCATCCGGCGCGGAGCGGGAATTGCCCGCCCTTTGCAAAGAGGCGGACATGGGCTTCATTGCCATGAAGGGGCTTGCGGGCGGCCTTCTTGGCAACGCCGCGGCCTGCGCCGCGTTCATGCGCCTTTATGAGAACGTCGTGCCTATTTGGGGCATTCAGCGCGAGCGCGAACTCGATGAGTTCCTCGCCTTTGCCGCCACCGATTCCCTTGCGCTCACGCCGGAGCTTTGCGCCGTGATCGAGCGCGACCGGGCCGAGCTTGCGGGCAACTTCTGCCGAAGCTGCGGTTATTGCCTGCCCTGCCCCGCGGGGATCGACATCCCGCAGGCCGCGCGCATGAGCTGCCTCATCCGCCGCATGCCGATAGAGCAGTTCATGACCAGGGAATACCATGCGCGCATGCACAAGGTGGAAAATTGCATCGACTGCCGCGCCTGCGCTTCCCGCTGCCCTTACGGGCTCGATACGCCCAATTTAATTCGCGAAATGCTGCGCGATTACGATGAGATGTATGAGCTGCATGGGGAGAAGTGACGGGGGAAAGATGCGTTGAGGGCGCCGCCTAAACGCCCGCTTGGGGCCTATGACCCTAAGAACCTATCAAGGAATAACGCGGGGGCCGATTCGATATCGGCCCCCGTGAATTTTTGCTGTAAAACGGGATTCCAAAGGGCAATGCCCGCCGGCGGGGTGCGGGGCGAAGCCCCCGCGATCCAACCCTGCCTTAAAGCTCGAGCTTCAGGTCGTTCTCCCTGATCCAGCCGAGCCGGCGCAGCGGCCACGCGAACAGCGGCGTGAGCACCGCGGGCAGAATAAAGCAGATCAGCACGAGCCCAAGCCAGCTTTGCCAGGTGCCAAAGCCCTCCCAGGTCATCACGCCGATGGGGCCTACGAGGCCGCAGGTGCCCATGCCCGAGGCGACGGCCACGCCGTTTTCGAGTTTGAAAACGCAGGTCGCAAGCGGGCCGGTGACGGCGGAGGTCAAAAGCGGCGGGATCCAGATGACCGGGTTTCTTATGATGTTGGCCATTTGCAGCATCGATGTGCCAAGCCCTTGCGCCGCAAGGCCGCCCCAGCGGTTTTCGCGGAAGCTCATCACCGCAAAGCCCACCATCTGCGCGCAGCAGCCGGCGGTCGCGGCGCCGCCCGCAAGGCCCACGAGCCCGAGGGTTAAGCACAGTGCCGCGGAGCTGATGGGGAGCGTGAGCACCGTGCCCACGATCAGGCTCACGATCACGCCCATAAGGAACGGACGAAGCTCGGTCGCGCGCATGATCACATCGCCAAGGCCGGTCATGATCGCGTCCACGCCCGGGCCGATGAGCCGCGCCACGAGCATGCCGACGATGATTGTCACAGCCGGGGTCAGAATGATGTCGATTTTCGTTTCTTTTGAAAGGAGCTTGCCGGCTTCCGTTGCGATGATTGCGCAGATGTAGGTGCAAAGCGGCCCGCCGAGCTGGTAGGAACCATACCCAACCGCCGCGACGGACACGAGCACGAGCGGCGGCGCGCCGAGCGCATAGCTCACGGCAAGGGCGATGGAGGGTCCCGCTGAAGCCTTGGCAACCGAGGCGATGTCGTTGAGCCAAGCAAGGTTCAGCTTATCGGCAATCGTGCCGAGGATCGTGCCGATGAGAAGCGAGGCGAACAGGCCGAGCGCCATCGAACTCATCGCGTCGAGCAGGTAGCGTTTCGCGCTCAGCACGATGCCCTTGCGCGCGAGGAACGCCGACAAACGCCCCTTCTTTTGATTTTGTGCCATAAATGAATACCTCCGCGGTTAATAATAGGATGCCCGGGGAAGGGATTTATAAAAGTCGGAGGGGAGCTTTGTTTTGTCGAGGGTTTGCTGGGTGTAGCCCATGTCCGCGCACAGCGCCGCCA
>CAZJIS010000133.1:0-2098 GCA_964546125.1 uncultured Clostridium sp.
ACTCCGACTCCAAAGGCCAGAGGTTCGAATCCTCCCGGGTACGCCAAAAACCCCCGAAAACAGATAGTTTTCGGGGGTTTCGTCTTTTCATCGGAGAGTATCGAAATGATAGCTTTACTACATTTTAGGGACCTTGAGATTGAGGCTGGCAATCGAATTCAGCGGTCACGCGGAATTTGACGATGCGCCGCGGGCGGCCGCGGTTCAATTTCTGCGGTAGCCAAGGATGTGGATATACCGCCTAAACGCAGCGGAATAGCTGCTCAGCGGGCGGCCGAACGAATCGTAGGTATGCGTCGCGACGAGCACGTTGTCCGGCGTCGCCGGCCTGCCGACCTCCACGACGACGGGCGTATGGGAAAATTTGATTCCGTCGAAGCTTAGCTGGACGAAATCGCCCGGTTCCAGATCGGAAAGCGCGGCGTCCTTCCCGAACGGGCCGGGGCCTTGATTGCCCACTATAAACTGATAAAAGAAAGGCACGCCCGTCCACGAAGGCGAACGGTTGTTGGCGTCGATATAGTACCACCCCATCACGGGCGTGAAGTTCATCACACCCGTCCCGGCGTACAGCACCTGGGAGGCAAAATTCGTGCAGTCGCCGCCCAGTTCCGAAAAGTCGTAATATCTTGGGTTCCTGCCGTATGCCCAAGTGCGCGCGTACTGCACGGCCTGATCCCGCCGGTATGGGAGGACTTCCTTCATCGTTTCCCGCCTCGCTCGCTGTTTTTCCTGATTCACGCATATGCGGCCAAAGGGCGGAATGTGCGCGGCGCTTAAGGGCGCGCCCGTCGGCGGCGTCGCGGTCGATTCCAGTTGGCATTGGCCCAATTCGGCCGTTGAACATCCGCTTGCAGGCCGCCCGCTTGCCCCACTGTGCGGACACGGCTATAATATTATTAAGTGAATTTCATCGGCCGCCGCGCGACCCGGAGGGGGGCCGCCATGGGCAGGGAGTACGGGCTTGTTATGCGCCCGCACCCGGAGCACATATGCCGCTTTTTGGTGGAACCGCAGCATCATAGCCTTTTTGCAGCAAACATCGCATAGGCAAACGCGCGCGGCAGGAGCTTTCTTTTTTGACCCGAAGCAATAAACGCATATCGATTTTATAACAGGAGGTATACAACATGAAGCGTTATGAGCACATCAAAAAGGTTCCCTATGTGGGCGCATCCGGTAAAGACCCGTTTACCTTCCGCCATTACGATGCGGACGCTATCATCCTCGGCAAGCCGATGCGTGAGCATCTGAAGTTTGCCATGAGCTGGTGGCACACCATCAACGCAGGCGGCGCGGATATGTTCGGCGGCGAAACGCTTGATAAATCCTTCGGCAAGACCGAAGCCATGGCAAAATGCAAGGCCAAGGCGGATTTCGCGTTTGAACTGATGGAAAAGCTCGGCATTCAATATTACTGCTTCCACGATGTGGACGTGGCCCCCGAGGGCCGCACTTTGGCCGAAAGCACCGATAACCTCCGTTCTATGACAGAATATCTGCTGAACAAACAAGAGCAATATGGCGTCAAGCTCCTTTGGGGCACGGCCAACATGTTTTCGGATAAAAAGTTTATGGCGGGCGCGGCGACCAGCTGCTCGGCGGACGTGTTTGCCCTTGCCGCGGGCAAGGTGAAAGCGGCGCTTGATGCCACCATCCGTTTGGGCGGCAGCGGCTATGTGTTCTGGGGCGGCCGTGAAGGATACGACACGCTCATCAACACCGACGTGGGACTTGAACTCGACAACCTCGGCCGGTTTTTGACCCTCGCGAGGGATTACGGACGAAAAAACGGTTTTACAGGCGATTTCTATATTGAGCCCAAGCCCAAGGAGCCGACCAAGCACCAGTATGACTTCGATGTGGCGACCTGCGTGAACTTCCTTCGCAAAAACGACCTCCTTGCGGATTTCCGCATAAACGTGGAAGCCAACCACGCCACCCTCGCGGGCCACACCTTCCAGCACGAGCTGCGCATGGCGCGCGTGAACGGCGTGTTCGGCTCCATCGACGCAAACCAGGGCGATTTATTGCTTGGCTGGGATACCGACCAGTTCCCCACCAACGTATACGACACCACGCTGTGCATGCTGGAGGT
>CAZJIS010000134.1:0-1992 GCA_964546125.1 uncultured Clostridium sp.
GCAAGCTCACGGGCATGTCTATCCGCGTGCCCACCCCCGATGTGTCGGTCGTCGACCTGACCTGCCGCCTCGAAAAACCGGCCAGCTACGATCAAATTAAGGCCGCGATGAAAGCCGCGAGCGAATCCCCCGAATGGGCAGGCATCATCGGCTACACCGAGGATGCCGTGGTCTCCTCCGACTTTTACACCGACTCGCGCACCTGCATCTTCGATGCGCAGGCGGGCATCAGCCTCAACGAGCACTTCGTCAAGCTCGTCGCCTGGTATGACAACGAGTGGGGTTATTCTTGCAAGCTGCTGGACCTCGTGGCGCACGTGGCCAAGGCGGACGCACAGTAACCGGCAACTCCCCAAAATGAACGACGGCCGCCGTTTGAACAAACGGCGGCCGTTTTTTTGCATGAATAACACCGCGCCGCCTAAACGCCGAGCTTTTCGGCAAGGCGTTCAAACCACACAAGGAAGCGCTCGGAAAGCTTCGTCCTGTCGGCCAGAAACCAAACGAGCTCCGCAAGCAGCACGCCCGCGGGCACGTCCACGATGACGTGCTGCTTGACAAGAAGGGTCGTTGGCAGCGTAATGAGCGCCAGGCTCAGCGCCGCTGCGCGCATCCATTTGGGCACGCGCGCTTCTTTGGCGACGAGCCGCCAGTTGAGCCAGCCGAGGAAGCAGTGCAAAGAAGGCAAACAGCGCGAGGGCTGGTCGATGCCGAAAATGAACTCCACCCATTTGGCAAAGAAGCCGCCGCCCTCGATCGTGGGGCGCGCATAGGTCGTGGGGAACGCGAAGAAGATGAGAAATGTCACTAAAAACCCAAGCGCCAGCGCCGCGGCATAACGCCCAAAGCGCGCCCGATCGACGAGCGGCGCGAGCAAATAGCAATACCCCCACTCGATGAACACCAGCACATAGGGGATAATGAACGCAGGCCAAAACGGGATGAGAGTATCGATCGGCAGCGTGATGTTGTGAAGGTTGAGCACGGGCGTGAAGATCGTCGGCACGAGGTAGACGATCAATTGCGCGCCCAGCGCGAGGGAGGCAAAAAGCAGGCTTCTTTTAGTAAACGGGCCTTTAAGGGCGATCTGTTTTTCCATAAATCAATTTTATCATTTGCGCCGGCGGGATGCAACCTTTGCTCTGTTCACTTCAACGTAAGCATCCCGCTGAAAGAACGTTTGAACGGCGCGCAGGCGCGAAAGCGGGCCCGGCGCATGTTCCATGCCCTTGGCCCAGGGCAGGGCAAGTTCCTCATAAAGGCGGTATTGTGCGGGCAGGCGCGCGGTGAAATGCGCGTAATCGCGCACATCGTCCGCGCTCCAGAAAAGCTCCGCCGCCGCCGCGAGGCGGGGCAGCAGCGAGAAGAAAAGCTTCTCCTCATCCTCGATCCACTCGGTCCACAAACAGCATTCGCCGCCGAGGATGCGCGCCTCGGCCTCCCGGCCGACGCCCTTGGGGACCATGTCGTATTCATAGCTTTTCTTGAGCGGCGTGAGCGCATATGGATAATCGAAATAGAGGTGGCGAAAGCCGCTGATGATCGCGCGCCCGCCCGCGTTGAGGTGGGCCGCGGTGCGGCGCGCGCTCTCCATGGCAGGCGGCGTCCAAAGCTCGCAAATGAAATCGGTGCCCGTGGTTGAAGCGAGGCCGTCGTTCCAGATAACCGCCTCTTTGCCCAGGCCCAAGAGAAAGCGGCGCAGCCGTTCGAGCATGAAGCCCTGCAATTCGCGCTCGCCGGCAAGCTTATGCGCGCGCAAAACGGCCTGGCATTTGGGGCATTTCTCCCACTCGCGCTTGCCCGCCTCATCCCCGCCCAAATGGAAATAGGGCGCGGGGAAAAGCTGCGCAAGCTCCTCGATAAGCGATTCGAGAAAGCGATATACCGCCTCGTTGCCCGCGCACAGAATATGCGAGGAAAAATCCTTGATGCCGTAAGAGGTGGCGACCTCCGTCTCCCGCGCTTCGCACGCGAGTTCGGGGTAGGCGGCGA
>CAZJIS010000135.1:0-1992 GCA_964546125.1 uncultured Clostridium sp.
CCTTTGGAGCCGACAAAAGCACCACGCTTAACACCATAGCCGGGCTTATAGCGATTGCTTCGGGGGAAATATGGTTTCAAGGCGTCAATATATCAAAGCTGGAAAGCCATGATAAGGTCAAGCGGGGCATAACGCTTTCCCCGGAGGGGAGGCAGGTCTTTCCGGAGCTCACGGTGGAGGGCAATCTTCGCATGGGCGCCTATACGATTGATAAAGCTATGGCACAGCACCCACAACACGATCACAACCATACCAAACTTGGCAGTACGTGTGCTCTTGCTCATCATTTTGCGGAACTCACTCATGCCAAGCCTCCCCTTGCTTGCCCCCGCCCACAGCGAGGCGATCGGCGAGGAAGCCATCAGTTCCGACATCGTCGGCACGGGCCCCTATGTGCTTGAGTCCTGGGAGGCGGATCAGCAGATTACCCTTCAGGCCAACAAGAACTATTGGAAGGGCGTGCCCAGGGTGGATACCTACATCATCAAGACCATCCCCGAGCAGGCCACGATGATCGCAGAGCTTCTTAACGGCACGGTTGACATCGTCAGCGGCATCAGCTTCGAGTACAAGGATATGCTCGATGGCAGCGACACTGTCAAAACGACCAGCAAGCTTGAGCGCCGCGTTATCTACATCGGCTTCAACACCCTGGATTGGAGCCCCAATCCCCAGTTGAAGGATGTCCGCGTCCGTCAGGCCATCAACTATGCGATCGACCGTGACGCCATCATCCAAAACGTCATGGGCGGCTTTGGCAAGAAGCTCGGTTCCTTCTGGCGCGCCGATTTCGCGGGGTATGACGCCTCTCTCGAAAGCTATTACACCTACAATCCCGAAAAGGCCAAGGCCTTGCTCGCCGAGGCCGGCTATGCGAACGGCTTCACCATCAAGCTGCAAAGCCACACCGGCGCTACCAGTAAGCAGCACGAGATCTCTCAGGCCGTGGCCGCTTACCTTGCCAACGTGGGCATAACCTGCGAGGTCGAGACCATTGAATACAACACGATGCGCAGCATTATCATCAACGGCCAGAACCAAAAGCTTGCAGAAGGCATGTATACTTGGAGCTGGGCCGGCAAGCCCGGGCAGACCGATAGCTGGATGACCGGCATTATCAAGAGCGACGGTATGTCTTCCTACAATAACATTGAGGGCTACAACGAGCTGTGCGACCGCATACTCGCCATCGACTACGAGGCCCAGAGAATCCCGCTTTACAGGGACCTCCAGAAGATGCTTGTTGAAAATCCCCCGTATCTGTATCTGTTCCAGCTTGAGTCTATCTATGGCGTAAACTCCAGACTCGATTGGGTTCCGTCCGAGCATATGTACATACGCGCCTACGATATGGGCGTCGCCTAAAATTTTATCGGTGATGTCCGGGAGCGCCGCGCGCACGGCGCTCCCGGAAACCCCCTTTACAGCGTAAAACCCAACTGCATTTGGTGATAGAGGAGGGCGACTGGTGGAGAAGTTGCTGGAAGTCAAGGGCTTGAAGGTGTATTTTTATACGGATGGCGTGATCCCCGCAGTTGACGGCGTATCGTTCGATGTGTACCAGGGCGAAACGCTATGCATCGTGGGCGAGTCTGGCTGTGGCAAAAGCGCCACCTCATTGTCCGTGATGAAGCTGGTAGCGTCGCCGCCGGGCAAATACGTTGCCGGCGAGATCCTGTTTCAGGGCAGAGACATCCTCAAATGCAGCGCAAGGGAAATGTCCAAGATCAGGGGCAACGATATCTCCATGATATTCCAGGAGCCCATGACCGCGCTCAACCCCGTGCATACGGTCGGCGCGCAGATTGGCGAAGCGCTTTCCATACATAACCCCGAGCTTTCCAAAAAGAAAGTACAGGCGAAGGCGATCGATATGCTCAAGCTGGTAGGCGTTCCCGATCCGGAACGCTGCGCGCGCTCCTACCCGCATCAGCTTTCGGGCGGTATGCGCCAAAGGGTGATGATTGCTATGGCATTCTCTTGCAGCCCAAG
>CAZJIS010000136.1:0-1935 GCA_964546125.1 uncultured Clostridium sp.
TGGCGCTTCAGGAGAACCAATATGTGTCCCGCAAACGCACTGTGTCAAAAGAAATCCCTGTACAGGAGGGAAAAACGGAGGGCGGCACCCAGTCGATTTTCGGCGCAGACCAAGCGCCGGACGCCGAACTTTCTCAGACCGACGGCACCTCAAAGACGGAGAGCATTTTCGGCGGAAATGCGCCGGTGGCTGAAAAGACGGACGCCACGGAGAGCGTTTTCTCTCCACCCGGGACGCAGCCCGAACCAAAACAGCCCCAGGCTGCAAAAGGGCGGAAAAAGCCCATTTGGTTAGCCGCAGCCGGCATGCTGGCGCTTGTTTGCATTTTTTTCGCCGCTTGGTTTTCGCTGCGCGGGCAAAATGCCGATAAGCTTCCGGAGGCCGATCCTCCCGGCCTTGTAAGCGCGGACGTCGAACCCCCGGCCAATACGGAGCCTTCTGCGTCTGCTCCGGCCGAAACCGCAAGTCCCGAACCTGAGGATGGGCAATTGATACTGACCCAGCAAATCAAGGCCGAAAACCGCGCCCCCCTTGAGACGGTGCGGGTCGCACTTGTCCAGGCCTCGGAATGGCCCGTTGACCTGGTTCTCTCCGACAAAAACGTCATCCTGAATGAATATTTCATAGACGAGTGGCTTATTCAGGAGGAGGTCATCAAAGGCTCATTCAACGAGGAAATTTACTATGTTGGCAATCCCGCAAAGTCCGCGGCGGGATTCAAAGTCGTTTGCGACAAGCTGGACACGATCCTTTCGGAAAACGATCTGATCATTCTGACCGAACCATGGCTGGATGCGCTGATGTTTGGCGCCCCCCACGGCGGCGATTTCCTTGCTGCTCTGTCAAAGCATCCGGATAAAGAGGTAATCATTTCAGGCGGAGGGAACGCGACCTATTTGGTATTTGACGAAAGTGAGCCAATGCCGGACAATCTGACATTTTTATACAACAGCTCCATGGATTACAATATGATGAAAGACATGCTGCCGTCGTACCTTCTGGGCGTGGCCGCCGCGGCCAGCAGCGATGCCGGAATACTGGGCATTACGGTTACGAGATCCTGGGATATCTATGACGCGCAGTTCTTTGCCCAGGGTGCGGCCAGCGTCAACCCCGATGTAAATATCCTGCTGTACGGCGACAAGCTGACCGACGACGATGAACTGGCGGCGGTACAGGCGCTGGAAAAGGCCGGGTGTGACGCGGTATGGTGCAGCGCTTCCAACAAGGGGGCACACAGCCTTGCCAAAGAACTGGGCATCCGCGTGTTCTGTCTGGGTGCAGAGGGTTCAAAAGAGGACGCCGACGCAGTCATGTCTCCCGTCAAGGGATATTTCAACGACATGAATACGGCCATCCAATGCATGAAGGAGGGCTGGCAGATCGCCCCCTGCGTAAACGCGCCGGCATATGCATATCTTGGAAAAGCCGTGGAGGAGCGCGCGACCGAAACGGTTGTCATCGCCCGGGAGGGCTTTGGGGCGGCGTATGCGCATTGGCAGAGAACCAATGGGCAAAGCCTCGACTGCGCGGATATGGGAGTGCTGCGCTTGCCGCCTCTCCACGAAAGGATAAGCTTTCTGCCACAGCCGCTGAATGGAAAATGGCTGATCTCGTCATCTTATGACGAGCGGTTCGTTCAGCTGGATGGGACTTACTACAACGTGACGCAGACGGACTTTTGGAACCTTGTCGAGGTCGCGTTCGCGAACATGCAGGAGGTCACGGATCAGGGGCCGGAACATCTGTATGGCGTCCTTGTCAGTGAAGGTATCCGGTACAGGCTGGGCATTTATTACAACGAAACGGAGAAAGACGCATATATCTATGTCGTCATGCACCCAATGGAGGAGTGATCAGCGCTGTCCATAATCGGCAAGCGCCTGTATGAGTTGGCCATGGGGCATGGCGGCAAAGACAATATAACCGTTATAC
>CAZJIS010000137.1:0-1909 GCA_964546125.1 uncultured Clostridium sp.
ACGGCTAGAGGGCGGATGTCAGGCATGAAACCGCCTCCTCCACAGCCTCGGTCACGGAGCGTACGTCCCGCCCGGCGGGGAGCGCGAGAGGACCCTGCATATCCGGAAAAAGCGAGAGCTGCTCCATGCCAAAGGCATGCACGCTCGGATCGATCAGCGCGCGTGCGGCGGCTTGCTTATCGGGCCGCGTGTTCGGGGGCCAATCGGAGGCGCGGATAAAATACTGCGCCCGCTTGAGCACTACGCCCATGCGTTTAAGTTCCACGATCCCGAGGCGGCCGTTGCGCCGCGCGACCACGATGCGCCGCGCGCTCGTCGGGCCGATGCCGGGCACGCGCAGCAGGGTTTCGAGGGAAGCTGCGTTCACATCCACGGGGAATTCTTGCATGTTGTTGATCGCCCAATTGCATTTAGGGTCGAGGTACGGGTTGAAATTCGGCGTTTCGGGGCTTAGGATCTCCTTTGCCGCAAAACCGTACTGGCGCATTAAAAAGTCGGCCTGATAGAGGCGGTGCTCACGCAGAAGCGGGGGTTTCACGTCAAGCGCGGGCAAAAGCGAATCCGCCACGGCCGGGATGTAGGCCGAATAGAACACGCGCTTGAGCGCATAGCGGTCGTAGAGGGCCGACGCAAGCGTGATGATCTGGTAGTCCGACTCAGGGCTTGCGCCGATGATCATCTGCGTCGCCTGCCCGGCGGGCGCGAACTGCGGCGCTTTTCGGTAGAGCGCAAGCTCTTGCTTATTCTCTTCGCTGGCATGGCATATCTGCTTCATGGGGGAGAAGATCGCCTCGCGCTTCTTATTCGGCGCGAGCAGGCGCAGGCTGTTCTCACTGGGCAGCTCAACGTTGACGCTGATCCTATCGGCCAAAAGGCCGAGACGACGCACCAGCTCCGGCGATGCGCCGGGTATGGCTTTCGCGTGGATGTAGCCCCAGAAATCGTGGCGATAACGCAGCAGGTGCAAGGCCTGGATCATCTGTTCCATCGTATAATCCGGACTTCGCACGACGCCGCTTGAGAGGAAGAGGCCCTCGATATAATTGCGCCGGTAGAATTCGATCGTCAGCTCGGCAAGTTCCTCAGGCGTGAAGGCGGTTCTTTGGCAATCGTTGCTCGCGCGGTTGACGCAGTATTTGCAATCGTACATGCAGCTGTTGGTCATGAGCACTTTGAGCAGGCTGATGCACCTGCCGTCGGCTGAAAACGAGTGGCAGCAGCCCGCCGCAATGGTTTTGCCCGGCCGGTCCGCGCCCGAGGAGGTGCAGGCGGCGTCGTATTTGGCGCTGTCGGCAAGGATGGTCAGTTTTTGCATAAGATCCATTCGTTTTACCCCTTACCAACTCGTGGTGGTTTTAGCCACCCGGCCGAAGATCGTCAATTGCGAAAGTTCCTCCCCGCGCAGCGTGAGAGTTGGATACGCGTCGTTGAACGGAATCAGCGTCACGGTTCCATTGGCGCAATGGTATTTTTTGAGCGTCGCCTCATGATCCCCATAGATAATTACGCCAAGGTCGCCGTTGCGCAATTCGGATTGAATGTGCACGAGCGCAAGATCCCCCGCGCGGATATAGGGGGCCATGGAGTCGCCCTGCACGACCAAATAACGGTATTCCTCGGCGTTTTTTACTTCCGCCGGGGCGCTGCCGAGGTTCTCCTCCCGCGCGAGCGCATCATATCCCGCGCGCACTGTGCCGATGATGCGTACCTGAGCAGCGGGGTGAAGCTCGGAGAACACATCGGCCCTGCCAAACAGATAATCCGTCGTCACGCCAAACAGGTTCGCCATGCGGGCAATAAGGCCCGGTTCGGGCAGCGTGCGCCCGGTTTCCCACTTGGCGACCGCCTGCTGCGTCACGCCAAGGCGGGAAGCAAGCGCGTCCTGTGTGAGCCTGCGTTCTTTCCGAAG
>CAZJIS010000138.1:0-1869 GCA_964546125.1 uncultured Clostridium sp.
TTGGTACACCCTCGGGGGCTCGAACCCCGGACACCCTGATTAAGAGTCAGGTGCTCTACCAACTGAGCTAAGGGTGCAGGTGATTGGAGCGGGAGACGGGGCTCGAACCCGCCACCTCTGCCTTGGCAAGGCAGCGCTCTACCGAATGAGCTACTCCCGCGTTGTTTTCACGCGCTTTGATATTGTAGCGCATAGGAAATAGCTTGTCAAGACACACCGCGCAAAAAACCGTCACACGCCGCGGGGGTCTTCCCGCTCCGGCGCGAGGCCGCAATCCGCGGCTGTGCGCTTGTCCTTTGCTTCAAACAGACTCGCAAGCATGATGCCGATAAAAATCAGCGCCGCACCGGCAAAGCCAAGCGCGCTCATGCGCTCTGCAAGCAGAAAATACGCAAAGATCGCCGTGAAAATCGGCTCCGCACAATATACCATCGCGCCGAAGGTGGCCGAAAGGTGCGTGAGGGCGGTGTTTTGAAAATAATAGGCGAGGAACGTGCTGCCTACGACCAAATAGGCGAGAATCCCCCACGTCCGCGGGGAAAACGAGAGGACTTGGGGCAGCGGCTCGAACAAAATCGCCGTAATAAGGCACGCAAAGAAGCACACCGTGCACTGGATGACGCTGAGCACGATCGCATCGATCTCGCCGAGGTATTTGCACGAGGTCACGAGCATCAGCGCGCTTGCGATTGAACATAAGATCGCGTACGCATCACCCAGGCGCAAGCCCGAGAGGCTGCCGCCGCTAAAGCAGAACAGGCCGCCCGCCGCGATCGCAACGGGCAGGAGTATGCGCCACTCGAACTTCGTTTTCATAAGCGGCAGCGCGATGAGCGGCGCGAAAACCACCGCAAGGCTCATCAAAAAACCGCAGTTCGTCGCGCTTGTGTGCGCAAGGCCCAAAAAGCCGAGCATGAACGCCGCCGCCGTGAACACCGACACGATCGCCGCGGGTTTGAGATCCGCTTTTTTGAAGTTTGCGCGAAAGCGCCCGCCAAAGGCTGCAAGAAAAAGAAAAAACGCAAAAAAATAGCGGACCACCAGGCACCAAATGGGCGTGATCTGATCGAATCCGAGCTTGGCGAGCGCGTTGGAAGCGCCCCACAGCGCGGCCACCGCCAGCATCATCAAGGCATAAACCGCGTTGGGCAGCGGCTTTTTTTCTTTCTGTTCGACTTTAACCATAAGGATATGATAACATTTAGGCAACGAAATACAAGCGTTTGTTTTTGGGGGAGGAAGCGATGTCCATGCAAGACGAGCGCGCTTTCATGCGCGCGGCGCTCGAGGAGGCAAGGCTTGCCGCCGCCTGCGATGAAGTTCCGGTGGGCGCGGTGCTCGTTTGCGACGGCGAGATCATCGCCCGCGCGCATAACCAGGTTGTCTCTACCGGCGACCCCACGGCGCACGCGGAGATCCTCGCGCTGCGCGAGGGCGCGCAGAAGCTCGGCTCCTGGCGTCTCCATGCGTGCACGCTTTACGCGACCCTCGAGCCCTGTGCCATGTGCGCGGGCGCGGCTGTCGCGGCGCGCCTCGGCAAGCTCATCTTCGGCGCACACGAAGAAAAAACCGGCTGCTGCGGCTCCGTGCTCGATTTGACGGACGCCATGTTCCCACATGCCGTCGCCTGCTGCGGCGGGCTCCTTGAAGAGGAGTGCGCGGCGCTCATTTCGGCCTATTTTTCAACAAAGCGGTGATGCGGTGCGGCCGCTGCGCATAATTTTCTTTAAGGAAGGCTTTGTTCACAAAACGGATACCGATTTTTCATTCGCCGTTCGCACGCGCGCCATATTCCGCGGCTATGATTAAGGGGACGGAAGCGAACGATCCTCTTCCGCAATGTGATACCTTCCTGCAAAGATACCGACT
>CAZJIS010000139.1:0-1851 GCA_964546125.1 uncultured Clostridium sp.
GGAATTTGTCGGGCAACTCGGAACTACGGATTATTTATATAGTATTCAGGAGGTGTTCATATGGGATGGCCGACACATATTGTTGCGGCAGGTGGTTATGTGGAAGATAAAGACGGAAACTTGTTGCTTGTAAAAACCCATAACAGGGGTTGGGATACTCCGGGCGGCCAAATTGAAATCGGGGAAAATATTGAAGATGGAGTCTTGAGAGAAATCCTTGAGGAAAGCGGAATTAAGGCTTCTGTCAGATGTTTGGTGGGAGTTTATTCTAATGTTGGACAGCATATTTACTACGACGGAGTTACAAATGTGCCCACCAAGGTAATGCTTGACTTTATTTGTGACTATATTGAGGGAGAACCCACAGTTTCTGACGAAACAAGCGAAGTTATCTGGGTACCCAAACAGAAAGTATTAGAATACGTAACTTCTCCAGCGCAGCATTTCCGTTTTCAAAAGGTACTAGCGTTCCAAAACAAAATCTGTTATAGCTCCTATCTTACTAAGCCGGATTTCAAGGTGCTGACGCATAGGTATATTTAGCAGTAGAGTATAAGCATAACGCGAAACGCCAAACTCCAATTTACCTCTTAACTGGCTGCTATAATTGGGCCTAACTGCAAAAATCTTTTTTCCACTGTGACTCCAAACAAAAAACCCCAAAGGATTTGGAAGGCGAACTGGAAAACAGTCCGCCTGTGCATTTGGCGCCGCTTACTTCACATCCTCATGCCCGTGCTGGTGGCCGCAGTGCTCCCCGCAGGAACCGCCGTGCCCCTCGTGATGCGCGCCGTGGTGTGTGCATTCCACATCGGCGTTGTAAACGAGGGTGTTCGCCAGCAAAGCCTCCACCGCCTGGTCCGCATCGCCCGAAACACCGCCGTAAAGCGCGATGTTCGCTTCGGCAAGCGCGCGCTTGGCGCCCGCGCCGATGCCGCCGCAGATCAGCGTCGTGACATTGATTTTTTTAAGGATGTCGGCCAGCGCGCCGTGTCCGCTGCCGTTGGTGTTGATGGTGGTCATAATGGTGACCTTGCCGCCTTCCACATCGTAAACCTTGAAACGCTCCGTGTGCCCAAAGTGCTCAAATACCTTCCCGTTGTCATACGCTACAGCGATTCTCATTTTTCTTCGCCCTCCTTTTCGTCAATCCCGTTTTGCATTTCCTGTTCGCGCGGCCTGTTGCACACCCTGCGGCGGCAGCCCCGCCCGCAATGCCCGTGCCGGTGCTCGTAAATACGATACTCGCCCCCCTCGATGGCGAGCGCCGCGCCGTTGACGATGCATTCTGCAAGCTTCTTGCGGGCGTTTGCATAAATGGCCTGCACGGTCGTGCGTGCAACCTCCATTTGGGCCGCGCATTGCTCCTGCGTGCAGCCTTCCAAATCGATCAAACGGATGGTTTCGTATTCGTCGACCGTCATGTTGATCGGGCCGATGCGCCGCTCGTTCTCCGGGGCAAAACGGGTGTAATTCGGCATGGCGCAGACCCTGCGTTCCTTTCTCGGCCTTGGCATGGCGTCACCTCCCCCCTTCTGTTTTATTACCGACATAAGTCAATTATGATTATAAAGGGGTTTGCGGCATATGTCAACAACAAACGCGCAAACAGGCACGGTTCGCGAAACAGAGGTTGCAAACAGGCAGGCTTCCTGTTAAGATACACATCGCAAGTCCGCGGCGCAGCTGCGGCTTATGCTATGCTTCCCACCAACATCAGCAACGAAAAGAGGAAACCTCAAATGTCGGAGAAAACGCATGTGGATCCCTCAGCCCTCGGCTTGTTCGGCCTTGCTATGGTCACCTTGGTCGCCGCGAGCCAGAAGCTCGGCATCACCAACGGCATATCCT
>CAZJIS010000140.1:0-1851 GCA_964546125.1 uncultured Clostridium sp.
TCATAGCCGTGGTGGCTGCCGTCGATCATCACGCTCGTGAAGCCGCCGTCCACACAGCTTTTGCACAGTTCGAACGAATCACCGTGGTCGAGGTGCAGGCAGATGGGCAGGCCGGTCTCGATGACCGCGGCTTCGACGAGTTTCATTAAATATGTATGGTTCGCGTACTTGCGCGCGCCGGCGCTGACCTGCAAAATCAGCGGAGCCCGGAGTTCGCGGGCGGCTTCGGTGATGCCCTGGATGATCTCCATGTTGTTTACGTTGAACGCGCCGATGGCGTAACCGCCTTCGTAGGCTTTTTTGAACATATCGGCTGAGGTGACGAGCGGCATGGCGAATATCTCCTTCAATTTCATTTTCACATTCATTATACTTGATATGGTTTTGAAATCCAAGCCGCGAAGCGGGTATATTTACCACTTCTTATTGTAGAAAGGGTCGGGCGTGGGTATAATGAAACCGAATTGAACAAAAAGCAAAGGATGGATGAAATGGCAAAAACGCTTTCGCTGATTGTGCCGGTGTTCAACGAGGAGGAGGCCATCGGCGCTTCGTTTGAACGCATGTATGAAGCCATGCGCGCGCTCCCCTATGAATTCGAGATCATCTACATCAACGACGGCAGCCGCGATGCGACCATGGTAAAGCTGCGCGCCATCGCCAAAGAACATCCCGAGGTGCGCGTCATTTCCTTCTCGCGCAACTTCGGCCACCAGCTCGCCGTCACTGCGGGCATGGACCGCGCGCGGGGGGATGCGCTGGTGATCATCGACGCGGACCTGCAAGACCCGCCCGAGGTCATCGGCGAGCTCGTCAAAGCCTGGGAGGCGGGCGCGGATATCGCCTACGGCAAGCGCCTCAAGCGCGAGGGGGAGACCTTCCTCAAAAAGTTCACGGCGTTTTGCTATTACCGCCTGCTCAACGCCATGAGCGCCTATCCGATTCCGCTCGACACCGGCGATTTTCGCCTGCTCGACCGCAAGGTTGCGGACATGTTCCTCAAAATGCGCGAACATAACCGCTTTTTGCGCGGCATGAGCGGGTGGATGGGCTTCAACGCCGTGCCCGTTTCCTATGTGCGCCATGAGCGCGTCGCGGGGGCCACGAAGTACACCCTCAAAAAGATGCTGCGCCTCGCGCTCGACGGCATCCTCGGCTTTTCCTACAAGCCGCTCGCGCTTGCAAGCTACGCGGGCGGCGTGGTGCTCGCGCTCTCGCTGGTGGGCCTTGTCGCCCTCATCGTGTGCGCGGCGACCGTGGGCGTCGTGCCCTGGCTGTGGGCCGCCTGCGGCCTCGCGTTCCTCAACGGCCTCACGTTCCTTGCGCTGGGCGTGCAGGGCGCCTACCTCAACCGCATCTACGACGAGGTGCGGGGGCGGCCGCTCTACGTCGTGGCCGAAGCGCTCAACCTCACCGAATAAAGGAGCAAAAAAAGATGGTCGATCCGAGAGTGAAGCAACTTGCCGGGAACCTCATTCGATTTTCCTGCAAACTCAAGCAGGGCGAGCATGTGCTCATCGAAGCTTACGACGGCTGCCTGGAACTCGTGCGCGAGCTCGTGCACGAAGCTTACCGGGCGGGCGCTTTGCCGCATGTGTGGCTCAGGGACGCCGGCGTGAACCGCGCGCTTGCGCTGGGCGCGAAAGAAGAGCAGCTCGCGCTCGATGCGAAGGTGGACGCGCTTCTTATGGAGAACATGCAGGCCTACATCGGCGTGCGCGCGGCGCATAATGCGGCCGAAAGCGCCGACGTGCCGCAGGAGAAGAGCGCGCTGCGCGGCGCACTTTACAGCGAGGAGGTGCACGGCAAGATCCGCGTGCCCAAAACCCGCTGGTGCGTGCTGCGCTACCC
>CAZJIS010000141.1:0-1804 GCA_964546125.1 uncultured Clostridium sp.
CCGCTGAGCGTGGAGTTTGAAGAAAAGATGTACAGCGTGGGCAAGATCCCCGGCGGCTTCATCAAGCGGGAGGGGCGCCCCTCCGAAAAGGCGATCCTCGCCTCGCGCCTGATCGACCGTCCGCTGCGCCCGCTGTTCCCCAAGGGTTTTTATAACGACATTCAGGTCATCGCGACAGTGCTCAGCGTCGATCAGGACATTCAGCCCGACATCCTCGCGATGATCGGTTCCTCCGCGGCGCTTGCGATCAGCGACGCGCCCTTCATGGGCCCCACGGGCGCCGTGAGCGTCGGCTTCATCGACGGCGAATACATCATCAACCCCGACAGCGCCCAGCGCGAGGAGAGCAGCCTCTCGCTCACCGTCGCCGGCACGAAGGATGCGATCATGATGGTCGAAGCCGGAGCGAACGAGCTTTCCGAAAAAGAGATGCTCGGCGCCATCCTCTATGCGCACGATTCCATCAAGCAGATCGTCGCCTTTATCGAAGAAATTCAGGCGGCCGTCGGCAAGCCCAAAATGGAAGTCAACATTTATCAGCCCGATCCCGCGTTCGTGGAGCTTGTGCGGGCCTATGCGTTCGATAAAATCGAGTGGTCGCTCGATACGTTCGAGCGCAGGGAGCGCGAGGAGCGCAGCGCCAAGGTGAAAAAAGAGGCCATCGAGCACTTCACCGAGCAGTTCCCCGAATCCGCCAAGGATGTGGACGGCATCCTCTATAACATCACCAAAGAGATCGTGCGCGACAAGATCATCAACCGCGGCGTCCGCCCCGACGGGCGCAAGATGGACGAGATCCGTCCCATCTGGTGCGAAGTGGGCCTGCTCGCGCGCACGCACGGCAGCGCCGTGTTCACGCGCGGCCAAACGCAGGTGATGACGATCCTGACGCTCGGTTCGCTCGGCGACGGGCAGATGCTCGACGGCATCAGCGAAGAGACCGGCAAGCGCTACATGCACCAATACAACATGCCGCCTTACAGCGTGGGCGAAACCAAGCCCGTGCGCAGCCCCGGCCGCCGCGAGATCGGCCACGGCGCGCTCGCCGAGCGCGCGCTGCTGCCGATGATCCCCTCCGAGGAAGAATTCCCGTATGCGCTGCGCCTCGTGTCCGAAGTGATCAGCTCCAACGGCTCCACCTCGCAGGCCTCCATCTGCGCAAGCACGCTTGCCCTCATGGATGCGGGCGTGCCGCTCAAAAAGCCGGTTGCGGGCGTTGCGATGGGCCTCATCAAGGACCCCGGCAACGGCAACATCGCCGTGATGACCGACATTCAGGGCCTCGAGGACTTCCTCGGGGATATGGACTTCAAGGTGGCCGGCACTCGCGAGGGCATCACCGCCATCCAGATGGACATCAAAATCAAGGGCATCGATGAGGAAATCCTCACCCGCGCGCTCGCGCAGGCCAACCGCGGCCGCATGTATATCCTCGACAAGATGCTCGAGGAACTGCCCGCGCCGCGCGCCGAGCTTTCGCCCTATGCGCCGCGCGTGCTGCAATTCACCATCCATCCCGATAAGATCCGCGAGGTCATCGGCTCCGGCGGCAAGACCATCAACAAAATCGTCGCCGATACCGGCGTGAAGATCGACATCGAGGACGACGGCCGCGTGTTCATTCTCTCGCCGGATGAGAAAGCCTCCGCCGCCGCCAAAAAGATGATCGACGACATCGTGCGCGACATCGAAGTGGGCCAGGTTTTCCTCGGCAAGGTCGTGAACATCCTTCCCATCGGCGCGCAGGTTGAGCTCAAGCCCGGCAAGAAGGGCCTCGTGCACATCAGCAAGCTCGCCAACAAGC
>CAZJIS010000142.1:0-1797 GCA_964546125.1 uncultured Clostridium sp.
GAACCCGGCAGCACAAGGTGGCGGATGATGGTTCCGCGCACGGCAATGCCCTCGCGATCCGTTTCAAGCAGACCGCACTGCAAAAACATCTCCCTGATCGCGGGCGCCGCAAAAGTAAAATAATCCCGCGCGCCGCTGTAAATTTCGGCGATCGATTCGCTCGCGTATTTAAGATCGGGCAGGTAAACATCCACGAGGCCCGCAAGCGCGCGCAGCGTTTCCACACGCTCATAGGCGTTGGTGTTGTATACGATGGGGATCGTGAGCCCCCCCTCCCTCGCTTTAGGGATGGCCTCTTTGAGCACATGCGCGAACGGCGCGGGGGACACGAGGTTCACATTGTGCGCGCCCGCGTTTTGCAGGGCGAGCATAATCTGAGCGATGCGCGCGGCATCCGCCCGCTCGCCCACATCCGCGCGGCTGATCGCACGGTTCTGGCAGAACAGGCAGTTGAGATTGCAGCCGCAAAAGAAGATTGCGCCCGAGCCGTGCGTGCCGCTCACCGCCGGTTCTTCCCAGAAATGAAGGGCCGCGCGCGCGATGTAAGGCGCGTTTCCCGCGCCGCAAAAACCCGGCGTGAGATCACGGTCCGCCCCGCATGCGCGCGGGCAGAGCATGCATGCGCTCACGGCTTTTTCACCGGTTCGATCACCTCATAGGGCGCGTCGAGCACGCCCGCGCCATTTTCCGTTTCCCCTTCAGGCTCATAGGGCGCGGCGTTGGAGGCGACCTCGTCGCCATAGCGGCTGCTCCGCTCCCCGGCGGGGCCGAGGGCGATGGCGTTTTTCACATAATGGCGGATGGTGAGCGTGAAGCGCGTGCTGCGGCCCAGTTCGCTCTCGACTTCAATGCGCTCGCCAAGGTTATCCACAATGAACTGGGCGATCGAAAGGCCAAGACCCGTGCCGCCTTCGCCGCGCGACTTATCGACTTTATAGAAGCGCTCGAAAATGTGCGGTAGGTCCTTTTCGGGAATGCCGCAGCCCGTGTCTTCGACCGTGAGCTCCACGTGCTTCGCGCGGTCGCGAAGGCCGATGGTGATCGTGCCGCCCTCGGGCGTGTAGCGCACGGCGTTGTCAAGTAAAATCACGAGCACCTGCTCGATGCGGTCGGGGTCGGTCATGCAATCGGGCACGGGGCGCGGGCAGTCGACGACGAGCTGCACGCCCTTGTCCGCAACCGTGGCCGCGTACCTGCCCGCGGTTTCGCTCACGAGGCGGAAGAGGTCGACCTTCACGAGTTCCATATATTCTGTGCCCGACTGGAGTCGGCTTAGCGTCATCATATCCGTGATGAGCCGCGAAAGGCGCACGACCTCGTGGAGCATGATCTTATAATAGCGCTGGCGATCCTCTTTTTTGCGGACCATGCCGTCCGCGAGCGGCTCGAGCAGGCCGCGAAGCGCGGTCAGCGGCGTGCGCAGCTCATGGGAGACATTTGCGACATATTCGCGGCGCATGGTCTCCACCCGCTCCATCTCGGTCATATCCTTGAACAGGGCGACGACGCCCACCTTCTCAAAGCTTTCGGTCGCCACAGGCGAGATCGTGATCCAAAGCACGCGCCCGCCCGGCATAGGGTAGGTGATCGTTCGCGCCTCGCCTGTTTCATACACGGCGTCGAACTCGTGCCAAATCTTTTCATCGGCAATGAGATCCTCGCGCGTCGCAACGCTCACCGCGCCGAACAGGCGCATCAGCGCCGTGTTGTAATGCGTAAGGCGGCCCTTGTCGTCCATCGCCGCGACGCCGTCCGTGAGGCTTTGCAGAATTTGGTCGAGCTGGCCTTTTTCGGAGC
>CAZJIS010000143.1:0-1797 GCA_964546125.1 uncultured Clostridium sp.
GCTCCGAAAAAGGCCAGCTCGACCAAATTCTGCAAAGCCTCACGGACGGCGTCGCCGCGACGGACGACAAGGGCCGCCTCACGCATTACAACACGGCGCTGATGCGCCTGTTCGGCGCGGTGAGCGTTGCCACGCGCGAGGACCTCATTGCCGATGAAAAAATTTGGCACGAGTTTGACGCCGTGTATGAAACAGGCGAGGCGCGGACGATCACCTACTCTATGCCGGGCGGGCGCGTGCTTTGGATTACGATCTCGCCCGTGGTGACCGAAAGCTTTGAGAAGGTGGGCGTCGTCGCCCTGTTTAAGGATATGACCGAGATGGAGCGGGTGGAGACCATGCGCCGCGAATATGTCGCAAATGTCTCCCATGAGCTGCGCACGCCGCTGACCGCGCTTCGCGGCCTGCTCGAGCCGCTCGCGGACGGCATGGTCCGCAAAAAAGAGGATCGCCAGCGCTATTATAAGATCATGCTCCACGAGGTCGTGCGCCTTTCGCGGCTCATCACGGATATGATGACGCTAAGCCGACTCCAGTCGGGCACAGAATATATGGAACTCGTGAAGGTCGACCTCTTCCGCCTCGTGAGCGAAACCGCGGGCAGGTACGCGGCCACGGTTGCGGACAAGGGCGTGCAGCTCGTCGTCGACTGCCCGCGCCCCGTGCCCGATTGCATGACCGACCCCGACCGCATCGAGCAGGTGCTCGTGATTTTACTTGACAACGCCGTGCGCTACACGCCCGAGGGCGGCACGATCACCATCGGCCTTCGCGACCGCGCGAAGCACGTGGAGCTCACGGTCGAAGACACGGGCTGCGGCATTCCCGAAAAGGACCTACCGCACATTTTCGAGCGCTTCTATAAAGTCGATAAGTCGCGCGGCGAAGGCGGCACGGGTCTTGGCCTTTCGATCGCCCAGTTCATTGTGGATAACCTTGGCGAGCGCATTGAAGTCGAGAGCGAACTGGGCCGCAGCACGCGCTTCACGCTCACCATCCGCCATTATGTGAAAAACGCCATCGCCCTCGGCCCCGCCGGGGAGCGGAGCAGCCGCTATGGCGACGAGGTCGCCTCCAACGCCGCGCCCTATGAGCCTGAAGGGGAAACGGAAAATGGCGCGGGCGTGCTCGACGCGCCCTATGAGGTGATCGAACCGGTGAAAAAGCCGTGAGCGCATGCATGCTCTGCCCGCGCGCATGCCGGGCGGACCGTGATCTCACGCCGGGGTTTTGCGGCGCGGGAAACGCGCCTTACATCGCGCGCGCGGCCCTTCACTTCTGGGAAGAGCCGGCGGTGAGCGGCACGCGCGGCTCGGGCGCGATCTTTTTTTGCGGCTGCAATCTCAACTGCCTGTTCTGCCAGAACCATGCGATCAGCCGCGCGGATGTGGGCGAGCGGGCGGATGCCGCGCGCATTGCCCAAATTATGCTTGCCCTGCAAAGCGCGGGTGCGCACAATGTGAACCTCGTGTCCCCCGCGCCGTTTGCGCATGTGCTTAAAGGGGCTATCGCCAAAGCGAGGGAAAGCGGCCTCACGGTTCCCATCGTATATAACACCAACGCCTATGAGCGGGTGGAAACGCTGCGCGCGCTTGCGGGCCTCGTGGATGTTTACCTGCCCGATCTCAAATACGCGAGCGAATCGATTGCCGAAATATACAGCGGCGCGCGGGATTATTTTACTTTTGCGGCGCCCGCGATCGAGGAGATGTTTTCGCAATGCGGCCTGCTTGAAACCGATAGCGAGGGCATTGCCGTGCGCGGAACCATCATCCGCCACCTTGTGCTGCCGGGTTC
>CAZJIS010000144.1:0-1676 GCA_964546125.1 uncultured Clostridium sp.
TTTTGTTCCAGCTCGCGCAGGCGCTGCTGAATCATATCCTGAAGCTGGGTTAAAAGTCTGTCTGCGGACTGCTTGTCTGTCGCTATGTAGCGATGGGTTCTCGTCTCATCGAAGGCGTGCGGGAGCCACCTCAGAAATTGCCATTCGGGCCACTCCTCCTTGGAGCAAAGCGTGACAATCTTCAGCTCGTCGTAGCTGTGGTGCGTAGCCGCCTGGAGGATCAGATTGCGAGCGAGATTCAGAGCGGAGGGCCTATCCCCGATAACACCGCCGGTCACGTCCCGCAAAACGTCCCATGTAATCGGACATTCGGATACGCTGGCATAAGATTTCTCAATCTCGGCAGGAAAAGACGAAAGCAAATCCTTTTCAAGCGTTAAAGACTCCTTGGGTATCCGCAGGGAGACGCTTGACGCCACATCTCCGCTGCCGACGCGCAGCGTAAGAAAGTCGGCGTCCTGCGCTCTGCGCTCCCAAAGACGGCGTTCCATTTCCGAGACAATCGAAATGCAATCCGATGTGCTTGGATGCGCCTCAAGGAGTACACTGCGCTGGTCGGCTTGTTTCTCTTTAATCCGGGCAACAATTTCATTAAGATATTCATTGTATTTGGAGAGCCTAAGCTTCTCATTTGTGCTGTGTTTTTTCCTTTGCGAGCGATAATTGAGAACTGTGATCAGAAGGCCGACTACCGCCATGGGTACTGAGAACAGCAGGGACGTCTGGGAGAAATTAAATATTACCACCATGGCGCCCATGATTGCGATTGTGGACAGGGGCGGAATGATTACCGAAAGCCAGTTGATTGACGGCATAGAGCCTATGCCCGGCGCGGTTTGAATCTCAAAGGTCTCAGCCTTGATTTCGCGCCTGATGCGTGGAGACCGCCGGAAGAGGAAAGGATAACCGCTTTGCTCGTCAAAGGGCCGCGCCGTCTCGCGCACCGGAAAATTGGTTTCCATTGTTCCTATAAAACGAATGGATAGGCTGCTTCCGGCAAAAACCAAATGGGCTGGCCCGATATCCACATAGCCGCCGTCCGTTATCTCCGCGCTCTCTACCTTTACGCCGTTGACATATGTTCCGTTTGCGCTGCCAAGATCGGTAATGCGCCAACCGAGCGCAGCCTTATCCAGCCTAGCGTGACGGCCGGAGATCTGCCTGCTCCCTAAAACAATCTGGCAGTCCTTCCCCCGTCCAAGTGTGATTTCCCGCTCGGCAGAAATGTCGATCATGTCCACGCAGTCATAATCAACATCGTATAGCACAAAGGCAATCTTCGGGGAATTGCACACATAGGTTTTCAGCGGGGATAGCTGTCCGCTTTTCTCCTGGTTTTGCAGCTCGAATGCGCACCTATATTGCCATTTGCCCTTTATTTTTATAAACTGAAGACTGCCTTTCCTGTGTTCGCCGTCAAAGACCCGGCAATCCCCCTGCTCGGAAAAATCAACATTCACAGCCGTCTTATCGGTCAGATCAACATCATTTAATCTGTCCCGGCTGTATATCCGCAATAATTCCGCCATCAGCTTCTCATCCTCCTACCGATCTTCTTTCAGCTTTTTCAAGTCCGTTGTACGAAAAATATTCATTAACTCGGGCGGATATATTCCGAGAACCGGAAGGAGCATTTTTGTGCTCTCATTTTCACTGAAAAGGAAAAGAAGAGATGT
>CAZJIS010000145.1:0-1674 GCA_964546125.1 uncultured Clostridium sp.
TTGCGCCTGTAGCCGCGGCGGGCTGCCGCAAAACGTGCTGCTCGCCGCAACCGCGAGGGAGGCCGGCTCCTTTAGCGCCTTCCCTTTAACAATCGAGCTTAAATACCCGCGCATCGCCGAGTTTATCGACATTGTGTGCGAGCTGCTCGAGGTGGAGGATGTTCCCTACGAGCGCATGGAAGTGCGCAACGCCTGCGTCGATTTGCAGGTGGACGCGCACGAAAAGCTCACCATGACCGCGGCCGTCGCGGTCGCCGCTAAATACAAGGCCGCAAACAGGCCATAACAGAAAGGTGCGTTTATGCAAATCTACAACACGATGACCCGCAAGAAGGAACCCTTTGTGCCCCTCGACCCCGGCGTGGTCAAAATGTATGTGTGCGGGCCGACGGTGTATAACTATTTCCACATCGGCAACGCCCGCCCGCTCGTGATTTTCGACACGCTGCGCCACTACTTCGAATACAAGGGCTTTAGGGTGGTGTTCGCGCAGAACTTCACCGACATTGACGACAAGCTCATCAACCGCGCCAACAGCGAGGGCACGACCGTGCCCGAAATCGCCGCGCGCTATATCAAAGAATATTATACCGACGCGGACGCGCTCTGCGTGAGCCGCGCGACCGTCAACCCCCGCGCGACCGAGCACATCGACGATATCGTCCGGCTTGTGCAGACCTTGCTCGACAAGGGCCACGCCTATGTCGCCGAGAATGGGGACGTTTATTTTTCCGTGCGCAGCTACCCGCCCTACGGCAAGCTTTCGGGCCAGTCGATCGAAGATCTCGAAAGCGGCGCGCGCATCGACCCCACCGAACACAAGCGAGATCCCCTCGATTTTGCCCTTTGGAAAGGCGCGAAGCCCGGCGAACCAAGCTGGGAAACGCCCTGGGGCCCGGGCCGGCCGGGCTGGCACATCGAATGCTCGGCGATGAGCATGCGCATTTTGGGCGAAACCTTCGACATCCACGCCGGCGGGCAGGACCTTATTTTTCCCCACCATGAAAACGAAATCGCCCAGAGCGAGGCCGCAAGCGGCAAGCCCTTCGCGCGCTATTGGATGCACAACGGCTACATCAACATCAACAACGAGAAGATGAGCAAATCCGGAACTTTCATGCTCGTGCGCGACATCGGCAAGGAGTTCGACCTCGAGGCTGTGCGCCTGTTTTTGCTCGGCGCGCATTACAGGAGCCCCGCCAATTTTTCGCGCGAGCTTGTGGAGCAATCCCAAACCGCGCTCCTTCGCCTTCGCACCGCGCGCGAACGCCTGGATGAAGCCCTGCAAAAGCCCGCGGCGCCCACCGCGGAGGATCAGGCGTTTTTGCTTGCCGTGCCGGAATTTCGCGCGCGCTGGGAGGCCGCCATGGAGGATGACCTCAACACGGCCGATGCTTTGGGCGTGCTCTTCGAGTTTGCGCGCACGCTCAACGCCTTTGTGAGCGAGCCGCGCGGCAAAGAGGCGCTTGAGGCCGCCAACGCGCTGTATTCGGACATTTGCCGCGTGATGGGGCTGTTGCAGCACGCCAGGGAAGAAGTTTTCCCCGAGGAGGCGCTCGCGCTGCTTGAAGCGCGCAAGGCCGCCCGCGCCGAAAAGAACTGGGCGCGCGCCGATGAGATCCGCGAAGAATTAAAAGCCCTCGGCTTTGCGGTGGAAGATGGCAAGGGCGGCGC
>CAZJIS010000146.1:0-1661 GCA_964546125.1 uncultured Clostridium sp.
GCGTGTATTTTATCATCCACCAGATGGTGGAGCTTGAGATAGTACATATAGCCGACCGACACGCGGTTCTCGAAGGGAACGCCCGTGCGCCCGTCGTAGAGGACGGTCTTGCCATCCTCCGCCAGGCCTGCTTTGGCGAGCAGCTTTTTGATATCCTCCTCGTTGGCGCCGTCAAAAACGGGGGTTGCGATGTTCCACCCGAGCGCCTTTGCAGCCATGCCAAGGTGCAGTTCGAGCACCTGGCCGATGTTCATGCGGCTCGGCACGCCCAGCGGGTTGAGCACGATTTGCAGCGGCGTTCCGTCGGGCAAAAACGGCATATCCTCCTCGGGAAGAATGCGCGAGATAACGCCCTTATTGCCGTGGCGGCCCGCCATCTTATCGCCCACGGAAATCTTGCGCTTCTGGGCGATGTAAACGCGCACCAGCTCGTTGACGCCGGGGGAAAGTTCATCTTTATTTTCGCGCGTGAATACTTTCACATCGACAATCACGCCGCCCTCGCCATGGGGAACCTTGAGGGAGGTGTCGCGCACCTCGCGCGCCTTCTCGCCGAAGATCGCGCGCAAAAGGCGCTCTTCCGCGGTGAGCTCCTGCTCGCCCTTGGGGGTCACCTTACCCACGAGGATGTCGCCCGAGCGCACCTCCGCGCCGATGCGGATGATGCCGCGCTCGTCGAGGTCGGAGAGCGCATCCTCGCCGACGTTGGGGATGTCGCGCGTGATCTCCTCTTTGCCAAGCTTCGTGTCGCGCGCCTCGGTCTCATGCTCCTCGATATGGATCGAGGTGTAGATATCCTCCTTGACGAGCTTCTCGCTGATGAGCACCGCGTCCTCGTAGTTATAACCCTCCCATGGCATGAAGCCGATGAGGATATTGCGCCCGAGCGCGATCTCCCCATGCTCGGTGGAGGCGCCATCCGCAAGAACGTCGCCCTTTTTCACGCTGCCGCCCACCTTGACGATGGGGCGCTGGTTGATGCAGGTTCCCTGGTTGGAGCGCTTGAATTTAATGAGCTTGTAGGAATGGCGGATGCCATCCGCGCCCTCGGTGACGACCTTGTCGGCGCTCACGGATTTCACGACGCCGTCTTCGTGCGCGATGACGACCACGCCCGAGTCATGCGCGGCCTTGTACTCCATGCCCGTGCCCACGATGGGCGCCTCCGGCATAAGAAGGGGCACGGCCTGGCGCTGCATGTTCGAGCCCATGAGGGCGCGGTTGGCGTCGTCGTTCTCGAGGAAGGGGATCATGGCCGTCGCCACGGAAACAAGCTGCTTGGGCGACACGTCTATGTATTCGATCTCGCTGTTTTTCACCTCGAGGATTTGGTCGAGCTTGCGCGCCACGACGCGGTCCTTCGAGAACCAGGTTTTACCTTCCTTTGAAACGAGCGGCTCGTTGGCCTGCGCGATCATGAAATCGTCCTCCTCATCGGCTGTGAGGTAAACGATGTCGTCGCTGATGCTGCGCGTTTTGCTGTTTACCACGCGGTACGGCGCTTCGATGAAGCCGTATTTGTTGATGCGCGCATAGGTCGAAAGCGAGTTGATGAGGCCGATGTTCGGGCCTTCCGGCGTCTCGATCGGGCACATGCGGCCGTAGTGCGAATAGTGCACGTCGCGCACCTCGAAGGTGGCGCGGTCGCGGTTGAGGCCGCC
>CAZJIS010000147.1:0-1589 GCA_964546125.1 uncultured Clostridium sp.
GTACAAAAAACATTTCCACCCCATAAGTGAAAAATCATATGTAGTTTCAAATGTTAAAGAAGTTCATATGATTAAATAAAGATAAGAAATTATGATTTATAGAAAACTTCTTAAAGGTAGAAGGAGGAGAATAATGAAAACAATGAAAACAATGAAAAAGCATGGGGTAAAAAGTCTGTTGAGTATTCTCCTTGCACTTTGCATGGTGATGACATTGACACTAGAGGTTTGTGCTGAGGAATTTTTCGATTATGCAAGGAATGGTGACATATTAACTGGTAGGGTTACAATCACTGGAAAAGAGCAATTTGGAGAATTCCTTACAGCTAATGTTAGCGATAGCAACAACACAGGTACACTGAGTTATTTATGGACACGCAGCAGTGACGTGGGCGACATAACTACGGGTGATACATATTTTGTTGATAAAAGATTTGATGCTAACAATGTTATTACATGTGAAGTAACTAGTAGCGTTCAAACAGGAAGCATTTTCGGATACACAGGAACTTTTCCTATGGTGGATGCTCTAGAACCTGAAGCATTTATAATTTCAGGAAATGACGATAAAGTAACAGTTAACGTATCATTGGCTGATAAAGCAGATTTGAATCTTAATCAAAAAGCAACTGTTGGTGATAATGAGGTTTATGAATTGTCCATTATGTCTGAGGGCAAAGTGATAACTGACTTTACTGGAAATGTTGCTGTAAGCTTGCCTTATATATTTGCAATAGGAGAAAGTAGTGAATCAATTGTAGTTTATAGTTTAGATACAAAAGGTGCCATTCAAGTAGTAAAGAATGGAATTTACGATGGAAAAACAGAATTTATAAACTTTATGACAAGACATTCTTCTTATTATATGGTAAAGAACAAATACGTGAATTTTAATGACGTTTCAGATGATTTTTGGGGCAAGGCAGCCATAGACTTTGCGTCAGCAAGAGGTCTTGTAATCGGTGTTGGTAACAACAACTACAACCCTGAGGGCGTTCTAACAAGAGCACAATTTGTGCAAATGATTCAAAATGTACTCAATCTTCCAGCTGCTAATAATAACGTTTCGGCATACTGGGATTTAGACAGTAAACTATGGTTTTACAGTCCAATTATGTCCGCGAAGTCAGCAGGGATTTTAAATGGAATAAAGATAGATGGCAACAACTTTAAGCCTAATCAAGCAATAACCAGAGAAGAAATGTCAGTAATATTGGCAAACATAGCAATATATAAGAAAATTTACATTTTAAATGAAGAGGTTGATTTGACAAAATTCAAAGACCATAAAGATATTAATAAGGATTATGCCGATAAAATTAGCATTGCCATAAATCTAGGACTTTTGAACAAAGACGGCATGGGTGGCGGAATTTTCGCACCAAAAGAGAGTACAACAAGAGCACAAGCGGCCCAAGTTCAAATAAATCTTTTTAAAGCTTTAGAACTTGCTAATTAGTAGAAAGATATATTTATCAAAAAGACTAGCCGTTTGGGCTAAGGACAAAGCGTAAAATATATGATATAATTAAAATATGTAATAAAAAAGCTAATAAATAAAAAATCATAAACAAAGTTTATATTAAAAT
>CAZJIS010000148.1:0-1583 GCA_964546125.1 uncultured Clostridium sp.
TTTGCCAAATGGGAATCCACGCAGTTCACCGTGATCTTCTACGACAGGGTGACGGGCGGCGCGGAATTATCCCGCGTGGGCAAAGCCGCGAATGAGTATGCGGCGGATCCCGGGCATTATGTGGAAGGTCAGTTTTACGAAAACCACGGCGTGTTCATCGGGTGGTATTGGTACCTCCCCGGCACCTCGCACCTCGCGAGCTTTTCGTGGGAGACCCCGATCACCGGAAATATCGACCTCTACGCCGTGTGGAAGACGGATGGCTTTACGGTGACCTACGATGCGGGCGGCGGCACGGGAACCGTGCCGACCGATCCCGACACCTATGACCTCAACGTGCTCGCCCCCGTGGCGAACGACCCCGGCCTCACCGGGCCTGAGGGCAAGGTGTTCGTCGGCTGGAAGAAGGGCAACACGACCTATTACCCCGGCAACGTGGTGACAATCGACGGCAACGTTCTGCTCACCGCGTTTTACGCCAATGCGACCGACACGCTCAAAATCACCTTCAACGCCAACTATGGCGAGACCCCCGCGACGGTTGATTGGAACGTGCTCAGCAACGACACCGTGGCGCTTGCCGGGGCGAACCTGTTTGCCCGCGAGAAGTACACGATCGTCGGCTGGTCCGATGCTTCCGGCGAAAACAACAGCGTAAACTATGAGCTCGGCGCGAGCTACGGCCCCGTCGCGGCCGCAAAAACATTCTATGCCGTGTGGGCGCGCAGCAACGTGAGCGTGCAGTTCACCACGGATATAGGCGGCACGCTTGCGGGCACGACGACCTGGAGCGTTCCCTACAATTCGCCTTGGTCGCTCATCACCGTTCCCACGCCCAACCCGAGCGAGGGTTACGCGTTCGTCGGCTGGTATGCAAACGACGGTGCGGGCGATAAGGTCACCGCGTTCCCGAGCTCGGTTGTGGACGATCTCATCTTCCGCGCGAAGTGGAAGCCCATTGAAGTTCGGAACGTTTACACCGTGCGCTACAACACGAAACCGGCCGATATAACCGGCGTCGTGTGGCCCGACGACATCGTGCGGGACGCTTCCTCCGATCGAACGCTTGACGAAGCCAAGAAGATCGGCGCGGAGTTCAGCGGCTGGCGGCTCAACGATGCCGGCACGGGGGCTCCGATCACCGCGCTCGCCGCGGGCAATTACGCTCAGGACCTCGTGCCCATCAGCACCGTGGAGGGTGAAACGCACGTCGTTGTGACCTACGAGTGGGTTGCGGATGTATATGGTACGTTCACGGACCTCGCCCCGATCGAACATCATTATTACACCGTGAGCTATCAGCTCGACGGCGCGGTTCATAACCCCGGCGCAAGCTTTGTGTTCGACAAGGCGCTCTTCGCCCCCGCGAACGCGCCCACCGCCGTTGCGCCCCAGTACACCCCGCCGGAGGGATACAGCTTTGACGGCTGGCTCGCGGGCAGCACGGCCATCACCGAAATTGATTGGAGCGCCGCCTATGTTGAAAACGGCGGCCAAGTGATTGAAAAGGACGCGGGCTATGGCACGGCGCAGGAAGTCGGCTACGAGCACAAGGTCGTGCTTAAGGGGACGACGACGAAAAA
>CAZJIS010000149.1:0-1560 GCA_964546125.1 uncultured Clostridium sp.
GAGAGAGTAAACCTCCGTTGCTTTACTGCAACGGAGGTTTACACAGACAGCCACTTATACATTATACCTCTTGAGCAATTACATCAGGCAATCGTTTGTATTTTCGGCAGCCTCGATTGATCCTTTCGCCGAAGTGAATCATCAGATACATCAGGATGCTGCCCAACCCTTAATCGGCATGCTTCCTTCTATTGGCGCCGCTGTTATTTTAGCAGCTTGCACTTCTTGTTTCTTTCCTCAATTAGCAAATTGACTTCCTTTATAATAACATCCGCATTTTTAAGAATGTTATCGGATATAGCGAGTTTCAGCTTCGCCACCTTAGCTTCGATAGCCCCTTCGAGCGGCGTGAGTGCGTCCGCGCTCATAGGGTCGCTGAATCGGATCGCTTCGGCGAGCGCAGAAAGATCCTTCTTCAGACCTTCATCAGACGCTTCCGAGGCGAGCAGTTCGACATCAGCTTGCAGTAGCTTAAGAGATAGAACTTTCTTCCGGACTTGTTCCCCGCGCGCCTCGATATGTTCCTGCCCACCGCGCAAGGCGATGATGCGTATAACGAATATCAGCAGCAATGCTGCATGGATGAGCACATACCAGCCGGAGGCAAGATTCAGTTTACCGAGCAGTTCGACCAGTCCGACGGCGTTCGCGTTCCATTTTGCTAGCTGTTCAAGAAGCACCACAACCGCTGATATGATCAGCTCGATGATTAGATACGTCAACGCTGTTTTGGGCAGCGCAAGGAGCCACGGATAGCTGTCTTTATGGTCAATGACATAGCACGAGGTGTAACAGAATCCTGCCAGACCTACAGACGACAGCCTGCTGAAAATGCTGTATCTGGCCATGGTGGACATCACAAGGAAGTGGACGGGGCGGCGGCAGGATTGGAGCGTCATCCACGCACAAATGGCCGTATTCTTCGCCGAGCGTATGCCTGAGTAACGCCGCCGGCGACGGATGTCAAGGGCAAACAAGCGGCTGCGCCGCCCTTGACATCCTCCCCCGTTGGCGTTATCTTGCTAACAAGGCGGCAACGAACAAGTCCGCTGCCGCCGCTAAAAATTTCGCTCCGTTTTACACCATTGTTTGCAGTTTACACAGAATAAGGGATACACCCCGTACTTTCCGTATATATGTCACCCACGCGGCAGGAATCCAGTAAGGCCACAATACGGCTCGAAAAATTGGACTTGTACTGGCGGCAGAAAACACCTAAACAAGCTGAGCAAAACCTCTCCCGTATCGCTGTCAACTACTTTTGCCGTTTGCCATGCCCAGTCCACTTCCATTGTTTCGCCTGGCTTCCGGCTGATGCGCATGGTCGCCTTGTTTGTTACAAGGTACTCCCGGCAATGCTTCTTAAATTGCGTAAGCTGATACGGGATTTCCCCTGAATCTCTGCATTGGTCGCAATACTCGAACCAAGGCAGTTGCTGCGTCATGCCGGTCTTTGCCATCTCCCGGTGGACGTAGCCGTAATCCGGCATTTTGTAGCCGGGCTTACCCTCACCAGAGGGAAACAGCTTTTCCGCCAGCTCGCGGTCGCTCATCCCTTCC
>CAZJIS010000150.1:0-1550 GCA_964546125.1 uncultured Clostridium sp.
GATAGGGCACCGAAATGACGCCCGGCGCCAGCGGCCCATAACCCTCCTTGCGTTTTGGCAGGCCGGATATGGAGGCGCTGAGATAAGTTCTTCCATGGATGCTGTTCCAGAAAGAAACTATCTCGCTGCGGCCTGTGATGCGCTTTGCAAGCCTGATTGCCCACTCCACCGCTTCCGACCCGGAGCTTGTGAGGTGAATGGCCTCAAAATCGCCATGGGTAGTATCTATAATATAGTGATACAGCCGTTCTTTTGCGGGGCTAAAGCCTGCCTTATCGGTGGTAACGCCATTGAGGGCTTCCACGACCGCCTGAATATACGCCTGATTCCCCTGCCCCAGCACGGCGCACATCTCGTTGAGATCAATATAGCTCTTCCCCGCATCGTCCGTATAAGCCGCGCCATGTACATGTGTAAAGTTACGCCTGTCTGCGTGCTTCATCGGCGCAAGCAAGTCGTATTCTGTCACATCTATCTTATTTTCCATTTCCGGCTCCCATTCTTTCACTTATTGTCTTCAAGTTCCCAGCTGGTATAAGCCTTGAGGAATACCTCGAGAGAGTCTACCATAGCGTTGAGCACCTTCTCGCCTTTTTCTTTTGTGGCAAGGCGGCTATCCCCGTTGGTGCCGCAGGGAGTGCACATGCGGTTGGAGACGAACACCTTCATACGGCCGTCTTCAAATGTGCCGGGGAAAAACTGCATATATTCCTCAACGGTCTTTTCCATATGCACAAGGTCAGGCCGGATATGGAGCATTGTGGAGGTCTCGCTCTCATCCCCGTGGCCGCCCCGCTTCTGCCGGCAGATGGCTTTTTCCACATCGGCCGCAAGCTGGGTCACATCGGACACAGCCACCTTCACGTTCTCTTCATTATCCATGGTCTTTGAAAGGAGCATCAAGGGCGCATGAGTGGAAACGCCTCCGTCGATGATTAAGAACTTGCGCACTCCAAAGCGCACGAAGCTCATCAGTATATCCTTCACATAGGCGATAAAATTCGGATAATCGATGCTGACGGAGCCTTTCCACTCTACGAACGCAGGAAAATAAGCATAAGGCAAGGTGGGTAAGGTCAATACGTCACAGCGCCTGGTGACCTCGTTCGCCACCCAGTCGGTGACATAGTAATCAGTGCCCATGGGCAGATGATTGCCATGCTCCTTGGAACCGCCGCCAATAGGCAGCACTATTACGGAATTCTCGTTTATCAAAGGCTGACATTGCTCATAGATCAATTCTTTAATAAAATAGCCCATTATTATATCCCCCTATTAATCCAGCGGGAGAAATTATTATAAAAGATATCCTCCCGCTGTTTATCTGTTATTTTTGCCCGCATGATCTGCTCCGTCTGGGCGCCCATGATATCCTCCGAAGGACTTTCGATATAAAATGGAAAATCTGAGCCGTAGAGTATACGCTCGCTTCCTATCTTATTGACGGCGGCTTCGATCACTTCCGGGTCCCTGGTGGTGGAGGTATCAAAGGTCACGTTCTCATCGCCGGCAAAAGCATCCAGCATAGCATAGATCATGGCAATATCCCC
>CAZJIS010000151.1:0-1451 GCA_964546125.1 uncultured Clostridium sp.
TGCGTCCAGCAAAGCGCCGCCAAGCTGAAACGTCATATGCGCACCCCCTTTCTTTGTACAATACTATACGGCATATAATACTATGTGTCAATAGAAAAATTGCCGTTACCAAAAATAATCTTAAGGCATATTGGGCAATGCGCTATAATTTGACAGGGTTCTGTGTTAAAATAATAACCTGATCGGTAAAAACGAACAAAAACAATGGCGGGACTTGAATGGCTAAAACGAAAATCATTGCAATCGAGGGCATAGACGGCTCCGGCAAGGGCGTGCAGTACGGGGCGCTGGTGCGTGCGCTCGAGGCGCGTGGCCACAGCGTCGCCGCGCGCGACTACCCGATGTACGACACTTTCTTTGGCGGCGAGGTCGGCAAGCTCCTCGCGGGCGACGGGGCCGTCCCCGCGCACGAGGTGGATGGCAAGAGCATGGCGCTCTGGTTTGCGCTCGACCGCTGGGAGAGTTTTCGCGCTTACCGCGACGGCGACGCGGAGTATCTTATCATCAACCGCTTCGTGCTCTCGAACGCCGTGTATCAGAGCATACGCGACATCGACCTTGGCAAGCCCGACATCGTCGATTGGGTGCTCGAGCTTGAATATGAGCATTTCGGCCTGCCGAGGCCGGATGTGAACCTCGTGTTTTCCGTGGCGCCGACGGCAGCCGAAAAGAACGTGCTCAAAAAAGGTTACCGCGAGTATGTGGGCGAACGGCGCGATGTTTACGAAGCATCGCGCCCGATCCAGACCCGCGCCATGGAAAAATACCTCGCGCTTGCCGAGCGCTTTGCGGATGTGGAGCTGATTGCCTGCATGGAGGGGGAGCGGCTTTTGCCGGTCGAGGAGATCGCCGCGCGCGTGCTTGCAGCGCTTGCAAGGAGAAAACTGATTTAAGGTTTAATTTATATGAAAGGAGAAAGATCATGAGAAAAATAGGCATTTTGACAGGAGGAGGGGACTGCCCGGGCCTGAACGCCGTCATCCGCGGCGCGGTGGAGAGCTGCGCGTGCAACGACATTGAAGTGTTCGGCTTCCATGCGGGCTGGCGCGGCGTTGTGGAAAACACAGGGCAGGTGCTGACGCTCGAGGATGTGGAGGGCATCCAAACCCTCGGCGGAACGATCCTTGGAAGCTCGCGCACCAATGTGATGAAAATCGAAAACGGCGCGTCGCTCGTGCGCGAGGCGATGGAGCGCCGCGGGCTCGAAGGACTCATCGCCGTGGGCGGGGACGATACGCTCGGCGTCGCCAACCATTTGCGAAAGCTCGGCATGAACATGATCGGCGTGCCCAAAACCATCGACAACGACCTTTCCTGCACCGACTATACCTTCGGTTTTGATACGGCCGCGAACATCGCCATGGAGGAGATCGACCGCCTGCATACCACCGCCGCCTCGCACTCGCGCTGTTTTGTTGTGGAATGCATGGGCAGGCATTCGGGCTGGATCG
>CAZJIS010000152.1:0-1440 GCA_964546125.1 uncultured Clostridium sp.
CGTCCCGCTCCGGGCGGATTTTGATGATGGTCTCCGCGCCCTCGCTGGTCATTTCAACCTTGACGGCCATGTTGATCTCAATGCCGTGGCGCTGGTAAACCTTTTGCCCCGAGATGAAGCGGTTGACCGCGGGCCGCTGGGAAATGCAGCGCACATAGGCCGCGATCAGCACGTGCATGATGCCAAAACCCGTAAGGTTTTCATCCTTGCGCTTGTGGCGGATGTAGCGCTCGATCTCATCGATGTCGACGCTGTCGATGAAATGGTTCGATGCGCCGCTGCGGTTGACCATGACATAGCTTGATACGCGCGTGAGCGGGTCGAGCGAGCGCAGCTTGCGCCCATCCGCCCTGTCGCCCCACCTGCGCCGGTATTTGTTCATGCGATTCTCCTGCAAAACTAAAATCCTTCCAAAATAGAACGTTGCTTCATTTTAACGGGCGCGGGAACGCTTGTCAATCACAGCCTGAAAGCGCCCCGCGGCGGGGAGGCCGCCCGGGACGCCCGCCCTTGATAAAGCTTTATTCGTATTCCCGCGCGCGCTGCCGGAACAGCTCGAACACGGTTTTGAGCAGCGCCGGGTCGGCGATGCCCGCGAAGGATTCGTCTTCCGGCCCGTCGCCGAGCACCTCGAGGATGGTCGCCTCATCCGAAGCGCTTTCCACCGGCAAGAGCACCGCAAAAAAGCGCCCGAGGTGCGGCACCACATCGAGAATTTCAAAAATCAGCTCGTTCCCCTCGCCGTCCACAAGGGCGATGAGGTCGCTTGCGCTTTGTTCCATTACGCTTTGCCGTCGCAGCCGAGCACATGCACGAGCTTGTGGGCGACCATGCCGCGGATCGCCTCGCGCGCGGGCTTGAGGTATTGGCGCGGGTCAAAGTCGGCCGGATGTTCGGCCAAATACTTGCGGATGGTCCCGGTCATCGCAAGGCGAAGATCGGAGTCGATGTTGATCTTGCATACGGCCATCGCGGCCGCTTTGCGGAGCATATCCTCGGGCACGCCGATGGCGTCGGGCATGCTGCCGCCGTTTTCGTTGATCATCTGCACGAAGGCGGGCATCACCGAGCTTGCGCCGTGCAGCACGATCGGGAAGCCGGGCAGGCGGCGCTGAACCTCCTCAAGGATGTCAAAGCGCAGCATCGGCTTCGTGCCGGGCTTGAATTTATAAGCGCCGTGGCTCGTGCCAATGGCGATGGCGAGCGAATCGACGCCCGTGCGGGTCACAAAATCATAAACCTGATCGGGGTCGGTGTAGCTGCCTTCGCCCGCGGCGACCTTTACATCGTCCTCCACGCCTTCAAGGCGGCCAAGCTCGCCCTCGACGACCACGCCGTGCGCGTGCGCATATTCAACCACGCGCGCCGTGAGCTCGACGTTCTGTTCATAGCCGTGGTGGCTGCCGTCGATCATCACGCTCGTGAAGCCGCCGTCCACAC
>CAZJIS010000153.1:0-1359 GCA_964546125.1 uncultured Clostridium sp.
GAAGAATCTCAGCAATGTCATTCCGAGCAAAGCAAAGAATCTCAGCAATGTCATTCTGAGCAAAGCGAAGAATCTCAGCAATGTCATTCTGAGCGATAGCGAAGAATCTCAAATTATAAGTAGGTGATTTTATGAGGTACAAATACAAATCAATAACAGCTGACGGTCGTGAATCAGAAGGATTGTACGTGGGAGAAAGTGAATCCGGTTTGATAAGTATGCTCAAGGAAAAAAGAGAATTAGTATTATCCATAGAGCGTGACATACAAAGCGAAGCCCAAATTGAAATATTTAAAAAGAAAGTTAAGAAAAAAGATTTAGCACTATTTTGCAGACAGTTTTATACAATGATAAGTGCTGGACTTGGAATAGTACCTTGCTTGGAAATATTGGTTGCACAAACTCAAAACAAGACTTTTAAAAATGCAATTGCAGATACATATGAAGAAGTGCAAAAAGGCTCCACGCTGTCACAATCAATGAAACTGCATATAGATGTATTTCCTGCTATATTAATCAGCATGGTTGAAGCAGGTGAAGTAAGCGGTAACTTAGATACTATAATGCTTAGAATGGCTGAGCACTTTGAAAAGGAAAATAAAATAGAAAACAAAGTGAAAGCTGCAATGGTATATCCTGCAGTATTAGCAGTTGTTTCAGTAGCAGTAGTAGTGTTTATGTTAGTAGTTATAATGCCTACATTTATTGGAATGTTTGAAGGAAGCGGCACTGAACTGCCGGGACCTACACAGATGTTGATAAACTTAAGCAATTCGCTGCAAACATATTGGTATATATATACAGCTGTCATAGTTGCAATAGTTGTAGGGATATCCATGTATAAGAAGACAGCAGAAGGGAGGAGGTTTTTTGACAGCATGAAGTTAAGGTTGCCCATAGTGAAAGGAACATCCACAATGCTTGCGACATCAAGATTTACAAGAACGCTGTCAACCCTTTTATCATCAGGTATACCCCTGATACAGGCAATGGAAATTGTTTCAAGAGTAGTTAATAATTCTATTATTGAAGAAAGACTGTTGTTAGGCATAGAAAATATCAGAAAAGGTGTTTCTCTGTCAAGAACCGTCAAAGATGTAGGGATATTTCCGCCAATGGTGGATTCAATGGTAAGAATTGGGGAAGAATCAGGCTCCTTGGATGATATGCTCTACAAAACTGCTGACTTTTACGATGAAGAAGTGGAAGCCAGTATTCAAAGGCTCACATCAATGATTGAACCTTTGATGATAGTAGTAATGGGTTTAGCAATCGGATTCTTAGTAATAGCGATGTACTTGCCAATGTTTGATATGATGAAAACAGTGTAATAATTATTGGCTTTAATTTAAATTTACA
>CAZJIS010000154.1:0-1310 GCA_964546125.1 uncultured Clostridium sp.
TTGATGGCGTTCTTTGTTTTCACGACGGGGATCGGGCAGGCGTCGCCCATGGCGTCCACAGAAATCATATTCATTCCTCCGTAATCCGAATTTCGGCTTCGGTTTTCTCTGAAATTTCACCGATAATCGCGGCGGGAAGTCCGGCGGCCTTGAGTTCCCAAAGAAGATCCGCCGCCTGCTCTTTGGAGAGCGCGACCAGCAGGCCTCCCGACGTCTGCGGGTCGAAGAGGATTTCCTGCATCGCAAACGATACGCCCTCGAACGCCGCAAACCCGTCCGCATGGTTGCGGTTGCGCTGCCCTGCGGCGGTCAAAAGGAACTCGTCCGCATACGAAAGCGCCTCTTCGATGACCGGGATTTGCGCCGCGCGCAGGCGGCAGGAGAGTTTGCCGTTCATCATCTCATGCAAATGGCCGAGCAGCCCGAAGCCCGTCACATCCGTGCAGGCGTGGATATCGTAATTCCGGCACAGGCGGGAAGCGGTTTTGTTGAGCGTAACCATCGAATCGACGGCGGCCGCCATCGCCTGTTTGGACGCTTCGCCGACCCTGTGCGCTGTGCACACGATGCCAACGCCAAGGCGTTTGGTCAAAATGAGCGCGTCGCCCGGCCTGCCGCCGTTGTTTGAAAAGATCTTTTTCGGATGCACAAGGCCTGTGACGGAAAGGCCGTATTTCACATCCGCGTCCGCAATCGAATGCCCGCCCGCCAAAGAACCGCCCGCCTCAATGACCTTTTCCGCGCCGCCGCGCAGAATCGCGCCGAGGATGTTCAGGTCCATTGCCTCCGGGAAACAAACGATGTTGAGCGCGGTGACGATCTCGCCCCCCATCGCGTAAACATCGCTCAAAGCGTTTGCCGCGGCGATCTTGCCAAAGGTATAAGGGTCCTCCACCATCGGCGGAAAAAAATCGAGCGTCTGCACGAGGGCGACGTCGTCCGTAATCCGGTAGACCGCAGCGTCGTCCTTGCTGTCGTAGCCGATCAGCAAATTCGGGTCGGCCGGCCCGCGGGGAAGGAACTCCAACACCCGGTTGAGCACGCCCGGCCCGAGCTTTGCGGTGCAGCCGCCGCCTTTGCAAAAAATGAGGGGATCGTCCATTGGTATCGCCTTTCTCCTGGAGCTCGGTTGGAGAGCCTACTATGCTCTCCATATAATTATAGGCCCTTGCGGCGCTAAACGCAATAAAGCCCGGCGGCAACTCCGCGGGCTTCAAGAAAGAAACATACTGCTTGCTATAGCGTTATTTATATTTCGCTTCCCGAAGGTAATTGTATACCGTCGTGCGGGAAATGCCGAGTTCGTGCGC
>CAZJIS010000155.1:0-1278 GCA_964546125.1 uncultured Clostridium sp.
TCGCTTCCCGAAGGTAATTGTATACCGTCGTGCGGGAAATGCCGAGTTCGTGCGCAACGATATCTACCGCCCCTTTAAAGTTGAACAGGCCTTTCTCGATCATTATCTGTATGGAAGCCACATTTTTCTCTAAAGGAGAAACGTTTTTGAGCTCATTGGCATGAATCATCGCGTCGTTAAGCATATGATGGATCAGCTCTTCGACTGTTTGCGGGTAAATTTCGGCTATATCCAATGTTTGGGGCAAATATTCGTTCATCATGCTGTCGAACGGACAGGATAAATCCATATTGAAGCAGATCAATCCGATAACGCGATCATTTTTTCCCCGGATAATCGCCGTTATGCTGCGAATCGTTTTCCCTTCTGTTTTTATGGAATAATAGGGCCCCAAAATATCAGAACCGCTTTCCTCGCTGTCTTTAATCAAATCAAAGCACAAATTTGTTAGCGGCGCGCCGACTGCCCGGCCTGAAATGTTGCCGTTAATCACCTTTACCGCCGAATGGCGCGGGTCCTCCAGCGAGTGCACCACAACTTCACAATGCTTGCCTATGAGCTTTGCGACGGCTTCGGCTATATTACAGTAAGCCCTGAATATAACGTGGTCCGTTTCGCTAAAGGCGATCGGTTTAACCTTTGGAGCCATATACCTGCTTCTCCTAACCATTAATGAATATAAATAATTGTATAGAGTTCTTGACGCATTATTTTCTTCTTGTTCTTGTCATTCGGCACGGCTCCCCCTGCCCATCAGCAACGGCGGTTGGGAAGTCGATGCTCACGTTAGGAAATGGATGCACGATCATTTGCCATTCCATTGGCTGTTTGACTTTCGGATAGCCAAGAGTATTACAATACATGAAGAATAACATGGCATTAAAGTTGCGGTCAAGATATTGCTGTAATAATATAACATTTGTTGTACAAAAACCTAAACCGGGGCGGCGGACAAGCCGCTCGGTATTATGGGAGAATTGAACAGGCTGCGCTAAACTGCACGGATAAGCCTTTTCTGCGGCGAAGGGCAATTTCTTTGAAATCCGCATGTTTCACACGGGCCGCGGAAGCGAGTTCGACAACACGCCGGTGCCGTCGAAACCTGAACCGCCGCTGCGATATACTCGAACGGCTTCAATCGGAACCGGCGGAATTTAAAAGATCACATACCTAATCATTTCTGTCCGGCTCACTGTTAACAGCCCAAAGTAGTGCCCGGCGCTCATAACACGTTCTCAAATTTTCACCATTTCGCCCGTCTGGAACGCTTCTTTGGTG
>CAZJIS010000156.1:0-1234 GCA_964546125.1 uncultured Clostridium sp.
TCCGCGAAGAATTAAAAGCCCTCGGCTTTGCGGTGGAAGATGGCAAGGGCGGCGCGAAGCTCAAGCGGCTATAACCCTTTGGGTAAACATTGTTTGAACATTCAGGCCGGGAGGTTTATTAATCCCCCCTAAATGATATTATAATCAATACTTGGAAACGGAGAGATTCTATGGCATACCTGACGTTTGCGCGGCTTATGATGGACGAGGCCGCCCCCACGGCGGAATCCGCCGCCGCATCCCCCAACCTGATGATGGTGCTTTTTAAGGCGATCATCGCGGTTTACCTTTTCGTGGGCGCGGTGCGCGGCAAGGGCAAGCTCATCGACAACGAATTCCCCAAGTGCAAACCCGAAACCTACCGCCTGGTAATGCGCATCATGTGCGGCGTGACCGCGCTGTTTGTGCTGGCCAACAGCGCCTTCGAGTTTCTCTCGAGCGCGCCCGCCTACGCCGCGCTTTTGCCGCTCACGGCCGGGCAGTACGCAACGATCAACACCGTGCTCTGGGCGCTGGGCCTCGCGTGCCTTGTGGCGCTCGTTGCCCTCAACATCGTGCTCACCGACCGGAAGGCCATGGAGCGGGCGCGCAAACAGCAAGAGGGCGAACGGGCCGCAGGCCGCAAACGCGACCCATTGCACGCAGCGTTCGTGTTCGACGAGGAAGAAGAGAACACAGGATCTTTCCAGGACCATGAAAACGAGGATACTTCCTCCCAAGATGGGCAAAATCAACCGTAACCTTACAAACGATCAAACATTCTAAAAGGAAAGGAACATGATTATGAAGAAAATCTCCCGCATTTTGGCGCTTGCTCTCACACTGTGCATGGCCTTTGCGATGATCCCCGCCCCAGCGCATGCCGAGGGCCTGTTTGGCGGTTCCCCCTCGGGCGGCGCAAGCGAAACCCCGGCCCAAACGGGTGAAGCGAACGCGGTTATGAAGCAGGCCGCTTATTTCCGCAGCGGCCCGAACAAATCCGCGGCGAAGCTCACAAGCATCAGCGAGGTGCCCAAGGGCGCTTCGATCACCGTGCTCGAAAAAACCAACAAGGAATATTGGAAAATTTCCTATAAAAACACCACCGGCTACGTCTACGCAAGCTATGTGAATCTCACCGGCACGACCGCGGGCGGCGGTTCGGCTTCTTCCGACCCTTCGGATAATACTCTCGGCGGTTCGGGCGGCTCTTCGAGCTCTTCCTCGACGCTCGGCGTCACCACGAAGACCTGCA
>CAZJIS010000157.1:0-1210 GCA_964546125.1 uncultured Clostridium sp.
GAGGCGGCGCCACTAGACCATAAGGAGGTGAAATGCGTGAACAAATACGAAGCTATGTATGTGATCGCGCCCGAGCTTGAGGAAGAAGCCGTCAAGGCCCTGATCGAAAAGTTTTCGGGCATCGTGACCGCCAACGGCGGTGAGATCGAGAATGTGGACGAGTGGGGCAGGCGCCGCCTGGCATATCCCATCGACTACAAGACCGAGGGTTACTATGTGCTGCTTACGTTCGCGGGTGCGCCGGAGCTCCCCAAAGAGCTCGAGCGTAACTTCAACAACGATGAGTCCATCATCCGCTATCTCGTCATCCGTAAGGATGCCTAACGCGGGTTTGCACCGGGAAAGGCTGGTAATGCAATGAATAAGGTTTTTCTGATTGGCAACCTGACCAAGGATCCCGAAGTCCGCACGACCGGCGGCGGCACGAACGTTTGCACGTTCCGCATCGCGGTCACGCGCCGCTTTCAAAACCAACAGGGCGAGCGCGTTTCGGACTTTTTTGATGTTGTGGCATGGCGCCAGCTCGCGGATCTGTGCGGGCGTTACCTCGCCAAGGGCCGCAAGGTCGCGGTGGTCGGCGAGCTGCAAACGCGCAACTACGAGGCCAAGGACGGAACCAAGCGTTACGTTACCGAAATCGTAGCGGACGAGATCGAATTCCTCTCGCCCCGCGAATCCAGGGACGGCTCCGGCGAGGGCAGGGACTATAACCGAACCGAGCCCATGCAGCAGCAGGCCCCTGAGGGATTCATCGACATCGAGGACGATCAGCTTCCGTTCTGAAGCGCCGTCCCCACTATATGAAAGGAGTGACTCATCATGGAAGAGCGTAAGATGAAACCCCGTTTGCGCAAGGGCAGGCGCAAGGTCTGCCAGTTCTGCGCCGACAAGGTTGAGCATATCGACTATAAGGACGTACCCCGCCTGCGCAAGTTCACCACCGAGCGCGGCAAGATCATGCCCCGCAGGATGAGCGGCGTGTGCGCCAAGCACCAGAGGGAGCTTGCCATCGCCATCAAACGCGCGCGTCAGGTCGCCCTGATCCCCTACGTTTCGGACTGAGCCGAAACAGCATCCTTTCGAAGAACGTTAGTCGGAGCCGGAAACGGCTCCGTTTTTGATGTTTGCCGGCTTTAGCGAACACGAAGCAAGAACGGGCGGCCCGAGGGCCGCCCGTTCTTTCGCGTTGTGTCAGGGTTGGTTACGGGTT
>CAZJIS010000158.1:0-1209 GCA_964546125.1 uncultured Clostridium sp.
TATGCAACAGGAGCGCGTGTCAACCACCGGGGCGGACAGGCCTTGCAGATTCCCCGTACATTCTCCCTCAGGCTGTGTGAAAGTGAAGGCAAAACAGCCTATATATAAAACCCAAAAGCAAAAAATCTTCGGAATCCTGTAAAATGCAAAAAGGCACAAGAGAATTACCCCTGTAAAACTTCCTTAATTTCCTGTATTCTTAAAATATTAATTACCTCTTTTAAGATTATAGATAAAAAAGTACAGGCAAGATTCGGCTCTTACCTTTTCATTTCCTTTTCAATCTTGCGTGATGAACGAATACCATTAAATATGAATTTGCCTCTCTTTATCATGGTTTAATTATGCTATTTCCATAAGGGCTAAGCGCTATTCTCCTACCATGAAAAGCCATTGAACGCCATATTTATCAATGAATTGTACAAAACACTCCGAATAGGGCAAGGATGTCATTTCATCAATTGTTGTGCTACCATCTTCCAATATCTCATAGCATTGCTTTAACTCATCTTTTGTAGGAAACATAACTACCAGATTTACAGAAATATCTGTTGTTCTATCTGTTTTACCAAAACGATCATTTAGCATGACCCGTTGACCATGTATTAACATTTCAGCATGAGCTATTCCATCCTCATCCGAGCCATATTGACGATTTGTAACCAAAGTGTGTACCTTTGTGTTAAACGCTGCCTCATATAGGTGTATTGCTGACTCACAGCTCCCTGTAAAATGTAAATGTGGTATCAACATTTTTCCTATTACCTCGTTTTTTGTGTTTCTTGTCTTGCGTTTTCGTCCATTCTCCCCAAAACGCGCCCTTGGGGCCCATGGCGCTAAGAGTAATTGAGGGCAAGCCCCCAACGTTCCTTTCTAACTACGCCCTCGCCTCGACGTTCGGCTGCCTCTCTTTGAGTTTTTCCGCAAATTGCCGGATCTCCTCCGGCCGGTAGGGTTCGAGTTTACCCAGGAATTCGCGGTCGCCCTCCTGCTCGCGATAGAGCTGCAAAAACCAGCGCGGCAGAGCAGGCACGTCGGCGGCCATTTCTAAAAGGTCGGCGAGCGCCAGTTGGGGAGCGACGGTCGTGCGCAGTTCGAAGGAGATGTTCGAGGCGAGCAGCAAGTCGATGCTCTCGCGCACACCCCTGGCGCTTGCATAGCAAATTTCGGGGTAGCGCCCGAGCGGGGCCTTGTAATCCATGGCGACGT
>CAZJIS010000159.1:0-1207 GCA_964546125.1 uncultured Clostridium sp.
AGGTGCTCTGGCCGGGCGAAAACAGCACGAACCCCGAGAGCGCGCTCAAAACTTTGGTGAGCCGTCTGCGCGCCACGCTCGCCGGTTACACGCCGCTGCTCGCCGATTGCATCGTGACCGAACGCGGCGGCTACCGCTGGAACCCCGCGCTCGATTGTGAGATCGACATCTACGCCTTCGAGGAGTTGTGCACGGAACTTCTTGCGGCCGAAGCGTTTGAAGAGGAGCTTCGCGCGAAAATGAACCGTGTGCTCACGCTCTACGCGGGCGAGCTTTTGCCCGGCGCCGGAGCCGAGGCGTGGGTCGCCTCGCGGAGCGTCGCGCTGCACAAACTTTATCTTAAAACCGTGCGGCACTACATTGCGCTCGCTAAGCCGCTCGCGCTCTATGAAGAAATCGCGGAACTGTGCCGCATGGCGCTCGACGTGGATGCGTTCGACGCGCAGCTCCAACTGGAATTGATGAACGCGCTGCTCCAAACCGGGCAAAGCACCGAAGCGCTTTCCCAATTCAGCCGCGCTTCGGACCTCCCCCGCCAGGAGCCGGGGGGCGCCCCCTCCGAAGGCATGCTCGATTTTTATAAAAAGCTTATGAGCATCGACCAGGACGCGCGCGCGAACCTCGAATCCATTCGCCGCGACCTTCTTTGGGGGCAGGAAAAAGGCGACGGCGCGTTCGTATGCGATTATGTGATCCTGCGCGATATTTACCAGCTTTACATGCGCAACCTCGCGCGCCTCGGAACGACGATGTTCGTTGCGCTCGTCACGATCAGCCCCATGGACGACGCGCCCGTTGAGCCGCTGCATCTTGATAAGCTCATGCGCCTCTTGCTTGATGTGCTGCGCGAGAACCTGCGCCGCGGCGACACCATCGCCCGTTACAGCAGCATGCAGTACGCCGTGCTCTTGCCCGCGGTGAGCTTTGAAACCGGGCGCGTGCCGCTCGAGCGCGTGAAAAAAGCGTTTTACCAAAAATATGCGAGCCCTGCGTTCACCATAAGCTACCGTTTTGCGCCGGTTGCCGAGGAAAAATGAACAGTTGATTTTCTGCGATTTCGGGTTACGCGCGGGTTGACAACCATCCATATATATTGTAATATGTAATCGGATAGCATGCTATCCCACGTTGTGGCAAAGCCCGCGAAAGCGGGTGACGCAAAGCTAAAGGGCCTAAGGGCGCAAGCCTATGGCAGCCAGTTGCCGGG
>CAZJIS010000160.1:0-1043 GCA_964546125.1 uncultured Clostridium sp.
GAGCAGCAGCGCCGCTGGGGGCAGGAGCGCAACTTCATCACCGCCGCCTCCAAGCAAAAACAGGCGGAACGGCTGCGCGCGACCCTTGTCGCGCCCGAGCGGGAAACGGCGGCCATCCGCTTTCGTTTCGAGGCGCGCGCCGCGGCCGGCAACGATGTGATCGTCGCCCGGGATCTCGCGAAATCCTACGATGGCAAAAAGGTGTTTTCGGGCGCAGAGCTTCTCATTAAAAAAGGTGAGCGCGTGTTTTTGCTCGGCGCGAACGGCTGCGGCAAAACGACGCTTTTGCGCATCCTTTTGGGCAAGGAGCGCGCGGATCACGGCGAAGCGTACCTCGGCGCAAACGTGCAGCCCGGTTATTACGAACAAAACCTCGAGGTCGCGCACCCCGGCTTTACCCCCGTGGAGGAGGTGCGCGAGTTTTATCCGCGCATGAGCGACACGGAAATCCGCGGCGCCTTGGGCGCGTTCCTCTTCCGGGGGGACGATGTGTTCAAAAAAATGGAGCTGCTTTCGGGCGGGGAGCGCGCGCGTGTGCAGCTTTTGAAGCTCATGCTCTCGGGCGCGAACGTTTTGCTGCTCGACGAGCCCACGAACCATCTCGATATCGCCTCGCGCGAGGCGCTTGAGGCCGCGCTCGAGGAGTACGGCGGCACGATGCTCATCATCACCCACGACCGCTATCTGGTCGAACGGCTTGCCGACCGCGTGCTTGAAATGAATGAGAACGGCATCGAAGAATACCTTGGCGGATACGAGGATTACCTCGAGGAAAAAGCGCAGCGCAAACAGGCGCAGGAGGCGGGCCGCGAGCGGGACCGTTCCGCCGGGGCGGAGGATTACCGTGCGAAGAAGGAGCGGCAGAGCGCCTTCAACCGCGCATCGGGCGAGCTGCGCCGCGCCGAGGCGCGTGTGGCGCAGTGCGAAGAGGAACTCGGCCGCATGGAAGAAACGCTCGCCTCCCCCGAGGTCGCCTCGGATTACATCCGCGCGGGCGCGCTCAGCGAGCAGATCGGCGCGAAGCGCGCGGAACTCGAGCGGCT
>CAZJIS010000161.1:0-1034 GCA_964546125.1 uncultured Clostridium sp.
TTGAACAACCTCCTTTTTAACCCATTTAGGCATAATAGTTCTTTAGTGTCGGAATACTTTCTGGCCGCCTTCCGATTCGCCCGGGCGGACGCGCCATTACCGTGGCGCGCGACGGTTATTCGGTTTAGACTTAACTATATTTATTTAAGTCTCCCTCATTATACTAACTCAATTCCGTTAAGTCAAGTGGTTTTCAAGAAAATGTTTAACTTTTTTATTTAAGTTTTTCTTGCCATTCTTAAACGTATATGCTATACTCATGCCAGAAGTCAATTTACTACGGACAGGGGACGATGCTATGGCAATCGGTGAAAGAATCAGGTTTATCCGAAATCTGCGCGGCATGACGCAGAAATACTTGGGCATGGCCATCGGCTTCACAGAAAAGACGGCTGATGTTCGCATGGCGCAATACGAATCCGGCGCTCGCTCGCCGAAGGAAAACATGACTGCTGACCTTGCGAATGTCTTGGACGTATGCCCACAGGCGTTGGCTGTTCCCGACATCGACACCGATATTGGCCTGATGCACACCCTTTTTACGCTTGAGGATTTGCGCGGCCTACAAGTTGGGGAGATTGACGGCGAAATCTGCTTGCGGCTGGATAAATCCAGAGGCATGACCTATGTTGGTATGCTGGAGATGCTCACAGCGTGGCAAGGGCAGGCCGCAAAACTCAAGGCTGGAGAAATCTCCAAAGAGGAATACGACCAATGGCGGTACAACTATCCCAAATTTGACACCACGCAACGGTGGGCAAAGGTTCCTTCTCAGGAATTGAGCAATTACATCGTAGACGCCCTGAAAGAGAAAGAATAAGCGCCTTTCCCATACACGCAAAAACGGTCTTGCCAACTTTTCAAAAGTCAGCAAGACCGTTTTATTTAGGATAAGACTGATTTACCTGTAAACCACCTGCTATACGGGAGTAAACAGAGTAAATCCGAAAAAGGCTTCTGCTATCATTTTGCTATCAAATGGAGAAAACAAGCCCCAAAAGTCCTGAGATTTCAAGGCTTTTGGGGCTTCGTTA
>CAZJIS010000162.1:0-1005 GCA_964546125.1 uncultured Clostridium sp.
GTGGACGACGCCATCCCCGAAGGCACGCAGATCCGCTAAAGCAAAAGCGAACCGCTTTGATTGACGCGCGAGCGCCCCGAAAGGGGCGCTCGCTTTGCGTATGGCAACGCAGTTTGCGCGGGGCATAAGCGCCATGTTCGCTTCGCATTCCGGCGCAAGCTCGATTTAGGCGAACAAATCGGCCTTTTGGATGTTTATCGGCGGCTCTCTTTCCGGTTCGTTTTGCGCAAAATATCGAGCGCATGGTTCGTAAGGCCCGCCATATCGGGCCGCTCGCATAAGGTGAGGTGATAGCGCATGAAAAGATCGAATTGTTCATCCGTCCATTGGGCAAGCGCGGGCGTGATGTAGTGGGCGATGAGGTCGCTTGCCACATAGTGCAGCCGTTCCAATTCGGGAAAATTTTGCATCAGTGCGTCAATCTCTTCTTTGCGGTGCAATTCGAAGATCTCCTCCGGGCGCGACACGGCCTTGAAAGTCACCGGGTCAAGAAGCTCCGATGCAAACAGCTTCTCAAGCCCGCCGCGCATAAAGCCATATTGCACGATGCTCGCGTCGGGACAGCAGTAGGCGACGAACAGCACGCCGCCGGGCTTTGTCACGCGCTGCGCTTCCGAAAGCGCCCGACGCTTATCCTCAGCTTCAAACAGGTGGTACATCGGCCCCAGAAGCAGTGTGATGTCGTATTGATCGTTTGCAAAGCGCGAAAGGTCGGTCGCGTTGCCCTCGTAGATAGCAACCTGCTCCCCGGGCTCGGTGTTCACCTTGAAAACCTCGATGTTGTGCGGCACGAGCTCCACGGCGTCCACCCGGCAGCCGCGCCGTGCCAGGGTGTGCGAATAGCGTCCCGACGCCGCGCCGATCTCGAGGATATTCATCCCCTCGCAAAGGTATTTTTCAATATAGTGCAGGGTCGTTAAAAACTCTACCTGGCCCGGGCGCGAAGTCAGGCGCGCGTGTTCATCGCGCAGCTTCTCGCCCCCCGGTGTGTAATGGTTGATGATG
>CAZJIS010000163.1:0-1001 GCA_964546125.1 uncultured Clostridium sp.
CATAACGCCCTCCAACAGTCGTCATTTTCCTACAACCTGATTTCAGTAAGTATTTGAACTCAGTTAACAGCTATGGTTAGGAATCATTGCCGCCTATAAGAATCTGTATTTCGCTATAGATAAACCAAATCCGTGCACTTAAGTTATTTCGCTTTTTTATTGCTTTAATCGCCGTATGTCTGTCTAATATTTATAGTACATTATTTATTTGATCGAAGGGCGGGGTTGCCGCCCTCCAATCATTCAATGTTTTCAGTGGCCGCAAATCCGTTCTGAAATGGTCTCTGTATCCACGTAGTATTCAAGCCCGCAGTTCGGGTTTGAGCATTGGAATAGGTGATCTATTTTGTATGTGTGGAGAACGTCCTGCCTATTAGGGAATTTGAGACACGTGACAAACTTATAGGTATGACCATAAGGAGATGACTCATCAATCTCTACCATCCTTGCACCACAATAACTGCATCCTTCATAGCGTGCCAGTGCCGTGGGCGCGAACGCCATACAGATGAAGGCTACACAGAGGATAAGGCTAAGTATTTTCTTGGTTTTCATTGGATACCTCCGCAAGTTTATTATTCTTCTGTTATTCTGTTATACGCAGTCGGGATTCAAGGTTTCTGTATGTGACGTACATGTATTAGACAATCATAAACATCACTCCTTATATCGATTTTAGTATGGTTTTCTACATAATAGACAACTGACATGGGTCCAATATGACAGATTTTTTATTTTTCATAAACTAGGGTGCAGCGGCGCGCATGGATTGGTGGACGATGTTTTGAATTTGCCGGCTCTATTGAGTGGTTTATCAAAAAGTGGAACCGAAGCCGAATAATCGTTCAATGCTTGAAGCAACCGTTCAGGAGCGTCATAACTTGCCCTTCCCTCTGCGCCCGCTATGCAAAGCATTCCTGCCGCATAGGCAGTAAATCATCTGTAGTTTACGTTCACTTTATCTTTCGTGCTATAATTTGAATAGGACGGAGGGATGAAGC